>JBFKXO010000009.1:0-24807 GCA_041638115.1 Litorivivens sp. | reverse complement strand
TCGTAGGTCTTGGCGGTTTGTAGTTGGCCTGCCATCAGATCGAGCCGCAGCTGCATTTGGTAGCTGAGTTTGTCGTAGGTGGGTACTTTCAGCTCTGCGTGGCGGGTGCCGCTGTCCACTTCAATAATCGCACGACGATTTTTCCAGTCATAGCGGATTTTCTGGTCTTTGCTATTCCCCGGCGATTGTTCGTAGCGGTAGGATTTCGGGATAACCAGCAGGTCGTCCAGCGTAACGCTTGCGGTTTCCGAGAACCGGGCAAACAAAATACGGGCGGAATCGTTCAGGGTCCATTCGTTTTCCGCTGAGTGTCTCAACTCGCGGGTTACCTCGGCTGCCATGCCATCGCGCACAATGCTGTAGGTGGCTCTGTAGGGTTTCAGGGCAGTGCCGGCCCCGGCGTTTGCCAGCCCGGCAGTGAATAGCAGCCAGAGGCTAGTCAGTGCCAGTGTGAAAGGGAAAGCCTGTCGCCGGAAGCGCTGTGCCATCAAGTTCCGCCTGATTACCATTGAGTTTGAGTCGCCCTTCCGCGAACCAGCGAGCGGCCAGCGGATAAATGCGATGTTCCTGTTCGAGCACACGGGCGGCCAGAAGTTCCGCCGTATCGCCCTCTTGAACGGGAACCGAAGCTTGTAAAACCGGTGGTCCGCCGTCAAGTTCTTCGGTCACGAAGTGTACCGTGGCGCCTGCCTCGGCGTCACCAGCGTCAATGGCTCGTTGGTGGGTGTGCAGACCGGGGTATTTGGGAAGCAGGGAGGGGTGGATGTTAAGCATGCGTCCACGGTAGTGGCGCACGAAATCGGCACCGAGGATGCGCATAAAACCGGCAAGTATGACGAGATCCGGGGCGAAACTGTCGATAACGTTCCGTAACTCGGCATCAAACGCGTCGCGGTTGTCGAATTGTTTGTGATCGACCACGGCGGTTTGAATGCCGGCGTTCGCCGCGCGCTCCAGGCCGCCTGCGCCGGGGCGATTGGCGATGACGGCGCAGATGCGGGCCGGCAACTGGTCTTGGGCGGCAGCGTCAATGAAGGCTTGCAGATTGGAGCCGCTGCCGGAGATCAGGATAACGAGCTTGCAGGGCATTTACAGGCCCTGCAGCACGACGCGCTCGTCTTCCTCTGCGCAGGCCTCGATTTCCCCAATCACGCTGGCCGTTTCGCCCTGTTGCTTGAGCATGTCCAGTACCGCTTCGGCATTGGCTGCGTCGACGCACAGCACAAAGCCGATGCCGCAGTTAAAGGTGCGGTGCATTTCCCGGCTTGATACGTTGCCGGCCTTCTGCAGCCAGTCGAAGATTTCCGGGCGCTGCCAGGTTGATACGTCGATGGCGGCGCGGGTGCCGTTGGGCAGCACGCGGGGTACGTTTTCCAGCAGGCCGCCACCGGTGATGTGGGCCATCGCTTTGATCGGGTATTCCTTGATCAGCCGCAGGATCTGTTTGGCGTAGATACGGGTCGGCGCCAGCAGAGTTTCGCCCAGCGTGCTTTCACCGAAAGGGGTTTTCAGGTCTGCCTTGCTGACCTCAATGATTTTCCGGATCAGGGAGTAGCCGTTGGAATGGGGGCCGGAGGAGCGAATGCCGATCAATTTGTCGCCCACCCGTACCGAATAGCCGTCGATAATCTTCGACTTTTCCACAACGCCGACACAAAAACCGGCGAGATCATAATCTTCGCCGTGATACATGCCGGGCATCTCAGCGGTTTCACCGCCTACCAGCGCACAACCGGACAATTCGCAGCCTGCACCGATACCTTCGACGACTTTGGCTGCCACCTCGACATTCAGCTTGCCGGTGGCGTAATAATCGAGAAAGAACAGCGGCTCAGCGCCGGTGACCAGCAGATCGTTGACGCACATGGCCACCAGGTCAATCCCGATGGTGTCGTGGATACCGAGATCCATTGCCAGGCGTAGTTTGGTGCCGACGCCGTCGGTCCCGGACACCAGTACCGGCTCCTTGTAGCCGCTAGGGATCTGGCACAAGGCGCCAAAGCCACCTAGGCCGGACATTACCTCGGAACGGCGGGTTTTTTTGGCTACGTGCTTGATACGTTCAACCAGCGCGTCGCCGGCATCAATGTCGACGCCTGCGTCTTTGTAGCTCAAGGAGGGAGTGGAATCGGTCATCTGGGGCACCCTGTTTTCGAGGGCGGGTATTCTAGCCTGAATAGACGGCAAATTCAGCACGTATTTGGCGCCAATTGCGGCTGTATCGCTGCACGCGCCTTGCTACAATGCCGGCATGATTAAGTGCGGGTTTGCGCGGAGTTTATGAAAAAAATAAACGTGCTGGTGTTGTTTGTCCTGTTTCTGGGCGCAGTTTTGCCCTCAATGGCGCAGGCTGAGGTGGTTAACAATCTCTATGACGCTCAGATTCCGGTGTCCCAACGCAGCCAGGCAGCACTGAAAGATGCCGCCGCAGAGGGCTTGCGGCAGGTGCTGGTGCGGGTCAGTGGCAGCGAGGATGTTGCGTACGCCGAAGAAGTGCGGCGCGTCTTGCCCAGAGCAGAGTCCATGCTCAATCAATACCATTACTCGACCAGCACCGAAGACGGCCGCGAGCAGCTGTTTGTCGATTTTAGTTTCAGTGAGGTTGAGGTTAACCGTCTGCTGAGCCAGTCCGGCTTGCCTGTGTGGGATAAGAATCGCCCGCAAACCCTGGTATGGCTGGTAGTGGATGACTTCAGTGGCCGGCATTTCGTCAGTGAAGCCAGCGACCCGGAGATCGTTCAAGTGTTGCGCGACGTGGCGGCCCGGCGCGGGTTACCGCTGGTCTTTCCGGTCCTGGATATCGACGACAAGCTACAGCTCACCACGGCTCAGGTGTGGTCGATGGATCTGGATGCGGTGCGTCGTGCGGCGGAGCGCTACCGTACCTCGCAGATTCTAACCGGTCGATTGACGCGGCTGTCCAGTAGCTGGATGGCAAATCTGGCGGTTATAAATGGTGTCGACGAAGACCAGTTGGACCGTCAGGGGCCAGAGTTGCCTGACATCCTGCGACCAGTGATCAATGCTGTGGCCGATGAGCTCGCGTCCAGGTTTGCCGTGGTTCGCACCGGCCAGGGCGGGGCGCGCGAGCATGTTGTTGTGAGTGGGGTGGACAATTTTCGTGACTATGCGCGGCTGTTGACCTACCTGGAAGGCGTTGCGGTCATCGAGCATGCCAATCCGGTATGGGTTGCCGGCTCCCAGGCGATCATTGAGCTGCATCTGGATGGCAGCATGGACAAAGCGCGGCAGTTCTTTTTACTGGACAAGAAGCTCACAGAAGATCAAAACCCGGGGGTTGCCTTTACCGAGTCGAAATTGCCGGTGGAGCAATTGCATAGTTACTATCGGTGGCAGGCGCAGCCATGAATGCGGGTCCCGAGGTGGCGATTAGCAATAGGCGCATAGCCTTGCTGCTTGCCGGCGCTGTGGGCTTCGGTATTTTGATTCATTTGCTTAAGCCGATTCTGGCCCCGTTTCTGGTGGGCGCCCTGTTGGCTTACGTCGGCGATCCGCTGGTCGACCGGCTTGAAGCGCGCCGCATGGGCCGAACCCTGGCTGTCTGCGTGGTTTTTCTCTGTCTAACCTTGTTTACTCTGTTGCTTCTGGTCATCGCACTGCCGCTATTGGTCGAGCAGTTCCAGTTGTTAGGGGTGCGTCTGCAGACACTGATCCAGTGGGTGCAGACTCAGGTTTTACCGGAACTGCGTGCCCGTCTCGGCGACGGTGCGACTCTCTCTCAGGCCGGCGAAGCGTTGGGCAAAAACATTGGCACCGCTGGCGACGTACTGATGCGAGTCTGGGCCCGAGTTACCGGTTCCAGTCTGGCCATCATGGGCTGGCTCAGCACGCTGGTGTTGATTCCTGTGGTTACGTTCTATCTGCTGCGTGACTGGGACATTCTGGTGGCGAAAATCCGCGACTTGCTGCCTCGCTCCATCGAAAACAAAGCGACGGTGATTGCCACTGAGTGCGATGAAATTCTAGGGGCATTTATTCGCGGCCAGATGCTGGTGATGGCCGCACTGGCGGTGATCTATACGGTCGGTCTCTGGATTGTGGGGCTCGAACTGGCGTTGGTGCTGGGCTTGTTAGCGGGGCTGGCGAGCATCGTGCCCTACATGGGCTTCATTGTCGGTATTGTGGCGGCGGTAATCGCCGCCTGGTTCCAGTTTCATGACCTTTGGGCGCTGGTGCAGGTCGGTGTGGTTTTCACGATCGGTCAGCAATTGGAGGGCATGGTGCTGACGCCCTTGCTGGTCGGTGACCGAATAGGCCTGCATCCCGTCGCGGTCATCTTTGCGCTGTTGGCGGGCGCTCAGCTGTTCGGTTTTGTGGGGATATTGCTAGCCCTGCCGGCAGCAGCGGTGATTATGGTCATGCTGCGACATCTCCATCGCAGTTATCTGGGGAGTGACCTTTACGGCGGACCCAAATACCCGGAGATCATTACCGATGAGTGAACAGCTGGCTCTTGGGATTGGGCCGGAAAAGTCGTTGCGTTTCGACAATTTCTACACCATCGCTGGCAACCGATTGTTGGTGAATCAGCTCAAATTGCAGGCTGAAGGCGAAGGTGAGCAATGGGTGTTGGTACACGGTACCGCAGAGAGCGGTCGCAGCCATTTGCTGCAGGCGAGCTGTCACCAGGCGGCGAGCCGTAACCTGACGGCTTCCTATATCCCGCTGCGGGAGTTTCTGGACGCCAATGCAGAAGCTGTTCTTGAGGGCGCCGAACAGGTCGATCTGGTCTGCCTGGATGACCTGGACGCGGTAATTGGCATGGCGCACTGGGAGGAGGCGCTGTTTCACCTCTATAACCGAGCGTTACACAGCGGTACTGCTTTGCTGGCGGCCTCCCGCTTGCCTGCTGGTTCGCTGCCCTGCGGCCTGCCAGACCTGCATTCACGTCTGAAGAGTTTCAGTGTTTACCAGTTGACGGCGCTCAGTGAAGAGCAGCGTCTGGAGGCTCTGATCTTTCGAGCTATCGGATTGGGGATGGAATTGGAGCAGGAAGTGGCCGACTATCTCTACCACCGTGCTGCTCGCAATCTCACGGCTCTGTTCGATATTTTGGATCGGCTGGATCGGGAGTCGCTCCGACACCAGCGGTCGCTGACCAAGCCCTTTGTTCGATCGGTGTTAAAATGGTAGTCGGTTTGTAGAATGTGAGCATAACTTATTAATTAAGCTGGAATAATCTGTGTGTTTGCGTTATAGATAGTGGCGTTATGGGTTGCGAGTGAAGTAGCCTGAAAAGTGATCACTTTGCTTGATACATTGTCCTTTCTGGAGGCTGGGGGTTAAATGAAAAAATCACGTATTGCGGTAGCGGTTATTGCACTTGGTGCTTTTTCTGCAGGGGCTCATTCTGAAAGCGCTTGGAAACTGAATCTTGGAGCGGGTGTACAAACCTACGACTCTGAACGAAACCTTGATGATTCTGGGGTTGGCTTTATTGGAATTGAGAGACAATTCTCTGACGAGTGGGGCGTGGAACTAAGCTACATGGGGGCCGCAACGGAATCCGATTCCAATGTTCCTGTAGATATTGACGTGGATATTCACCGGGCGAGCTTGGACGCTCGTCGATACTTTAATTTGGATACTTGGCGACCCTATGTGCTGGTCGGGATTGGGCATTCTAACTTTAAAGTGGAGACTCCACTGGGTGACAGTTCAGATGATGATACCCACTTCTCGCTGGGGGTTGGCGCTCGATTTGATATCGCGCCGTCTTGGTCAACCGGAGTGGAGCTTAGAGCAATCAACAATATGGATGACGACCTAGTGGATGGCGTCGCTCTGTTCAGTATTGGTTATGCTTTTGGTGCAGAAACACCTGCGGAGACTACTTCGCCAGTGCCGGTGGCTCCCGCAGAAAAAGATACTGACGGTGATGGAATTGGTGATAGTTCGGATCGCTGTGCTAACACACCAGTCGGTGTGGTGGTAAATGCGTCTGGTTGTCCGCTGGACACTGATGGCGACGGGGTACCTGATTACAAAGACAAGTGCCCGCAGACTCCTGCTGGGCGTCAGGTGGATGAGAGTGGCTGCAAGTTTGTGTTGTCTCGCACAGAGCAAATCCGCATGGAAGTGAATTTCGCTACAAACTCAGCAGATATACCTGAGCAATACCAGCCCGAGATCGCGAAAGTTGCGAACTTCCTCAAGAAGTTTGGAGGTGTAAGCGCGGTCATCGAGGGGCACTCGGACAGCACCGGCACGGACGCGTACAATAAGTCGCTGTCTCAGCGTCGAGCGGATGCGGTTAAAGCCGCACTGGTAACCAAGTTTGGTATTGATGCTTCGCGTCTGACTGCCATTGGTTACGGTGAGGAGCGGCCGGTTGCGTCGAACGAAACGCGCGAAGGACGTCGTGAGAATCGCCGCGTGGTGGCAGTGCTTAAGGCTGAGATTACCGAGTAATCCGATATCTTGATGCTTTTGCATGGTCTCCTTTGGGAGGCCTTAAACTGCTGACAAAGTCCTCGCCTTCGGGCGGGGATTTTTTATATAGGAATATGCTAAGTTCCAAGTTTGGTGACTTCACTGAAAAGGCTGGCAAAGCCCTCAAGGAAAGAAACCCTGGCCAAAATTCCGAGGTTTACCATTTGGCCTGTTGTTCTCTGCGGAGAGCCTTTTTACGTTCCGTATCTGGCGGCGTCACAGTGAAAGGCAATACGCCCTGAGGTATAATGTTGCCCCCGAATCCCGCGGGTGGGGCGACTGGTGACGATTACCGGAGCGCTCGGCTCGCAGTACAGTGAGGCAGCCGATGACCGTAATCCGCAAAGACGACCTGATCAGCACAGTTGCAGATGCCCTGCAATATATCTCCTACTACCACCCGGTAGATTTCATTCAAGGCGTATACCAGGCCTATCAGCGTGAGCAGAATCCCGGCGCCAAAGATGCGATGGCCCAAATTCTGATCAACTCCCGCATGTGTGCCGAGGGGCATCGCCCGATCTGTCAGGACACGGGCATCGTGACCGTCTTCCTGAAAGTGGGTATGAACGTTCAATGGGAAAGCGACATGTCGGTGACCGACATGGTCAACGAAGGTGTGCGTCGCGCCTATAACCACCCGGACAACGTACTGCGCGCTTCAATTCTGTCCGACCCGGACGGTGCCCGTCAGAACACCAAGGACAACACCCCGGCCGTTATCCACTACGAAATTGTTGAAGGCGACAAGGTAGAAGTCTATGTCGCGGCCAAGGGCGGCGGCAGTGAAGCCAAATCCAAGTTTGCCATGCTCAACCCCTCAGACTCGGTAGTGGACTGGGTGCTGGAGCAAGTACCCAAGATGGGTGCTGGCTGGTGCCCGCCCGGCATGCTGGGTATCGGTATTGGTGGCACGGCGGAAAAAGCCATGTTGGTCGCCAAAGAAGCCCTGCTCGACCCCATCGATATTCACGAGCTGCGCGAGCGCGGTCCCTCGAACCGTTCCGAGGAGCTGCGTCTGGAGCTGATGGAAAAGGTGAACAAACTGGGTATTGGTGCTCAGGGCCTCGGCGGTCTGACCACCGTGCTGGATGTGAAGGTAAAAGACTACCCGACTCACGCCGCCAACAAGGCTGTTGCCATCATCCCCAACTGCGCCGCCACCCGTCACGCCCACGTGACGCTTGATGGCTCAGGCCCCGCCACTCTGACCCCGCCGTCGCTGGACGATTGGCCAGAAATTACCTGGGAAGTGGGCGAGGGCGTGCGTCGCGTTAACCTCGACACGGTCACCGCGGAAGAAGTCAAAGCGTGGAAGCCCGGTGAAACCCTGTTGCTGAACGGCAAGATGCTGACCGGCCGCGATGCGGCGCACAAGAAAATGGTCGATATGCTGGCCAAGGGCGAAAAACTGCCGGTGGATATGACCGGTCGCTTCATCTATTACGTCGGTCCGGTTGATCCCGTGCGCGACGAAGTGGTTGGGCCGGCTGGCCCGACTACCGCAACCCGCATGGATAAATTTACCCGAACCATGCTGGAAGAGACGGGCCTGTTGGGCATGATCGGCAAGGCCGAGCGCGGCGATACAGCCATTGAGGCGATTCGCGATAGCGAAGCGGTTTATCTCATGGCCGTGGGCGGCGCGGCTTATCTGGTGGCGCAGGCCATCAAACACGCCGAAGTGGTCGCCTTCCCCGAGCTGGGTATGGAAGCCATCTACGAGTTTGATGTGGTAGATATGCCGGTGACTGTTGCGGTTGATACCCACGGTGACTCGGTGCATAAATCTGGCCCGGCCAAGTGGTCGAAGCTGATTGAAGAGCAGGCGATCGAAGTCGTCTAATCTTTTACGCCCCTGTTCTTTCCATAGCGTGAAAGAGTAGGGGCGTTTGCAATCTCCTCCCACCCCATGTGAAATACCGCAAACTCCAGCGGAACCCACATTTTGTCCAAGCACACCTTCTATTGGCACGACTACGAGACCTGGGGCGCTGACCCTTCGGTAGATCGCGCTTCGCAATTCGCCGGCGTTCGTACCGACGCGGATCTGAATGTGATTGGCGAGCCGTTGATGATCTACAACCGGCCGACGGCGGATTGCGTGCCGCACCCGGAAGCCTGTCTCGTGACCGGTATTACGCCGCAGGAAGCTTTGGAAAAAGGTGTCAGCGAGCGTGAGTTTATCGCCGCCATCCATCGCGAGCTGGCCCAGCCGGGCACGGTCGGTGTGGGCTACAACAGCATTCGCTTTGATGACGAAGTCACCCGCTACACCCTCTATCGCAATTTTTATGATCCCTACGCCCGCGAGTGGCAGAACGGCAATGCGCGCTGGGACCTGATAGATGTAGTGCGGCTGTGCTGTGCGCTGCGGCCAGAGGAAATGGAATGGCCAATTGGCGACAACGGCGCGGTCAGTTTCAAGCTGGAATTACTGACCGCGGCCAATGGTCTGTCCCATGAATCTGCCCACGATGCCTTGTCCGACGTCTACGCCACCATCGAACTGGCTCGCATTCTTAAAACCCGTAAACCCAAGCTGTTCGACTATGCACTGGAGTTGCGCAAGAAACAGAACGTTGCCCAGCTGCTGGACCTGAACAAGCAAAAACCGTTGTTGCATATTTCCAGCCGCTATCCGGCCAGCCGGTATTGCTCGGCGCTAGTGATGCCGTTGGCTATGCACCCTGTTAACAAAAACAGCGTGATTGCGGTTGATTTGATGGCCGACCCGGAGCCGCTGCTGGAGCTGCCCGCAGCGAAGGTGGCTGAGCGGGTATTCTCACGGGCCGAGGATCTGGAAGAAGGTGTTGAGCGTATTCCCCTGAAAGAAATTCACCTGAACCGCTCGCCCATGCTGGCCACGCTGAACCTATTGGATGCAGCCGCCCAGGAGCGTTTGCAGATTGATATGGCGCGCTGCGAAGCCCACTGGCAGCAGCTCAGCAAGGTGGATCTGCGCAGCAAGTTAAACGATATCTACAGTCAGCGGGAATTTGCCGAGCCTACCGATCCGGAGCGTATGCTCTACAGCGGCGGTTTTTTCAGTCGGGAAGATCGCAGCCTGATGGATGATGTGCTCAAATCCAGCGGTGTCGAGCTGGCGCAGTCGACCTTTCCCTTTTGCGACAAGCGCCTGCCAGAGCTTCTTTTTCGATATCGCGCGCGTAACTTCCCAGATACCTTGAGCGCAGAAGAGCAGGCCGACTGGAAGGAGTTCTGTCATCAGCGGGTGCATGAAGCGGGCGAGGGCCTGACTGCTGCCCAATGCCTGCAGCGCATTGACGAGTTGTTGCCTGAGCAGCCAGCCGACAAACAGCAGGTCTTGGCCGCGCTGGCAGATTATGTGAAAACCCTGCCGTGAGTGACTGGTTCGTTTATATGATCCGCAGTACCAGCGGCAAACTTTATACCGGTATCAGCACCGATGTGGAGCGCCGATTTCAGGAGCACGCTGGCGAGCGCCCTAAGGGTGCCCGGTTTTTTCGCGGTGATCCGCCGCAGGAAATTGTGTATCGCGAAGCCGTCGCGGACCGCGCTCATGCCTCAAAGCGCGAGGCAGAAATTAAAAAATTCAATCGAGCAGCGAAGCTGACGCTGATCGAGCAATTCCAACAGGAAAACGCCCTTGGCTGATGTAAACGAAAACCGCGACCCCAGTAAAAACATCGGGGTATTAAAAGCCATGCTGCAGTTCCTGCGTCCCTACAAAGCGCAGGTTGTGGGGGCCAGTATTGCCTTGGTGTTTACCGCTACCATTACGTTATCCATCGGTCAGGGCATTCGCCTGCTGGTAGATGAAGGTTTTGCCAGCGGTACACCGGCCATGCTCAATCACGCCTTGGTGGTCTTTATGGGCTTGGTGTTTCTGCTGGCGGTGGGCACCTTTACCCGCTTTTATCTAGTGTCCTGGATTGGGGAGCGGGTCAGTGCGGATATTCGCAAGGCCGTGTTCGACCATGTGATCACCCTGCATCCGGGTTTTTTTGAAACCAATCTCTCCGGCGAAATTCAGTCCCGCATCACCACCGATACCACCCTGTTGCAGACCGTGATTGGTTCCTCGGTATCGATTGCTCTGCGCAACGCGCTAATGTTTATCGGCGGCATTGTCTGGCTGATTATCACCAACCCGAAACTGACCGGGATGGTCTTACTGAGTGTGCCGTTGATTGTG
This sequence comes from Litorivivens sp., assembly GCA_041638115.1. Taxonomy (GTDB): domain Bacteria; phylum Pseudomonadota; class Gammaproteobacteria; order Pseudomonadales; family Spongiibacteraceae; genus Litorivivens. Next base: position 14,174 of record JBFKXO010000009.1, on the reverse strand, counting down.
GTGCCGATTCTGGTCTTTGGGCGGCGGGTGCGCGCCCTGTCGCGCAGCTCGCAGGACAGCATTGCTAGCGTTGGCAGCTTTGTTGGGGAGGCGATCAAAAACATCAAGGTATTGCAGGCCTTCAACTATCAGGAGCGAGACAAGTCGCTGTTTGGTCGCCATGTGGAAGAGGCTTTTCAGATTGCCATTCGCCGCATCAATCAGCGGGCCTGGCTGTCGACGGCGGTGATATTACTGGTTCTCGGTGCCATTGCTGCGATGTTGTGGGTGGGCGGTCACGATGTGCTGGCCGGACGCATCAGTGCCGGTGAGCTTGCGGCCTTTGTGTTTTATGCCTTGATGGTAGCGGCCTCTGTAGGGGCTATCTCAGAAGTGTACGGTGATTTACAACGCGCCGCCGGGGCGACCGAGCGTCTGCTGGAACTCCTGGCAGCGCGCAGTCTGATTGTACCGCCCGCGGCGCCCTTGCCACTGCCGTCAACGGTGCAGGGCGAGCTGCAAATGAAAGGTGTTTGCTTTGCCTATCCCTCGAGGCCCGACTATCTGGCGATCAATAACTTGACCCTCGACGTTCCGGCGGGCTCCAGCATGGCGCTGGTTGGCAGTTCCGGCGCGGGCAAGTCGACGCTGGTCGACCTCTTGCTGCGGTTCTACGACGTGCAGGGCGGCAGCATTACCTTTGACGGGGTGGAGTTGCGCGATCTGTCTCCTGAAACCCTGCGTGCCCAGATTGCCCTGGTGCCCCAACAGCCGGTGCTGTTTACCGGCACGGTGGCGGACAATATTCGCTACGGCAATCCCGAGGCCAGCGAAGTACAGATGATCGACGCGGCCAAGGCGGCTTACGCGCACGAATTTATCGAGCGACTGCCGGAAGGCTATGAAAGCTTTGTGGGTGAGGGCGGCGTGCGACTGTCCGGCGGTCAGCGTCAGCGTATCGCCATTGCCCGGGCCATTTTGAAAGATCCCAAACTCTTGTTGCTGGATGAGGCCACCAGCGCGCTGGATGCGGAAAGCGAGTTTCAGGTTCAGCAGGCTCTGCAGCGATTAATGAAAGGTCGAACCACGATTGTGATCGCCCATCGCTTGGCCACGGTTGTGAAGGTGGATAAGATAGCGGTGCTTGATCACGGCCAGCTGGCGGCGCTCGGTACTCACGGTGAATTGATTAAAGACTCGCCGCTTTACGCCCGCTGGGCCAGCCTTCAATTTGATCACGCCGATGCCACTCCAACCTCTGAGGAAAGCCCGTGAAGTTTACCGGTAGCCATATTCTGTCCATCACCCAGTTTGAGCGGGAGCAGATTGAGCGGCTCTTTGCGGTGGCGGATCGGATGGAGCCCTATGCCCACCGCGAGCGGGTTACCCGGGTGCTAGACGGTGCCATCCTCGGTAATATGTTCTTCGAACCTTCGACACGAACTCGCGTCAGCTTTGGCTGTGCCTTTAACCTGCTCGGCGGGGAAGTGCGGGAAACCACCGGCTTTGAAAGCTCGGCGCTGGCCAAGGGCGAGTCCCTCTACGATACGGCCCGCGTACTCAGCGGCTACAGCGATGTGATTGTGATGCGCCACCCGACCTCCGGTTCCGTGGCGGAGTTTGCCCGCGCCAGTCGGGTGCCGGTGATCAATGGCGGCGACGGTTCCAACGAGCACCCCAGTCAGGCTCTGCTGGACCTCTACACGATTCAAAAAGAACTGCGCCACAAGGGGCGCGAAGGTATCGACGGCCTGCGCATTGCACTGATCGGTGACCTGAAATACGGGCGCACCGTGCACTCGCTGTGCAAGCTCCTGTGTCTGTTTAACAATATCTCGGTCACCCTGATTTCGCCGGATGAACTGCGCATGCCGGGAGATATTGTGGAAAGTCTGCGGGCGGCGGGTAACACCGTCGTGGAGAGCGATGCCATGGAAGCGAGCATCAGCAATGTGGATATCGCCTACTCGACCCGCATTCAGGAAGAACGCTTTGCCAGTAAGGAAGAGGCTAATCTGTATCGCGGCCGCTACCGCCTGAATCAGACTATCTATACCCGCTACTGCGAACCGAATACGGTCATCATGCATCCACTACCACGTGATTCGCGCGCCGAAGCCAATGAGCTGGATAACGACCTGAACGAAAACCCCAATCTCGCGATCTTCCGGCAGGCAGATAACGGCGTGCTGGTACGTATGGCACTGTTTGCTCTGATTCTGGACGTGGCGGATCAGGTGGATCGCCACGCCCGCGACGTGAACTGGTATACCGAGCGCCGTTTCTGATGAGTTTTTCCCGGGACGATTTCACCATTGAGTCTGAAGAACGCCTGTGGAAAGGCTTTTTCGAGGTGGTGGATGTCAGCCTGCGACATCGCCTTTTCAATGGGGGCTGGACGGGGGAGGTGCGTCGAGTCGTCGCGCGGCGCCGCGAAGCGGTGGGGGTGCTGATTTACGACCCGGCGCTGGATGCGCTGGCGGTAGCCGAGCAATTCCGAATAGGAGCCCTGAATCGGCAGCCCTCGCCCTGGTTGATGGAATTGATCGCCGGGCTGATGGAGTCGGGTGAATCGCCGGAAGATGTCGCCTATCGCGAAAGCATCGAAGAAGCCGGCGCCAAACTGACCGCATTGGAAAAAGTCGCCTCCTATTATTCCTCCCCCGGCGGCAGTGATGAGTATTTTCATCTGTACTGCGGCTGCGCGGATCTTTCAAAATCGGCCGGTGTGCACGGGCTGGCCGAAGAAAACGAAGATATTCGCCTGCATGTGCTGCCGGTAAGCGAGGTGCTGGCAATGATGGATGACGGCCGCATCGACAATGCCCATTCGCTGGTAGCACTCAACTGGTTTGCCCGCCATCATGCCCGTCTGCACGATCTCTGGAGCTGAGGTTTGAGCGACACGCAAATGGCGCCACCCAAAGCCCCGGGACTACTTCGCTCCAGCGCCGTGGTTGCCGTGATGACCCTGCTTTCCCGGGTGTTGGGCTTGGCGCGGGATATTGTGATTGCGGCGATGGTGGGTGCGACCGCCAATGCCGATGCCTTTTTTGTCGCCTTTAAAATCCCCAATTTTTTGCGCCGATTGTTTGCCGAAGGGGCCTTTTCCCAGGCCTTTGTGCCGGTGCTGGCGGAGTATCGGGAGAAGGGGCCTTTTGCCGCTGTTCAGCAGTTGATTGACCGTGTGTCAGGCGTGCTCGGTGGAATTCTGCTGCTAGTGACGACGCTGGCGGTGATCGGCGCGCCGGTGGTGGCAACGATTTTTGCTCCCGGTTTTTACAATGACGCAGCCAAGTTTGCGCTGACCGCAGACATGATCCGCATCACCTTCCCCTATCTGTTTCTGATCTCCATGACGGGTTTTGCCGGAGCGATCCTGAATAGCTACGGCCGCTTTGCTGTGCCGGCCTTTACCCCCGTCCTGCTGAATATCAGCCTGATCTGCGCGGCTTTATTTATTTCACCGCGCATGACCGAGCCGGCGATGGGGCTGGCCTGGGGTGTGATGATAGCCGGTATTTGCCAGCTTACCTTTCAGTTGCCCTTTCTGAAGCGTATTCAACTGCTGCCCCGGCCCCGTTGGGCTTGGCGCGATGAGGGGGTGCAGAAGATCATCACCCTGATGATTCCGGCGCTGTTCGGGGTATCGGTCAGTCAGATTAATCTGCTGCTGGATACCGTGATAGCCTCTTTCCTGCCGACCGGCAGCGTATCCTGGCTGTATTATTCGGACCGTTTGGTGGAGCTGCCGCTGGGTGTCTTTGCCATTGCCATCGGCACGGTGATTCTGCCAAGTCTGTCGCGCCACAACATCGGCGCCGATAAAACCTCTTTCTCGGGCACATTGGATTGGGCGATTCGGGCGGTGCTCTTATTGGGCGTGCCGGCGGCGGTGGCTCTGTTTATGCTGGCCGAGCCCGTACTGATTACTCTGTTTAAATACGGCGAGCTGGCCATGCGTGACGTGGAAATGGCCGCCTGGAGTCTGCGTGCCTACACCTTCGGTTTGCTGGCCTTTATGCTGATCAAGGTGCTGGCGCCTGGCTATTTTGCCCAACAGGACACCAAGACTCCGGTAAAAATCGGTGTGATCGCCATGGTCGCCAATATGGTGTTTAACCTGCTGTTTGCGATTCCGCTCCATCACTATTTCCAGCTGGGTCACGTGGGGCTGGCGGCGGCCACGGCCTGTTCGGCGTGGTTGAATGCGGCGCTGCTGTACCGGGGGTTGTACCGCAGCGGGGCCTATCAGGCGCGCAGCGGCTGGTTGCTCTATGGTCTGCGCCTGCTGAGCGCGACAACTGCCATGGCGGGCCTGCTGTGGCTGCTGCTGGTGCGAATTGAGGTGTGGGAGGCCTTAAGTGCTGGCGCCCGGGCGCTAGAGATGGCCCTGCTCTGCGGCGGCGGTGTGCTGATCTACGTGGCTGTTCTTGCCTTGCTGGGAGTCCGCCTCAGACATTTCAGAGGCCAGACGACTAAGTTATAATCACGCGCTTCTTTATGCAGCGAGCCCCTCATGGAGCTGATCCGAGGCTTTCACAACATCCGCGACCGACACAAGGGTTGCGTGGCCACCATTGGCGCGTTTGACGGGGTTCACCTCGGTCACAAGGCGGTGCTGGAAAAGCTGATGGCCAAAGGCCGTGAGCTTGGGCTGCCAACGGTGGTGGTGGTGTTTGAACCACTGCCGCGCGAGTTTTTCTCGCCGCACGAGGCGCCGCCCCGCTTGATGAGCTTCCGCGAGCGCTTTGTGGCGCTGGACGAATTGGGTATCGATCGGATCATGCGGATCCGCTTTACCCCGAAATTCCGCGAGCTGGGCGCGATGGAGTTTATCCGCAAACTGTTTGTGGATGGTCTTGAAGCTAAATTTATTGTGGTGGGCGATGACCTGCGCTTTGGCCGAGACCGCAGTGGCGGCTTCGGCATGCTGAAAAAGGCGGGCGAAAGCTACGGTTTTGAAGTCCAGGACACCGCGACCCTGACTCAGGGCGAAGAGAGAGTTAGCAGCACCCGGATTCGGGAAGTGCTGGATGAGGCGGATTTTAAAGAGGCCGAGCGGCTGCTGGGGCGTCCTTACAGCATTGCTGGCCGAGTGATTGTCGGTCAGCAACTGGGCCGAACCCTGGGTGTGCCCACCGCGAATATGGAGCTGCACCGCCTGCGCTCGCCCTTGCGGGGTGTGTTTGCAGTGGATGTGGAATGCCCGGACGGTGTGGTTCGACACGGTGTGGCCAACGTTGGTACCCGGCCCACGGTCGATAATCTGCCCAAGGCCATACTCGAAGTGCACGTGCTGGATTTCAGCGGCAACCTGTACCGGCGCAACATTAAGGTCCTGTTCCGAAAAAAGATCCGCAACGAAATCCGCTTTGACGGCCTTGAAGCCCTGAAAACGCAGATTCACAAAGACATTGAAACAGCGCGTAACTACTTCGCTGAGCGCGGCGATGCTTGATTTTTGGATGCTATGAGCGATTACAAACACACTTTGAACTTGCCGCAAACGGCGTTCCCCATGAAAGCCAACCTGGCTCAGCGCGAGCCGGGTATGCTGAAAAAATGGCAGGACGGCAAACTCTACGAGGCCATCCGCAAGGCACGTGCCGGGCGTGAGAAATTCGTTCTGCACGACGGCCCGCCCTATGCCAACGGCGATATTCATCTGGGGCATGCGGTTAACAAAATCCTGAAAGACATCATTGTGAAGTCCAAAACCTTGGAAGGTTTTGACGCACCCTACGTGCCGGGTTGGGACTGCCACGGTCTGCCCATCGAGCTGAACGTTGAAAAGAAAGTTGGCAAGCCCGGCCACAAGGTTGATGCGCGCACCTTTCGTCAGAAGTGTCGCGATTACGCCAGCAAACAGGTTAAAGGTCAGCGCACCAGCTTTGAGCGTCTCGGGGTGCTCGGTGACTGGGATGAACCCTACCTGACCATGAACTACGCCTTTGAGGCGAATATCATTCGCGCACTGGGCAAGATCGTCGACAACGGTCACGTGCACAAGGGCTTCAAGCCCGTGCATTGGTGTACCGATTGTGGCTCGGCCCTTGCTGAAGCCGAAGTGGAATACAAAGACAAAACCTCACCGGCAATCGATGTCGCCTTTGCGGCAGTCGATGCAGCTGATTTCAGCCAGCGCACGGGCGTAACCGTCGATGCGGTTGATCTGGTGATCTGGACCACCACGCCCTGGACCCTGCCTGCGAATCAGGCGGTGGCGTTGCACCCTGAGTTGGGTTACGTGGTTGTCGCCTATAACGGGCGCAATGTTGTGCTGGCGGAAGACCTACACGAAAAAGCACTGGCCCGTTTTGGTGCCGAAAGCTTCGAAATTCTCGGTCAATTCAAAGGCGCAGCACTGGAAGGCTTTAAGCTGCAGCATCCTTTTTATGACCGTCAGGTGCCGGTGATTTTGGGTGACCACGTCACCGTTGATGCCGGTACCGGCGCTGTTCACACTGCGCCCGGCCATGGTGCCGATGACTTTGTCGTAGGTCAGAAATACGGTCTGGATGTATTGAACCCGGTCGGCGGCAACGGCGTCTTCCTCGACGACACCGAATTGTTTGCGGGTCAGTTTGTGCACAAGGCCAATCAGCCGATTATTGAGCTTTTGGAAGAGCGCAGTCGCCTGCTGCACAACGAAAGTTACGAACACAGCTACCCCCACTGCTGGCGTCACAAGTCGCCGATCATTTTCCGCGCCACGCCGCAGTGGTTTGTGAGCATGAATCAAAATGGTCTGCTGAATACCGCGATGAAAGCGGCCGATGATGTGCAGTGGTTGCCCGAGTGGGGCAAGGCACGCATTGAATCGATGATGCAGGAGCGCCCGGACTGGTGTATCTCCCGTCAGCGCACCTGGGGTGTGCCGATTGCTCTGTTTGTTCACAAGCAAACCGCCGAGCTGCACCCGGATACGCCCGCACTCATTGAGAAGGTTGCGCAGCGTGTTGAGAAAGAAGGCATTGATGGCTGGTTCGAACTGGACGCGGCTGAGCTTTTGGGTGATGACGCCGAACAGTATGAGAAAGTCACCGACACGCTGGACGTATGGTTTGATTCCGGGGTGACTCACTACGCAGTGTTGAACCAGCGTGAGCAGTTGCAATACCCGGCGGATCTGTATCTGGAAGGCTCGGATCAGCACCGGGGCTGGTTTCAGTCCTCACTGCTGTCGGCGATTGCAGTGAATGGCAATGCACCCTACAAAACCGTGCTGACCCACGGATTTACGGTAGACACTAACGGTCACAAAATGTCGAAGTCTCTCGGCAATGTGATTGCGCCTCAGGAAGTCATGAACGATCTGGGGGCCGACGTATTGCGCTTGTGGGTAGCCGCTACGGACTACCGCGGCGAGATGACTGTCTCCAAGGAAATTTTCAAACGCACGGCGGACTCCTATCGTCGTATTCGCAATACTTCACGCTTTCTGCTGGCCAATATGGCGGGCTTTGATCCTGCCAATGATCTGGTTGCCAGTGAGAATATGCTGAGTCTGGATCGCTGGATCGTGCACCACGCGGCCCAGCTGCAGGAAGATATTCGCGGAGCTTACAACCGCTACCAGTTCCATCAGGTCTATCAGAAGCTGCACAACTTCTGCGTCGTTGAACTTGGTGGTTTCTACCTCGATGTAATTAAAGACCGTCAGTACACCACCGGCGCCAATAGTCTGGCTCGCCGTTCCGCACAGACCGCGCTTTATCATATTGCGCAGGCCATGACCCGCTGGATGGCGCCGATCCTGAGCTTTACCGCCGACGAGCTGTGGGAAAACCTGCCCGGCGCACAAAGCGGTAGTGTATTTGCCGCCGAATGGTACAGCGAGCTGGCGCGCTTTGATGATCCCGAGCGCGGCGACGCATTCTGGGCGCTGATTCAAGAGGTAAAAGCCGCCGTCAACAAGGCCATGGAAGAGGCTCGCAACAATAAAGTGATCGGTGGCAGCCTGCAGGCAGAAGTCACCCTCTACTGTGATAAGTCTTTGCAGGAAGAGCTGGCCAAACTCGGTGACGAGCTGCGTTTTGTGCTGATTACCTCGAAAGCGAATGTCGCAGATCTGTCGCAGAGCACAGACGCGGTCAGCACCGAGCTGGATAATCTGGAAGTGGCAATTCGCGCCAGCGAAGGCAGCAAGTGTGTGCGCTGCTGGCACCACCGCGAGGATGTGGGCACCGTGGAAGCCCACCCCGAGCTGTGTGTGCGTTGTGTCGATAATATAGAAGGTGATGGTGAACAGCGCAGTTATGCATAGTCGCCGGATTTTCCGGCAATTGGTGGATACCGGCGTTATGCGCTGGTATTTGTTCGCTATAGCCATGGTGCTACTGGATCAGTGGACCAAGCATTTGGCGAACACGACCCTGTCCTACGGTCAGCCGGTATACGTGCTGCCGGTTTTCAATCTGACCCTGCATTACAACACCGGCGCCGCGTTCAGCTTTCTGAGTGATGCTGGCGGCTGGCAGCGTTGGTTCTTTATCGCTGTATCATTGGGGGTGAGTATCGCGCTGGTGGTGTGGATGGCGCTGATTAAAAACCAGCAGAAGCTGCTGACTTTCTCCCTGTGCATGATCCTCGCAGGCGCCGTCGGGAATTTGATTGATCGCGTAGCCTTGGGTTACGTGGTGGATTTTATCTCCCTGCATTGGAACGAAAATTACTTCCCCGCCTTTAACTGGGCAGATACCTGCATTACCGTCGGCGCCGCCAGCATGTTGCTGGATATGGTGCTGCACCCGGAACACCGCTGATATGAGTATTGATAGCCAATCCCGCATTACCCTCCACTTTGAGCTGGCGATGGAGGATGGTGCGATCGTCGACTCGACCTTTGATCGTAGCCCTGCCACCTTTAATTACGGCGATGGCAGTTTGTTACCTGGCGTAGAGAAGAAGTTGCTGGGTATGCAGGAAGGGCAGAAAAAGGATTTCGAGCTGAAGCCCGAAGACGCCTTTGGTCAGCCAAACCCCGCCAATATCCAGCACTTCAAGCGTGAGCAGTTTGGTGCTGATATGGAGTTAAAAGAGGGGATGGTGATCTCTTTTGCTGATGCCCAGAAGTCCGAGCTGCCGGGCGTGGTGCAGTCGGTCAGCGACACCGAGGTGGTGGTGAACTTTAATCACCCGCTGGCGGGGCGTACACTGCGCTTTACTGCAGAAATTCTTAAGGTAGAAGCGGTCGAATCATGAGTGCAATCGAGATCAAAATGGCTAACCCCCGCGGATTCTGCGCGGGTGTAGATCGAGCCATTGAAATCGTCAATCGTGCCCTCGACGTGTTCGGCGCGCCGATCTACGTACGCCACGAAGTTGTGCATAACAAGTTTGTCGTCGATAACTTGCGCGATCGTGGCGCCGTATTTGTCGACGAGCTGCACGAAGTTCCAGATGACGTGATCGTTATTTTTTCGGCACACGGAGTATCCCGTGCCGTCCGCGAAGAAGCCGAGCAGCGTGGCCTGAAAGTCTTTGATGCTACTTGTCCGTTGGTTACCAAAGTCCATATGGAAGTGGTGAAGTACAGCCGCGAAGGACGGGAATGTATTCTGATAGGGCACAAGGGTCATCCGGAAGTGGAAGGCACTATGGGGCAGTACAACGCCAGTGAAGGTGGTGCCATCTATCTGGTGGAAGATGTCGAGCAAGTGGGCTCGCTAGAGGTAAACGATCCGTCCCATCTGTCCTTTGTTACCCAGACCACCCTGTCGATGGACGATACTGCAGCGGTTATTGATGCACTGCGGGCCAAGTTTCCGGCGATTGAGGGGCCGCGCAAAGACGATATCTGCTACGCCACCCAGAACCGTCAGGATGCGGTGAAAACCCTGGCCGAACAGAGCGATCTGGTGCTGGTGGTTGGCTCGCCCAATTCGTCCAACTCCAATCGGCTGCGCGAGTTGGCTGAGCGCCGGGGCTGTCAGGCCCATTTGATTGATTCCGCATCAGATATTGATGCCGGCTGGCTGAAAGGCATCAAGCGCGTGGGGATTACCGCGGGTGCTTCTGCGCCAGAGGTTCTGGTGCAGGATGTTATCGCACGCCTGTGCGAACTCGGCGCCACGGCGCCGGTCGAGCTCGAAGGGCGGCCGGAGAATATTACCTTTTCACTGCCGCGCGAATTGCGTTGGGTGGACGCCGCCGAGCGTCACTGATTGCCGCGATTTCCGTTGTTGGTGCGTGCGGCTCCGGCGGGCTTGCGACGTCTGCGGCGTGCACCATTTCCATTCCTGTTGGCCGGCGTGCCGCCGTTTGCATTGCGCGGTGCCGGTGAGCGGCGCGGTTTGTGGACGGGTCGTACTGTCTGAGAGCCAGGCACTTCATGGTCCGGTTCGAAACCGTCGACATACTCGCGGGGTATGTTCTGTTTGATCAGCCGCTCAATCTGCTGCAGTTGCTTGATTTCATCGGCGCTGACCAGTGATACCGCTTCGCCTTCGGCGCCGGCACGACCCGTACGGCCAATGCGGTGTACGTAATCCTCGGCAACGTTGGGCAGGTCAAAATTCACTACATGGGGCAGTTGGTTGATGTCCAGGCCGCGCGCAGCGATATCGGTTGCAACCAGCACCTGTATCTTGTCGCGTTTGAATTCATCCAGTGCTCTAATCCGGGCGGCCTGACTCTTGTTGCCATGAATGGCGGCTGCGCTAACGCCAGCGCTATCCAGTTTTTTCGCCAGACGGTTGGCGCCGTGCTTGGTTTTGGTGAAGACCAGCACCTGTTGCCAGTTGTTGGTTTTGATCAACTCCAGCAGCAGATCGGGTTTGCGGGCCTTGTCCACCGGCGCCAACCACTGTTTAATTTTCTCCACCGTGGTATTGCGCGGCGTAACCGATATTTCTTCGGGCTGGTTCATGATGCCCTTGGCCAGCTTGCGAATATCGTCGGAGAAAGTGGCAGAAAACAGCAGGTTCTGCCGTTGCTTGGGCAATAGGGCAAGTATCTTGCGGATATCGTGGATAAAGCCCATGTCGAGCATGCGGTCGGCTTCGTCCAATACCAGAATTTCCAGCTGGTCAAAGCGGACAGCGTTTTGCTGGTAAAGGTCCAGCAGGCGGCCCGGTGTGGCAACAAGAATATCGGCACCTTTACGCAGAGCCATCATTTGTGGGTTGATTTTTACACCGCCGAACACCACAGTGCTGCGCAGTTTAAGATTTTTGCCGTAATCGGTGACGCTTTGACCCACTTGCGCCGCCAGCTCGCGGGTGGGTGCCAGGATCAACGCCCGAGCCTTATTGGGCTTGGCGGGCTGGCCGCGACTGAGCAGCTCAAGGATGGGCAGGGTAAAGCCCGCCGTCTTGCCGGTGCCCGTCTGGGCGGCCGCCATCAGGTCGGTACCCTTCAGCACTGCGGGGATGGCTTGGGCTTGAATGGGTGAGGGATTCTCATAACCCTTGTGGGCAATGGCCTGAAGCAGGGGTTCGGAGAGACCGAGGTGGGTAAAAGACATTAATTGTACCGGAGTGTGCCAGATTTACCTGACCGGCTTTGCAAGGCGAGCGTAATAGGCAGGTGAATCAAGAGAAAGTCATTGGTGCCCAGGAGAGGACTTGAACCTCCACCCCCTTGCGAGGACCAGCACCTGAAGCTGGCGTGTCTACCAATTTCACCACCTGGGCATAGATGGGAAAGCTGGGTCATGTGACCCGAGGCGCGCAATTTACTGATCGGAGGGTGCTTTGTCAATGCCAGTGCGTATAATGGATCCGATTTTTTTGATTTTTCGCGAATGAGCTGAGGTAAGCACCTATATATGGCAAAACGCCGTCCACCGGCCGATCCACATGCCGAGCGGGAAGCCTCCCGCTATGAAAACCCTATTCCCAGCAGAGAGGCTATTCTCGCCGTGCTGGATGAGAATTCCCTCACTGACCAACAATTAGCCAAGCGGCTCGGTTTGCACGAGGCCGACGCGGAGGAAGCGCTTCGCCGGCGCGTGCGCGCCATGTTGCGGGATCGTCAATTGACGGCCAGCAAGTCCGGGCGACTTGAGCCTGCGGCACTGGAAACCAGTGAAGGTCTGGTGCAGGCAAACAAGGACGGATTTGGCTTCGTGCTGCAGGATGGTCAGGATATTTTCCTGACTGCCTGGCAAATGCAGCGGGTATTTGACGGCGATCGTGTGCGTGTGGCCATTGAAGGTTATGATCGGCGCGGCCGGGCCATGGGCAATATCGTTCAGGTGTTGGAGCGCAATACCCGGCAAGTGGTGGGGCGATTCGATGTGCAGGGCGGGGACCCCTGTGTGGTCTGCGAGGGTAAAGTTTCGCACGTGGTTGGCCTCGAAGACCTGGGTGGAACACAACCGGAAATCGGCGATTACCTGACGGTGGCAATCACCCGCCAGCCCGAAATCAAAAAGCCGCCGCTCGGTACGGTGGTGGAAGTATTGGGCGATATCAATCGCCCCGGCGTGGCGACCGATGTGGCGGTGCGCCAGCACGATATCCCTCACGAGTGGCCCGAAGCCGTGGAGCGCGAGGCGCGCCGATTTGCTGCCGAGCCCAGCGAAGACGACAAGCAGGCGCGGGTCGATTTGCGCGAGCTGCCGCTGGTAACAATAGATGGCGAGGACGCCAGAGACTTTGACGACGCGGTATATTGCGAACCGAAAAAATCCGGCGGCTGGCGTCTGTGGGTGGCCATCGCCGATGTGTCTCACTACGTAAAAATTGGCTCCGCGCTGGATGAGGAAGCGCAAAAGCGCGCGACGTCAGTCTACTTCCCGGATCGCGTGGTGCCCATGTTACCCGAGGCGCTGTCCAATGGCTTGTGCTCGCTTAAGCCTGAAGTCGAGCGGCTTTGCATGGTCTGCGAAATGACCATCAGCGCGCAGGGGCGTTTAAGCGGTTACACCTTCTATGAAGGGGTGATGCGCTCCCATGCCCGCTTTACCTACAACGAAGTGTGGGCACTGCTGGACGGCAGGGCGGAGCCGGAGTTGCTGGAGCGGCGCAAAGGTTTTCTGCCGCAGCTGCGACATCTGCATGATCTTTACAAAGCCTTGCGTTACGCCCGTGACCAGCGTGGTGCGATTGATTTCGAAACGGTTGAAACCAGAGTGGTGTACGACAAACAGCACCGCATTGCCGAAATCGTGCCGGTGCAGCGCAACGATGCCCACAAGATCATCGAAGAGTGCATGCTGGCCGCCAACGTAGCCACAGCGCGATTGCTTGAAAAGAGCGAGATGCCCGCGCTGTTTCGAGTGCATCAGGGGCCGGGCGGTGACAAGCTTGGCAACTTGCGCAGCTATTTGGGCGAAATTGGGTTGGATCTTGCCGGTGGCGACAAGCCGACGCCCAATGATTATCAGGCGCTGCTATCCCATGTGGCTGACCGCCCGGATGCCAGCGTCATTCAGGTGATGATGCTGCGTTCGCTTAAGCAGGCGATGTATCAGCCGGACAATCAGGGGCATTTCGGCCTGAACTATCCCGGCTATGCCCATTTTACGTCGCCCATTCGTCGCTATCCTGATCTGCTGGTGCACCGCTGTATTCGCTACCTGTTGCGCAGCAACGCGCCGCTGGCTCAGCTGGCGCCCCAAAAAGGGGCGAAGAAGCTCAAGGCGCAGGAGATTTATCCCTACGACATGGGAGCGATGGTGACTCTGGGCGAGCACTGCTCCATGGCGGAACGGCGCGCCGATGACGCTAGCCGGGATGTCATGTCCTGGCTCAAGTGCGAATACTTGCAGGAGCGGGTGGGCGAAACCTTCGAGGCGGTGATTACCGCGGTGACGGGTTTTGGATTCTTTGCCGAAATGAAGCCTTTGTATATGGAAGGGCTCGTTCATATCGGTGCTCTGGGTAAGGATTTTTACCAGTTTGATGCGGCCCGTCAGCGGCTAGTCGGAGAGCGCAATCGAGAGGTGTTCGCGCTGGGTGATTCGGTCACCGTGCAGATACTGCGGGTCGATGTCGAGGACCGGAAAGTGGATCTGGGCCTGGTGGCTACGGGCAGCAGCGCTGCGGGTAAGCCGCGCAAGCTCAGCCGCCGTGAACAGATTGCCAAGGGTATCTTCGACGACGAGCCCGCCAAGCGGAAAGACAAGCCTCGCAAGGGTAAAGCGGGCAAAGGTGGCAAGGCTCGGCCTGACAAGGCGGGGGCGCGCAAATCACGCTCCTCGCGGCGCAAAAAGAAGTAGGGTGTACGCGTGAAAGAAACGGTTT
>JBFKXO010000008.1:0-25145 GCA_041638115.1 Litorivivens sp. | reverse complement strand
GGTTCCATAGTACCCTTTAGCTCCAGCCTCTATGTGGCAGATATTTCGCGCTTTTTCGGACAGATTGCTCCGGCTGCGCTAAACTGGCCATTGTAGCAGCCAAAAGCGCGCAATAATAAATTGGCTGGCAGCGGCATAATGCTTCCTATGTGGAAAATACGGTACAGGCTGAAAGGCTGCTGCGAGCACTGTATCTGACCGAGAGCTTATTGGGTTATCAATGAGAATAATCAGCTTTTGTGCCAACGGCATTGAAGACGCCGCCGGGCGCGGATTTTTCGAATGGATCGAGGAGCAGGACGCTGACATCATCTGTATCCAGAACATTGGTGTTCAGGAATACAAGCTGCGCGATCCCAAGTATTTCCCGTCCGAGTATAACGCCTACTTCTACGATGCTGCCGAGCCCAATACCAACGGTGTTGCTATTTACACCCGGCGGTTGCCCAAAGCGATTATGTATGGGTTGGGGTTTACCGAGTTTGATATGGAAGGCCGCTATATTCAAGCCGACTTTGAAGAGCTGAGCGTTGGCTGTCTGCTGGCGCCGAGCGCCTTCCCCAAAGATGCCAAGGCGCAGGCGCGCAAGGGCGAATTCTTTGACCTTTACTACAATCACCTGAACAAGATTCGCAATAAGCGTCGCGAGTTTGTGATTTGTGGCAACTGGAATATGGTGCACCGCAATATCGACGTGCAGGATCCAGATGCAGCCCAGGGGCAGTCCGGTTTCCTCGGGGAAGAGCAGCAGTGGATGGAGCGGCTATTCCACGAGTTGGGCTATGTCGATGCCTTCCGTCAGGTGAACCGCGATGCCGATGAGTTTACCTGGTGGCCTGACGGCGACCAGAACAGCAGCGGTTGGCGCGTGGATTACCAGATCGTTTCCAGTCGGTTCAAGCCGTATATTGAATACGGCACCATCTACAAGAATCAGCAATTCGGCGATCATGCGCCACTGATCATGGATTACGATTACGAGCTTCCCGAAGCGGAGTTCTAGCTCCGCTCAGGTCGCCGGTGCCATCTCGGCCAGCAAGGCCGAGTTCAAGGCTTCCTCAATCTGAACCTTGTGTCGCAGGGCCTCTCCCAGGCGGCGTCCTGCGTTAACCCCTTCCTGTGCACGGTCCCGGTAGAGAATCTGGTTTATATAGCAAAAGCGCAGTTGCTGAGGTGGTAGCTGGTCGCGAATATAGTCTGCCGCATGCTTGAGGATATCCTTGCCATACTGTGCAAAATGCAGGGTTTTCTGATTGATCTTCAAATCAAAGCGGGCGCTGTCATCGTCGGCGCGGGACGACAGCATGTTGACCACAATACGCAGCCGGTCGGAGCGCAGCTGCTGGCTCAACGGCTGGGTGACCATGCGGTTGTGTTCGTTTTTCAGCTCGTACCAGGCGACCGGACAATTGTCGAAGTAGTGTTTGCGCAACGCGTCGATAAAGTTCTTTAGTTGGCCGAGCATGATGCTGCTGTCGTCGCAGAGCAGCGACTGGTAGTGGATGCCGCCGCGCCCGTCGATGATAAAAATTTCGGCGGCTTCTTCGCGTCGCTGGTAGACCACCCGCAGCGCCCCCGGCGTTTGTAATTCACTGACCCGGCACAGGGCCTGCAAATTGGGGTTATTGCGGCTTACCTCGATCTGGCTGCCCGCCTGATCAGAGTCTGCCAACAGCTGAGCCAGATCACTGAAGGTGGCCACAGTGCGTAGCCGGATGGCCTTTTTGCGCAGCTGATAGAAGTAATAGGTGCGCCCGGTCTCGTAAATGTAGCGGTCGCCGTCAGAGGCCTGAGCGAAAAAATCCAGCAGGGGTTGCAGGTCGTCGGCAAACAGCTGGGTGTAGTGTTCGGCGCTTAGCGAAAACGGCCTGATCAGTAACTCCGGCGCTTTGTTTTGGCGGGTCATCACCGCCACCACATACTGCATGGCCTTGGCCACGGCATTGCGGTCGGTAAAGGTTTTACAAACGACCTCGCCCCAGCTACTGACGCTGACAATATCGATATGGCCAACCTGCGGGGTATCGAAGGAGGTCCGCTGACTGGCGTTGCCGATAATACAGGTCAGCGATTCGGTATAGCGGGGGCTTTCGAAGCGTGAATGGTATTCGGCGCGCGTGGCATAGGCCGCGCTGGGCAAAATGCCGGTAAGCAATTTGACCAGATTTTCCAGCTTGCCGCGTTGATGATCCGGGTGGTCGGAGGCCAGATGAAAACGGGTGTCGCCGTTGATCAGGCCATTGCACAGGCACCAACAGATCAGCGCCGGCAGGCTGTCACTTTCCCGAAGTGGCGTGCTGCTGTGCCAATTCACCAGGCTGACCTTGCCGGCGATAAGGGCCCAGCTCGGGTTGTCGGGGTTGGCCTTGCCCAGATAGCAAAAGCTCAGGTTTCTTTCGGCCAGATCGCTGGTGATGCTGCTGTTGATCCAATCGATCTTGCCGGGTTGGCGCTCAAACGCCGAAAACAGCTTGCGTCCCAGGACGCTCATTTCCCGAGAGCTGACCAGTTGGCTGGTTTGGCTGCGGTTGGCGAAATCCTGTAAGAAGCGGTAGCTTCCGGTGAGTTCGCGCACCAATTCCAGGTGTTCATCGCGCACCCGGTTGACGCGCCAGCTATCGCGCATATCCAGATTTCGCAGTTGCTCGCTGCTCCACCCCCAGCCGTCGACCTGCGCCGCCAGCATATTTTCGCGCCAGCCCAGGTAGTCGCTGCGCCGACTGAGTTTCAGCTCGGTCTTGAAATAGAAGGCCCGGCGCAGCAGATTTAGCCGGTCGGGCTCGTTGCGCTGGGTCAGGTAGTTTTCCAGGCGCTGGTACATCAAGCCGTAGGGGTCGGGTGGTTCAGCCTGCCATTGCGGTTGATGCAGCTGGCGTTTCAGCTCTTCCGACAGGGTGTGATTGTCTGGATGTTCGCTGGCATAGGCCTCAATCAATAACAGTTTGATCAGGGACTTATGCGGTTGGCTGATCGCTTTGAACAACTGCCAGATACCGGCGCCCACATACTCGCCGGCCGGGATCTGGTGCACATTGCCAAAATCCAGGGTGGCGCGGGCGAGGGTCTTCTGACGCAGCTGTAATTCAGACAGGGCCGCGTCGTAGTCGGCGGTCTCTGGCGCGATAAACCACCAGGCGGGATACTTTCCCGCCAGCCGAATAGCGCTGCGGTAGAACTCGTCAAGAAGCAAAAAGTGCTGGGTGCTGCCGCAGTCCTCGGCGTTCAAGGCCTTGCGTTCGCCGGCTCTGAACTCTTCTGCCGACATCAGGAAGAAATGGATATCCAGTCCTAGTGCCGAGTTGGCGTAGTGGGTCAGATCGTCACATTTGCGATACAGCGCCATGCGCGCCTCTGCCGAGAGGTTGGCCCGGTGGCAGACCCAGACATCGATATCGGAACTGGGTGCGTGAGCGACACTGCCTATCGAGCCCATCAGAAATAGCGCTTCGAGGTCGCTGCGCCCGGTTGGTGATGGCAGGTAGTGAAAGCTGCTGGCCAGGTGCCGCTTTACGCGTTGCACCATCTCTGGTGATGGCTGGTAGTTGCTGACCCCGGCAGGACAGGTTAGCGACTGATAGCCTGGCAGCGCGGGGTGATTGCAATGGAAAAACAGGGGCAGAAAATCCAGAAACAATTGCTGTCGTGGACCCAGCAACGAGCGGGCACGCTCCAGCCGCAGCCGGTTCATGGTCTTTAGCCGCTTGAAAATCTCTTTTGTGTCAGGGGTTTGGCGGCTAAAAAAACGGCCTCGCCCGATAAATGATAGCTGCTTCATCGCTCGGTTCTGGCGTTCGCATCAACGGGGCAGGTTTGAGGCCAATCCAAAAGCAGTCTAAACATTCCTCTGTAATCCTGTGATATGCAAGCCATTTTCTTATTTTGATGGAGACACTATTGAGGCATCGCGCTATTATGAAACAGACGATAAGCATACGGCGCTGCCAGGTGTGAACGACCTTGTTCAGCGCAACAATAACACCGTGGAGGTTGTTCCCATGAAAACACGCCCACTCACCACGCGCTGGTTCAATGCGCTTTGTCTGTCGCTGGCCCTGATGATACCCCAATTGTCGCTTGCCGACGTGGTTAAGGAAAAACCCACGGCGCTGGCGATGGTCACGGATACCGTAGTCGTTCGCCCGGTGATGCTGGCTTTCACCGTTGTGGGTACCGCCTTTTTCGTGGTGAGCTTGCCGTTCTCGGCACTCGGAGGGAATGTTGGCCAGGCCGCAGATACCCTGATGGTGCAACCGGCGGCGAATACCTTTCTGCGGTGCCTGGGCTGTACCCGGGTGGAATACCGCGAGCGTAAAGAAGACTGATTGTTACCCATTCGATGGGGCGCACATCGCCCCTCAAATCCTTTAGAATAGCCGCTACCTGAAGCGAGGCGCATCGCGCGTCTCGTGCATTGTTGTATTCCCCGGTGCGCTGTGGGCGCGCCTCACGAACGCAGTTTCCAGCAAGGATTTGGACAGTGGAAGACACTCCCAGCCCCAAGAAGGGTTTTTTTGATCGCCTGAAATCGGGCCTGACCGGTGGTGACGAAGATCTGGCGGCCGCCGAAGGCTTTATCGACGATGCCGAGCTTGCGCCCTGGCAGCACGTCGAGCTTACCGACGAGCAGCGCATGCGGCTGTTTGAGCGCCTCACCCGCGGCCTGCAGCAGACTGGCGCCAATATCGGTCAGGGGTTGGGCAACCTGATTCTCGGGCGCAAGGCGATTGATGAGGATCTGCTGGAAGATATTGAAACCCAGCTGCTGATGGCGGATATCGGTATCGACGCTACCCAGCAGATCGTCGACAACATCACCGACGCGGTCAAACGCAATCAATTGGCAGACCCCGAGGCGCTTTATCAAGCCCTGCAGCAGGAATTGACCACGTTGCTGGAACCGGCCCAATCCGAGCTGGTCATTGAAGAAACCCATAAGCCTTACGTCATTCTGATGGTCGGGGTAAACGGCGTCGGGAAAACCACGACCATTGGCAAACTGGCCAAACAGCTTCAGGTACTGGGTAAATCGGTCATGCTGGCGGCCGGTGATACCTTCCGTGCAGCGGCGGTTGAGCAGTTGCAGGTGTGGGGGGAGCGCAATAACGTGCCGGTGGTGGCGCAGCACACGGGTGCGGATTCGGCGTCAGTCATTTTTGATGCCTTGCAGGCGGCCAAGTCTCGCGAGGTGGGTGTGTTGATCGCCGATACTGCCGGTCGCCTGCACAACAAGGACAACCTGATGGAAGAGTTGAAGAAGGTTGTTCGGGTGATGAAAAAGATCGATGAGACGGCCCCCCACGAAGTGATGCTGGTGCTGGACGCCGGAACCGGTCAGAACGCTCTGAGCCAGGCCAAGCATTTTCAACAAGCCGTTGGCGTGACCGGCGTGACCCTGACCAAGCTCGATGGCACCGCCAAGGGCGGGATTATTTTCGCGATCAGTCAGCAGCTCGGGATACCCATTCGATTTATCGGGATCGGCGAAGGCATTGGCGATTTGCGGCCCTTCCGCGCCGATGAGTTTGTCGAGGCGCTGTTTGCGCGTCGGTCAGACGAAGCTTAGTATTTGTCTGGCACAATAATCCCCTCATCCCAGCCCTCTCCCAGCGGGAGAGGGGGTAAAGGCGAAGTTCCGATTCCATGATCCAGTTCGACGACGTTTGTAAACGCTACCCCGGTGGACATTCCGCCCTGAACCACTTGAGCTTTCAGGTGGAGCGCAATGAGATGGTATTCCTCACCGGCCATAGTGGCGCCGGTAAAAGCACCCTGTTGAAGCTCATCATGATGATGGAGCGCCCGACCTCGGGGCAGGTGTTTGTCGACGGCAAAAATTTGAACCGGCTGTCGGCCCGCAAGATTCCCCAGCACCGGCGTGGTGTCGGTGTGGTTTTCCAGAATCATCAGTTGTTGTTTGATCGCAGCGTATTCGACAATGTTGCGCTGCCTCTCATCATTGCCGGTTTGCAGCCGCGGGATGTGGGGCGCCGGGTGCGGGCGGCGCTGGACAAGGTCGGGCTGCTGGACAAGGAAAAGAAGAACCCGGTAACGCTCTCCGGTGGTGAGCAGCAGCGCGTCGGTATTGCACGTGCGGTGGTCAATAAACCCGCCGTGTTGTTGGCAGACGAGCCAACAGGCAACCTTGATCCCGAGTTGTCGGCAGAAATCATGCATCTTTTTGAGCAATTTAATCAGGTGGGCGTAACGGTGATGATTGCCACCCACGACCTGTCATTGATTGCTCGGATGCCCTACCGGGTACTAACCCTGCGCGAGGGCCAGATGCTGCGCAGTGGAGTGGTCAACGCATGAGTGCTTCACCAAGCCGCAAGCCGCGCCGTGCGGTCGAGCCCAAGGCCCCGGGCCTGGGCGCCAGTATGAAAGCGGTTGGCCTGAAAGATCGCTGGCAGGGTTACTGGGCTAACCAGAAAAGCGTTGGGCGCCAGACATTGCAGCGCTTGCTCTCCGAGCCGGCGTCAACCGCCATGACGGTATTGGTCATCGGTATTGCGCTGGCCTTGCCGGTGGTGATGTTGGTGGCGCTGACCAATGTGGAGCAGCTCGGGCGTGGCTGGGACGGATCGGCTCGGATATCCCTGTTCTTGAACAAAAGCCTGAGTGAGCGCGATAGCGAAGCCTTCGCCACAAACCTGCGCGCGGTTAACGATATTGCCGATGTGGAGTACCGCTCGCGGCGCGCGGCGCTTGAGGAATTTCGCGCGCTGTCGGGTTATGGCGATGTGCTTAACGCGCTGGACAATAATCCCCTTCCGGCGGTGGTGCTGATTACGCCGAAATCTACGGAAGCGGCCCAGAGCAAACTACTGCTGACCCGGTTGAGCGCCATGCCGCAGGTAGAGCAGGCTAAACTGGATCTGGAATGGGTGCAGCGCTTGCAGGCGATGATGACCATGGGTAAGCGGATGACACTGGCGCTGGCTTTCCTCTTGGCCCTCGGTGTGCTGCTGGTCATTGGCAATACCATCAAGCTGGCCATTGAGGCGCGGCGCGATGAAATTGTGGTGGTTAAACTGGTTGGCGGCACTGACGCCTTTGTCCGTCGCCCCTTCCTGTTTACCGGTTTCTGGTATGGTTTGGGCGGTGGTTTGGTAGCCTGGTTGATTCTGCAAATCAGTTTGTTGCTGCTGTCAGGCCCAGTCTCTACCCTGGCCGGGCTCTACGACAGCCAGTTCTCACTGATGGGACTGGGCTTTGGCAATACCTTGATGCTGTGGCTCACCAGCGGTTTCCTCGGCTGGATGGGGGCCTTTCTGGTTGTGGGGCGGCAGCTCAAGGGCATTGAGCCGCGCTAGCAATGCCCCCTCTCGGTGAGAGAGGGCAATGGCAGGCTTAAAGAGATTGCAGCAAATGCCCGCCATCCACCGGCAGCGCTACGCCGGTCATAAACGACCCCGCTTCACTGGCCAGTAACAACAACGGCCCGCTTAATTCCTCCAGACTGCCCGCACGCTTGGGCGGTATCTTGTCGAGATAGGCCCGGCCCTTGTCGGTCTGGAAAAAGTCGGTATTCATTTCGGTTTCAAAGTAACCCGGGCACAGCGCGTTAACGCGAATATGCTTGCGCCACAGTTCCAATGCCTGCACTTTGGTGAGTTGCACGACGCCCGCCTTGGCGGTGGCGTAAAAGGTCTGGTCGAGGCCCGGATGTAAGCCCAGAATCGAGGCCACATTGATAATGCTGCCGGGTTTTTCCGCCGCCACCAACCGCCGCGCGGCTTCCTGGGCCACGCGCCACACCGCCTTAAGGTTAGTATCCATGGTGAAATCCCAGTCGGCTTCGGTGCCCTTGAGAAACCGGCTCGGCGCCGCCACGCCGGCATTGTTTACCAGGATATCGACGCTGTCGCCAAAGTGCGCTTCGGCGGCGTCAAAGGCTTGCGCAACCGATGTTGCGTCGGTGACATCCATGGCGGCGGCGAAGGCGTCGCCGCCACTGTCAGCAATGCTGGCAACCAGCGACTCCAGGCGCTCGATGCGGCGGGCGCTGACTACCACGCGGGCACCGGCATCTGCGAGTATTTTGGCGAAGTGTGCGCCGAGGCCGCTGGATGCACCGGTGACCAGCGCGATGCGGCCGCTGAGTGAAAATCTGTCTTGCATTTAAAGCTCCTTAACCGTGCTTTGCAGTCGTCAGGCCGAGTTCTGCCAGTGGCCGCGCCAGGGCTCCATAGGCGGTGGCTTTATCGCTGGAGGCGTTGCCGTCGAGGGCGCGTTTCTGAATGCCTTGCAGAATAGCGCTCAGCCGGAAGAACGAGAACGCGAGGTAGAAGGTCCAGCGATCGATGCCGCTGATGCCGCGTCGTTCGCAGTACCGTTGTACGTAGTCCTGCTCTGTTGGAATACCCAGGGTCTGGCGGTCGATGTCCCCGAGGCCGGGTATGGCGGCATCTGAGGGAATGCGCCACTGCATGCATTGGTAGGCCAGATCGGCGTAGGGGTGGCCGAGGGTTGACAGTTCCCAATCCAACAATGCGACCACGCGGTTTTCATTCGGGTGAAACATCATATTGTCGAGCCGGAAATCGCCGTGATTGATGCATACCAAACCGTCGTCTTCGGGTTGGTTGGCTTCGAGCCAAGCCATCAATTCCTCCATGGCGGGAATGTGCTCGGTTTCGCTGGCGCGGTACTGCTTGGTCCAGCGGCCGAGCTGGCGTTCAAAATAGTTACCGGGTTTGCCGTAGTCGCTCAGGCCGACGACCTCGACATCGACGCTGTGCAGGTCCGCTAACACCTTGTTCATGGCGTCATAAATGGCGGCGCGCTCATCATTGGATTGCTCGGGCAGGGCGGCGTTCCAGAAGATTCGCCCTTCGACAAAATCCATCACATAGAACATCGAGCCAATGATCGATTCGTCTTCGCACAACACCCGCATCGCCGGAACCGGCACCGGGGTGTCGGCCAGGGCGCGCATCACTCGGAACTCGCGATCCACTGCGTGAGCCGATTTCAGAAGATTGCCCGGTGGCTTGCGTCGCAGAACATAACGCCCTGATTCAGCGGTGATAAGGTAGGTCGGGTTGGATTGACCTCCGCTAAACTTGTCGGCCTGCAGCGGCCCGCGAAAGCCGTCAATAGTTGCTTCAAGATAGGATTGCAGTGCCTGCGTATCCAGTTCAAAACCTGACATGCGCGTTCTCCCTCAGCTGCTGTAACGGTCGATAATTTTTTTGCCCAGTGCCATCTGGTGAACCTGATCCGGACCGTCGGCCTGGCGACACCAGCGCGCATAGTTGAAGGCTTCCGCCATAAAGTAATCTTCAGTCAGGCCGCCGGCGCCGTGCAACTGCATGCAGCGGTCCAGAATATTTTGCACCAGCAAGGGGATGGTGGTTTTGGTTGCAGCGATCATATCGATAGAGGCATTCACACCTTCGCGATCAATTTTGTCGCAGGTTTTTAGCACCAACAATCTGCCCATCTCGATCTCCGAAAAACTCTTCGAAATGTCCTCGCGTACGGATTGATGCTTGCTCAGCGGACGGCCAAAGGTAGTTCGCGATACGGCGCGTTGACAGGCCAGTTCCAGCCCGCGCTGGGCAGCGCCGATCAACCGCATGCAGTGGTGCATGCGGCCCGGCCCGAGCCGGCTCTGGGCGATTTCAAAACCGCGGCCTTCGCCCAGCAGCACGTTGGCGACGGGCACGCGTACATTGTCGAACACCAGCTCGGCATGGCCGATAGGGGCGTCGTCATAGCCCAGCGTTGTCAGGGGGCGAATGATGCGCAGCCCCGGTGTGTCTTTGGGCACCAGCACCTGGGTCTGTTGCAGGTGGCGGTTGGGGTTATCCGGATCGGATTTGCCCATCACGATAAAAATGCGGGTGCGCTCGTACATGGCGCCGGTGATAAACCACTTGCGACCATTGAGCACATAGTCGTCGCCTTCGCGTTCAATGCGCAATTCAATATTGGTGGCATCGCTGGAAGCGACTTGCGGCTCGGTCATCGCGTAGGAAGACCGGATTTCCCCGGCCAGCAGTGGCTTGAGCCATTGGGCTTTTTGCTCGGCGGTGCCGAAGTTCATCAACACCTCCATATTGCCGGTGTCCGGGGCGTTGCAATTGAACACCTCGGGACTCCACTGTACGCGCCCCATCAATTCAGCAAGCGGGGCATAGTCGCTGAAGCTCAAGCCGTCGTGATCGGCATACTCGGCGTGGGAAGGGGGGACAAACAGGTTCCACAGACCCTCGGCCTTGGCCAGCGCTTTCAGCTCCTCCATGACCGGTACCGACGCAAAGCGATCCTTCGCGTTGTGCAATTGCTCAGCGTAGGTTTTTTCGTTGGGGTAGATATGCTGATCGAAAAAAGACTGGAGCCGCGCCAGAAGTTCTTGGGTTTGGGGTGAAGGTGAAAAGTCCATGATTTGTCTCGCTCAGTTGTTGGTTGCTAAACAGTCCCGGTCATTGCTTGGAACATATCGACGGGGCAATCTCGTAACGCCGCTGCCTACGTCAGGAGATTGCTTCGCAGGCTCGCAATGACGGGTAATCAGGTATAGGTAATCAACCGGCTTTCCTCTGGCGTTTCCAGGTGGGGCACGGCATTGAACATATTCAGGCGCAGGCGTTTTTCATTGCCGTAGTATCTCGTGACGCCGGTATTGATGGCCTGCAGGTTCAGGTTGACCATGTTTTCCACGCTCAGTGATAGCACTTCGCGTACCACGGCGCTGATGGGGCCACCGGAGCTGATTACCAATACCCGCCCGCGCGGTTTGCTCAGGGTGGCCAGTGTGCCTTGCACACGGCTTTCGAAACCGCCCCAGTCTTCGGCAACATCGGCCAGTTCTCCTCGGTTCCAGGCCAGCAGAGCATCGCGCAGACAACCGTAGAAGGCGCGAGCGTCACGGGTGTCGATGGTCTCATCCGGGTGCAGTAGTCGATAGGCGCTGACCAGGGCGTGAAAATCAAACTCGTTCAGGCCCGGTAGCTCGACCGCGGCGGGTTGCGCCGGCAGGGCTTCCATCACGCCGGCCAGGGTTTCCCGGTGGCGGCGCAGGGTGCCGGTAAACACCGCTTCAAAATCCATGTTGCGACGCGCGAAATAGTCGCCCAGCAGGCGTGATTGCTCCCAGCCTACTTCGGTCAGTCGGTCGTAGTCGTCGGTGCCAAACGCGGCTTGACCGTGACGCACCATGAGTATTTCAGCCATGTGCCATCCTTTTTTGATCGGTGAGGCAGCAGCATAGGCGGGTTTTTGATATTAGTTAAATTGATTGTTTTTATGAAACAATATCAATAATTATGATGTTGTTGTTGGTGGTGAACCTTGAATCTCTCAAGACTGGATCTGAACCTGTTTATCGTATTTGACACGATCTATGCCCAGCAGAGTCTGACCCGGGCGGCGGACGTTCTGCATGTGACCCAGCCGGCGGTGAGTAATTCACTGGCACGTCTGCGTGCACTGTTTGACGACCCGCTGTTTGTGCGCAGCCCTGGCGGGGTGCGACCGACTCCCCTTGCGCGGCAGCTTATCGAGCCGGTGCGAACGGCGCTGGCTAGCCTCAATGACTGTGTCAGTGCGCGCCTTGATTTTGATCCGGCGCAGGCTGAGCAGGCTTTTCGGATTCACGCCACCGAGCAGGCAGAATACGGTGTTATCCCGGCGCTACTGGAACGGTTGACGCAGGTTGCGCCGGCGGTGCGACTGGAAGTGGTATTTATGAATCGACGGGATGTGCCGCTGGCGCTGGCCAGCGGTGATCTGCATCTGGCACTGGACGCGCCCTTGCTGAATCATCCCGAGTTGGTCAGTCGGCCGCTGCACAGCGACCACTATGTCTGCGCCTTTCGCAACGCGCACCCATTGTCGTCGCAGCCGTTCACGTTGGCGGCCTACCTGGCTGCCCAGCATGTGCATGTATCGAGCCGGCTAAAGGGCAGTGGGCATGTGGATCTGGCCCTGCGCGCTATTGGTGAGCGGCGACAAATCATGCTGCGGCTGCAGCACTATGGGGCGTTGCCAGCGATTCTGGAGCAGTCTGATTTGCTGGCGTCCATTCCGGCGGGGTTGGCTCGGCGCTGGGGTTTGAACCTGCGGGAGTTACCCTTTGAAACCTCGACCACGGACCTCCACCTTTTCTGGCACCGAACCGCCGACCACGACCCGGCGATCAACTGGTTGCGCGAGCTGATAGCGCAGGTGCTTTGTTGATCTCAAAGCGGCGGATGTAGTCGATCAGTGCGTTTTTCGGCAGGGCAGGAGAAAAATAATAACCTTGTACAAACCGACAGTTCATGTCGCGCAGGATCGCCAACTGGCCGGCGGTCTCCACCCCTTCGGCCACCACATCGATTTTCAGGCTGTGGGCCATGGAGATGATGGCATTTACCAGTGCCCGTGATTCAAAGTCTGCTTCGATGCCCTGAATAAAGGAGCGATCGATCTTGACGATATCCACCGGGAATTTACGCAGGTAGCTGAGCGAGGAGTAACCGGTGCCAAAATCATCTATCGCGATTTTGATGCCGGCGTCGCGCAGTTCCTGCAATTGTTCAATAGTGTCCGGATCATCACGCATCAACAGGTTTTCGGTAATTTCCACCGTGATATTGGGGAACTGCGCGAGCTCCTTGAGCGTGGTTAGCACCGATTGCTGTTGGCGCTGATGGTCGACAAACTCACGCGTGGACTTGTTAAATGCGAGTTCGACCTTGTCGCCAATTTCCTCGTTGATGTTGGCTAGGTCGCGGCAGGACCGCAGCATAACAAAATGTCCGAGCTCGGCTATCATGCCGGTTTCTTCGGCGATGGGAATAAACTCTGCCGGCGAAATGGATCCCCAGCGCAGCAGAGCCTCGCATTTGGCCACCCGGCCACTGCGCACATCGATAATGGGCTGGTAGTGAACGCTAAGCTCCTCGTTGTGCAGGGCATTCACCAGCTGCATGTGCAGGCTGTGGCGGCGGTCTACCTCTTCCTGCATAGAAGCGGTAAAGAAACGCACCGTGTTGCGCCCCGCTGCCTTGGCGGCATACATGGCCTGATCGGCGTGTTGCAGCAGGCTGCTGACATCGCGGCCGTCTTCCGGGAACAGGCTCACGCCAATGCTGGCGGTAGTGAATATCTGGTGATCGTCGATAATCACAGGCGTCTGCAAGGCCTTGACCAGATTGTCGGTTATCAATGCGCAGTGACGGCTGTCTTTGATGCCGTCCAATAGCACGGTGAATTCATCACCGCCAAGCCGCGCCACCGTATCCGAACCGCGCACGCTGTGACGAAAGCGCCGACCAATCTCTGCCAGCAAGGCATCGCCAGCGCCGTGGCCGAGCGAGTCGTTGATGTTTTTGAAATGGTCCAGGTCGATAAACAAGACCGCGACGCCGCCGCTGTGACGATGGCTCGCCTGCAGCGCCTGGGCGAGGCGCTCGGTAAACAGGTTGCGGTTGGGCAGGTTGGTGACCGGGTCAAACATGGCCTGGCGCTGGATGGTCGCATCGGCCCGGCGAATCGCGGAAATGTCCTGAACTACGCCCTGCAGCAAAACGACGTCATTGCCATCCCAAACCGGTTCTATCATATGCCGCAGCCAAATGGCCTCGCGACCACCTTCATTGAGCAACAATTCAAACTGCTGCGCCTGCCCGGTGGTTTTGGCTTCTTCGATGCGTTGCTCGACGATACGCCGATTGGCTTCGTCGTAACGGTCGAGCCAGCGCTGGGGGCGCTCGTCGATCAGGGGAATGGGCGAGACGCCGTGCAGGTGGAACACCTCGTTGGAGACATACTCGCTGTCGGTACGCAAATCGAGCTCCC
The DNA here is from genome assembly GCA_041638115.1 of Litorivivens sp. Lineage (GTDB taxonomy): Bacteria > Pseudomonadota > Gammaproteobacteria > Pseudomonadales > Spongiibacteraceae > Litorivivens. Next base: position 11,354 of record JBFKXO010000008.1, on the reverse strand, counting down.
AGCCGCCGACATCGGCGATGCGGCCGACCCGACGCAGAATGCCTTCGTTGCGCTGAAGTTTGACATTGACCTCCAGATTGGATTGAAACTGACGGATGACGGTATACAGCACCAGTGCCGCGGCCCCGGCGACCAGCAAGCCGACGACCTTTAACCACTGCAGATAGGCGGGAAAATTACCCCAGCCATCGGCGGGGGTGGCTGCCACTTCCCACTCTACGGCCCCTAGGGTGACCGTCATGGTGACCGGGTTGTTGGTGAATACGGCCTGTGGGCCAAAAAAAGCTTGCGGATTTTCGCCAGTAAAACTGTGGTTGCCGTGGCGCAAGGCGACGCTGATGGGCAGGTTGGCAGCGTTGAGACCGACATCATCCATCAATCCATCGAAATCCAGTGGCGCTGAAACCACGCCCCAGAAGGTGTCGTCGCCGCTTTTGGGATCGGTGACAAACACCGGCGCGCGGCCGATGATGGATCGTCCCCCCTGGACCAGTTCCAGCGGGCCGGCCACCACTAGGTTGCGACTGTCGCGGGCCAGCTCCACCATTGGTCGCTGAATATCGTTTTTCAGGTAGTCCAGGCCAATGGCTTTTTCATTGCCGGTCTGAGGATAAACCATCGAGATTTTCAGATCCGGCGCGGCGGCAAAGTTGATCAGCAAGGGTTCCAGATCAATCAGGGTGCCTGCGAAATCACTAAAGCGGCGTTGATCGACCTCGGGCTCGGCGCTGATCATGCCAACCATACCGCGCAGTAACGCAAAGTTGCGGTGTATCACTGCTTCGAGCTTCTGCCGGTACTGGGCCATATTGTTCCAGACATCGCGGCGTTGGGATTCCAGATAATGCTCTTTTAGCTGGTGTTCCACCGCCCAGAACGCGGCGACCAGTGTGCCGGCGAGCAGGAGTGGGGCGCTGATCCTCAGCGGCAGCATCAGCGCGGTAATCGTGAGTACCAGCAGTGCGCCGATAGCGCCCATCAACCAGGGGTAGTTGTTCTGGCTGGGCTGCCCGTTGGCAACCGGATCGAAAAACAGGTCGGCGCCGGGGTAGGCGCCTTTGAGGAGACCCGCAGTTTGCATTAGATGGTGGATTTGTTGCCAGCGCGCCGGTTCATTCTGGCCAATACGAACGTTTGGGTAGAACAGAAACTCCGGGCTGCGTCGGGCAAAGACCGTGTTGTAGTGTTCCGCTGAGGCGTAGTGAACGTGGTGACGGGGCAGGGCGGCAATCCGCTTCACCATTTGTTCGCGGTTGCGCATCGCGTATTCCCAGCCGCGCAGACTGGCATCCAGGAAACGCTGCACCGTGGCGGGCGAGCGGTCGATGACGCGCTGATGGGTGTAGAGCGTGTCGCCGTAGAACACCCGTTCAGCGTCGGCGATCGCCAACTGGCGAACGGATAGGCCGCGCTCCCGGGCCGCTTCCTCGGCGGACATTTCATAGGTGAGCAGGGCGTCCGCGCGGCCTTCGTGCAAGGTGTCTAGTGTCAGGGGTTCATCGACCAGAATGGGCGCTGGCAGCCGTGTTTGACGCGTGCCCAGCAAGGCCAGAAATTCATTGGTGATGTAGTCGTTGCGGTTGACCGCAATACGCAGCCCGGCCAAATCCCGCAGTGAGCGCAACTTGGTGTCACTGAGTGTGATGATGGCGCCGGGGCTTTTCTGAAAAATCGGCGCCAGCACCACCAGCTTGTGGCCGCGGTCGCGGCCGATAAGAATGTCTGACCCGCCGATAGCGAAATCGGCGTCGCCACGCAACAAAGCGGTTTGCGGATCACGGTACTGCCCGGCTTCGTCGAAGGCCGAGCGGATGTTCACTTCTAGCCCGGCATCGCGGTAGTAGCCCTGCCACAAGGCCGCGTAGTAGCCCGCAAACTGGAATTCGTGTTCCCATTTGAGCTGTAGCAATACACGCTCCGCGGCCCCGGCCGGCATGGCGAGCGCGAACAACAGCACAATGTTAAGTTGAATAAGTAGCCTGACCACGAGCCTATGCCTGAGTTTCCCACGTTACAGTGTATGGCTGCGGGCATTTGCTACCATCGCGAATTCTACCTACCTTTTCCCAAACCTTGCGGCCCATTCCTCGGGCCCCTTTCATCAGACGGCGTATCCGGGCATGATGCGGCTCTTTCAATCATCAGGAACTCTCTGTCGTGCCCGTATTAAGCGCCCGTGATCTCGAATTTGCTGTTGGCCGGCAGGTATTGCTCGACCGGGCAAACCTGCAGCTGGATGCCGGCGAGCGCGTTTGTCTGGTAGGGCACAACGGCTCCGGAAAATCCACGCTGCTCTCTATCATTGAGGGCAGCCTCAGCGCCGATGCCGGAGAGATCTCGCTGCAGCCCCAGGCAACGGTTGCCAGCATGCCGCAGGCACCGCTGGAAACACCGCCGGGCACCACGGTATACGATGCGGTTGCCGCCGGGCTCAAGGAAACCGGTGAGCTGCTGCGACAGTACGAACTGGCGGCCAGGCAAGCGGATATGACAGCGCTGGCGCGCGCCCAGGAGCAACTGGAGGCCAGCGGTGGCTGGCACTTTCATCGCGCCATCGAGCAGACTTTGACCCGTTTGAAACTGGCCGGTGATACACCCGTGGCCGAGCTTTCCGGGGGGTGGCGGCGGCGGGTAGCGTTAGCGCGGGCGCTGGTTGCGGAGCCCGATGTATTGCTTCTGGATGAGCCCACCAACCACCTCGATATCGCCGCCATCGAATGGCTGGAACAGACCGTGCTGAATTATTCGGGGGCGGTGCTGTTTATTACCCACGACCGCGCGCTGATCGATCGTCTGGCGACGCGTATTGTGCTGCTGGATCGCGGCCACCTGAAGAGCTACCCCGGTAACTACAGTGAATTTATCACGCGCCGCGCCGAAGACCTGCGTATTGAAGAAGAGCAGAATGCGCTGTTCGACAAGCGCCTGGCCGACGAAGAGCGCTGGATTCGCACGGGCATCAAAGCGCGCCGCACGCGCAACGAGGGGCGGGTGCGGGCGTTGAAGCGCATGCGCGAAGAGTATGCCCAGCGCAGGCAGTTGCAGGGCAGCGCGCGCCTGTCGGTCGAGCAGGGTGAGAGCAGCGGTAAGCTGGTTGCGGAGCTCGTTGGTGTCAGCCACGGCTACGAGGGCAAGCCGCTGATTCGCGATCTGAACCTGATTATTTCGCGCGGGGACAAGCTGGCATTGATCGGTCCTAACGGTGTCGGTAAGACCACGCTGCTGCGATTGATCGTCGGCGAGACAGAGCCTAACGAAGGCACCGTGCGGCGCGGTAGCAAACAGCAAATCGCTTACTTCGACCAAATGCGCTCGGTGCTGGACGACAATAAAACGGTGGTGGATGTGGTTGGGCAGGGCCGCGAAAGCCTCACGGTGAACGGCAAACAAAAACACATCATCAGCTACCTTGGTGATTTTCTGTTTACCGCCGAGCGGGCACGTTCCCAGATCCGGGTATTGTCCGGTGGTGAGCGGGCACGGGTCATTCTGGCGCTGCTGTTTAGCCAGCCTGCGAACATCCTGGTGCTGGACGAACCGACCAACGATCTGGATATGGAGACGCTGGAGCTGCTCGAAGAATTGCTGACCGAGTTTGAAGGCACCGTGTTGCTGGTTAGTCACGACCGCGCCTTTGTCGACAACGTCGCCAGCGCCTGCCTGCTGTTTGAGGGCGAAGGACGTATCGACAATTTTGTGGGTGGCTACAGCGATATCCCTGCGCAACGGGTGAAGGCTGCTTTTGACGGTACAGATCGGTCCGATACTGAGAAGACACCGGAAGTCCCGAAATCGGGCAAGCCAGTCGCGAAACCGGCGCCGGCCAAAACCAAACTCAGTTATAAACTGCAACGCGAACTGGATGCCTTACCGGACAAAATCAGCGAGCTGGAAGCTGAAATCGAGGCGCTCAATGCGCGTGCACTGGAACCGGATTTTGCCACTTTGCCCCACGATGAGCTCAATGCCCATTGGCAGCGTATGAGCGAGCGACAACAGGCGCTGGATGAGGCGATGGAGCGCTGGTTGGAATTGTCTGAAATGTAAGGTTGGTGCCCGCAGCGGGAGATTGCTTCGCGAAAAGCGCTCGCAATGGCGGGTTTGTGGGCGACGATGGGTTGTTTCGCCATCACGGGGACGCTTAGGGAATAGGGAAAACTACGGATTCAACTGGCGCATTATCACGCTATCCTGCGAGATGACAGGAGTGTGACCGCCATGAGTATCAAGTTGTTTCTCAAAGTTCGCCCCAGACCCTCGACGCCGTTACATGCAATCAAAAACGCCGAGCAGGCCGGTGATTACGTCGTTACTTTGCGTGCCGACACGCCGGCCACCTGTCTTGCCAGTGCGGCCTTCGATGCTGTGCTCAAATTCTGCCAGATTGATAATGGCGAAGATTTCAATGTGAATGCCCGCGATGAACACGGGCATATTGTGCTGGATACCGAACTGCCTGCTTATGGTGCCCTGTCAAAGTATGGGCTTAGTGCGGTGCGTACGGAAATCGCAGCGCCAGAGCGCAAGGCGTCTTAGAAAACGACCAGCGCAGCCTGTACCGCCATCACCAGCAACACCACGGAACTGATCGCAAATACACCCAGCCGCAGCATAACCTTGTTTACGGTCACGTGAACCAGAGAGTGCACAATGCGCAGTGCCACATACAACCAGGCCAGGGTGACAATCGAAGTGCCGGCAGTACCCAGCAGAGCCCACACTACGCAAATCGCGTAAAACACAGTGGGCTGTTCCATCAGGTGATTGTAATTGTCGGCTTTCCACTGGATTTCTTTGGGCATAATGCCGGCCAGCTCGGCGGTGCGCTCACCTTTCTGCGGATGTACGCGGTTTTTACGCAGATAGGGGATGCGTGTGCCAGCCATCCACGCAAGCATGACGCAGGTCCACAGAATCAGGGCGACGATGGGGGCGAGAATGGGATCAGGCTCTAACATGAGGTCTCTCCGCAGTTTTATTGTACGGAGAGATTAGGGCCCCGGAGAGCGTAGGGCAAGTGCAAAACGGTTCAGCGCGCGCCGGAGGGATTGCGGCGCGCGTGAGGCTATCCGCTCTTATTCGAAGGGGTGGCGCAGTACGATAGTTTCCACCCGGTCTGGCCCGGTGGAAATAATGTCGATGGGTACGCCAACGAGTTCTTCAATGCGCTGGATGTAGTCGCGTGCGTTCTGGGGCAGTTCTTCCAGCGTTTTGGCACCGAGGGTAGATTCACTCCAGCCCGGTAGTTCTTCGTAGATGGGCTCCAGTGTTCCGTAGTCATCGCAGTCGATGGGGGCGGGAATTTGCTCGCCGGCGGCATTTTTGTAGCCGGTGCACACGCGTACGGCTTCCAAGCCATCCAGTACATCGAGCTTGGTCAGACAGATGCCGGAGATGCTGTTGATCAATACGGACTGGCGCAGGGCGACGGCGTCGAACCAGCCGCAGCGACGGGCGCGACCGGTGGTTGCGCCAAACTCGTGGCCCTTGGCGGCCAGGTGTTTGCCGACATCGTCAAACAGTTCCGTGGGGAAGGGGCCGGAGCCGACGCGGGTGGTGTAGGCCTTGGTGATGCCTAGCACGTAATCCAGATACAGCGGACCAAAGCCAGAACCGGTGGCCGTGCCGCCAGCGGTGGTGTTTGACGAGGTGACGAAGGGATAGGTGCCGTGGTCGATATCCAACAGCGAGCCCTGGGCGCCCTCGAACAGGATCTTCTGGCCGTCGGCGCGGTAGTCGTGCAACAGTTTGGTCACGTCTGCCACCATGGGCAGCAGTTCTTTGGCCATTTCCAGCGCGTCATCCAGCGTTTTCTGGTAATCGACGGCTTCTACGTTGAAGTAGTTGGTCAGTACGAAGTTGTGATAGTCCATCACTTCCTTGAGCTTTGCTGCAAACCGCTCAGGGTGCATCAAATCGCCCAGGCGCAGACCGCGACGCGCAACCTTGTCTTCGTAGGCGGGGCCAATGCCGCGGCCGGTGGTGCCGATCTTGGCCTCACCCTTGGCAACTTCGCGGGCCTTATCCAGCGCAACGTGGTAGGGCAGGATCAACGGGCAGGCCGGGCTCAGGCGTAGGCGCTCTCGTACCGGCACATTCTTGGCTTCCAGCTCGCCGATTTCCTTAAGCAGGGCATCGGGGGCAAGCACCACACCATTGCCGATCATGCAGGTGACGCCTTCGCGCAGCACACCGGAAGGAATCAGGTGGAGAACGGTTTTTTCACCGCCAATGACCAGGGTGTGGCCGGCGTTGTGGCCGCCCTGAAAGCGGGCCACGATGGCAGCCTGGTCGGTCAGCAGGTCAACAATCTTGCCTTTGCCCTCATCGCCCCACTGGGTACCGAGCACCACGACGTTTTTGTTCATTGAATTCATCTCAAACATTGCAGGAAAACATTCAGCGAGGCACGACCTGCCATTCGCCGTCTTGGAACACCAGCTCGCGTGTGCACGCCGGTACCTGGGTATCGCCCGGCAGGGCAAACACAACTTTTTCGCCCTCGGCGCGCAGCGCTTGCACCGCGTGCCAGAGCTGAGCGTCCTTGCTGTTGGGCGCCAGAATAGACGCGCAGGCTTCGGTATCGGGCAGGAGCGCCAGCAGCGCTTTCAGATCGATACTGAAGCCGGTGGCGGGACGTGCCCGGCCAAACACCCGGCCGATATCGTCGTAGCGGCCGCCCGAAGCCAGGGCCCGGTCGCAGTCGCTGGACAGGGCCGAGAATACGGCGCCGGTATGGTAGTGGTAGCCGCGCAGTTCGGCCAGATCAAAATACAGGGCCACGCCGGGGAATCGCGCCTGAACATCGTTGGCCAGTTGCTGCAGGGCGTCGATGGCGGCTACCGCGCGGGGATAGGCTTTCAACGCATCGCGACCGCGATCCAGTACGCTGGCGTCGCCGTGGAGTTCATTCAATGCGGCCAGCGCCTGTTTGATCTTGTCATCCAGCGGCAGCTCGCCCAGCAGGCTTTGCAGCTCGGCAGCCGCCTTGCGCTGGAGGATGGAAAAATAACGTTGCTCAGTGGCGTCATCCAGGCCGGAGACCACCGCCGAATAAATGCCCACGTGTCCGAGATCGAGGGTAAGGTTTTGTACCCCCGCGACGGTCAGGGTCTGCAGCATCAGGCTGATGATTTCTAGGTCGCTGTCGGTGCTGGAGTCACCGTAAAGCTCGGCACCGAGCTGGATTGGTGAGCGCGATGCCAGCGGCGATTTGGGGCGGGTGTGCAATACACTGCCGGCGTAGCACAGCCGGGTCACGCCGTCGCGGCCCAGGCTGTGGGCATCGATCCGCGCTGCTTGCGGCGTGATGTCGGCGCGCAGCCCCATCATGCGTCCGGTCAGCTGGTCGGTGACGCGAAAGGTCTGCAGGTCGATATCACTGCCCAGGCCCACCAGCAGGGACTCGGTGTATTCCAGTAGCGGGGGGATAACCAGTTCGTAGCCCCAGCTGGCATACAGGTCCAGTAGCTGGCGACGCAGGTGCTCAACCTTGGCCGCATCTTTTGGCAGCAGCTCTTCTACCCCGTCGGGCAGCAACCAGCGGTCGGCAATGGTCATAGGGATTCCGTTTTGCTCTATCGTACCCAGTACAGCAGGGCCAGGCCGGACAGCATGCTGACCAGTCCCACTATACGAATCTGTCGGTCGTCAGTGCGGGCAATGTTGAGCACGAGGCTACGCCACTGGCCGGGGCTGATAAAGGGGATCAGGCCCTCAATAACCAGTACCAGACTGAAGGCGATTGCCAGCTCCTGCCACATCTTCTGTTCCACACAAACACAAAAAAACCGCGCAGTCCTTTGCCGTTTTGTCTGTGAAAACGGCGAGCACTGCCCGGTTGGGGGATTGTACCATGATCCGGCGCTGATGTTAGCGCTTGCTTGACACGCCTTCGTTCAGGTATTTGAAGAATTCACCCTCTGAATCGACCACCAGGATATCGTCCTTGCCTTTGAAGGAATCCCGGTAGGCGGCCAGGCTGCGCAGGAAGTTGTAAAACTCCGGGTCCCGCGAGTAAGCCTGAGCGTAGATTTCGGCAGAGCGGGCATCGCCGTCACCCCGAATGCGCTCGGCATCGCGGTAGGCGTTGGCCTCAATCACGGTGCGCTCGCGGTCTGCGGCAGCACGAATAAATTCAGCCTGCTCGCGACCGGTGGAGCGGTGCTCGCGGGCCTCGCGCTCACGCTCGGATTTCATTCGATCAAACACCGACTGGCTAACCTGCTCGGGCAGATCGATACGCTTGACGCGAATGTCTACCACTTCGATACCAAATTCGGCGGTGGCAATTTCATTCAGGCGCTGGGTCAGCTCAACCATCAGCAGGTCGCGTTCGCCGGAGACCACCTCGTGGACGGTGCGCTCACCAAACTGGTTGCGCAGGCCGTCGTTGATGCGCTGGGCCAGCAGGCGGTGGGCGCGAGCCTCTTCACCGTTGGTCGCTGTATAGAATTTAAACGTATCGATAACGCGCCATTTGGCGTAAAAGTCCACGTCCAGCGGCTTTTTCTCGACGGTCAGGAAGCGCTCGGGCTGCGAATCCAGCGTGAGAATGCGGCGGTCGAATTTGCGCACCACGTGCATCATGGGCACTTTAAAATGCAAGCCCTTTTCGATGTCTGGCACGGCGACTTCACCAAATTTCAGCAGTACGCCGCGCTCGGTTTCCTTGATCACGTAGAGGGTTTGCGAGGCCAGCATGATTGCCACGCCAGCCAGTATCAGAATGCCTAGTCCACGGTTGTTCATGATTAGCGACCCTCCCGACGACGTGACTGGGTTTCGCGACGCAACTGGTCGACAACGCGGTTGGTCAGCTCTTCGATATCGATGGTGTCGATATTGCCGCTGCCACCGCCACCGCTGCGGTTAACGATGCGGTCCAGCGGCAGGTAAAGCATGTTGTTGCCGTCTTTCACATCAACCATCACCTTGGTGCTGTTGCTGTAAACGTCCTGCATGGCCTCGATGTAAAGGCGCTTGCGCGTGACTTCAGGAGCCTTCTTGTACTCTGCCAGCAGCTTGGTAAAGCGAGCGGCCTCACCCTCGGCGCGGGCAACCACCTGGTCGCGGTAGGCGTTGGCTTCTTCCAGCTGACGCTGGGCGGCACCACGGGCTTCCGGAATAATCGTATTGGCGTAGGCTTCGGCCTCGTTTTTCAGGCGGGCCTTGTCTTCCTTGGCGCGAGTTACATCGTCAAAGGCATCCTGTACCTGGGCCGGTGCACGCGATTCCTTGATATTGACCTCGGATACCAGAATACCGGTCTGGTAGCTGTCCAGATAATTCTGCAGGCGCTGTTTCACGTCGACGGCCATCTTTTCCCGGCCGGCGGTGATCACGTCATCCATCGAGGAACTGCCGACCACGTGTCGCAGGGCGCTTTCCATGGCCTGTTCAAGGCTGTGCTCGGGGTTGCGCACTTTCAGCAGGAAGTGGGCGGGGTCGGACACGGTGTACTGCACCGACATCGGTACTTCGACAATATTTTCGTCTTCGGTCAGCATCGAGGCGCGGTGTTCGGCTTGCCGTACCTTGGTGACGTTAACCTTTTCCACCGAGTCGATCAGCGGCGGGCTCCAGTGCAGACCGGCGCTGTGGGTGGTGTGGTAGACGCCGAGCCTGAGCACGACGGCCTTTTCCTGTTCGTCCACCTGATAAAAGCCGAATACCGCCCAGATGAATGCGGCGATGGCCAGTACCACACCGGCAGAACCGGCGCTAAAGCCGTTGTTCTGTCCACCGGAGCCACTGTTGCTGTTGCCGCCAAATATACCGCCAAGCTGTTCCTTGAACTTTTTCAGTGCTTCGTCGAGGTCTGGTGGTCCCTGATTGTTGCCACCACCCCACGGGTCGTTGTTATTGCCACCCGGTTCATTCCAGGCCATGCCCTTCTCCTAACCAATCGTAAACTCGTTGCCAAAAGCGCTTCGCAGTCTATCAAACTTTGCGAAGCCGGTCGTACCTCAGTGCCGTTGCAGATTTTCCAGCTTTTCCCCTTCCTGGGAGAGCAGCCGCATCAAGTCTGCTTTTGGCATGCGGATGTGCAGGGTGCTGCCCTGCTCGTTATAGTGTTCCTGTTGCACGCCGCCCAAGGCAAACAGACGGGAGCGCAAGCGCGATTTTTCCGGTGCCAGTACCACGTCGGTTTCGACGACGTCACCGGCCAGGCGTTCACTCAGTGCTTCCATAAACAGCTCAAGGCCCTGGCTGCGACGCGCTGATAACCAGACTCGAACCGGCAGGCCATCCTCGTTGCGATCTATACGCGGCGCCTGACCAATCAGGTCAATCTTGTTGTAAACCTCCAGCACCGGCAACTCATCGGCGCCGATTTCGCCCAGTACCGCGTGCACCTGGCGGCAGTGGTCGTCGCGTTCTTCGTCGGCGCAGTCAATCACGTGGATCAACAGGTCAGAGCTGACCGCCTCTTCCAGCGTGGCGCGGAACGATTCCACCAGTTTGTGCGGCAGGTGGCGAATAAAGCCTACGGTGTCGGCGACCACCACCGGTCCTACATCCTCAACCTGCAGACGGCGCAGGGTTGGATCGAGGGTGGCGAACAATTGGTCTGCTGCGTAGACCTCTGACGCGGTCAGCGAGTTGAACAGGGTGGATTTGCCGGCGTTGGTATAACCGACAAAGGAAAGCGTGGGAATTTCAGCGCGCTTGCGTGCCCGGCGAGACTGGTCGCGCTGTTTGCGCACTTTCTCCAGCCGCGCCTGAATGCTCTTGATGCGCGCGCGCAGCAGGCGGCGGTCGCTTTCCAGCTGGGTTTCACCGGGACCGCGCAAGCCGATGCCGCCTTTTTGTCGCTCCAGGTGAGTCCAGCCGCGAATCAGTCGTGTGGACATATTCTCCAGCTGAGCCAGTTCCACCTGCAGCTTGCCCTCGTGGGTACGGGCGCGCTGGGCAAAGATGTCCAGAATCAGGCCGGTGCGATCGAGAACCCGGCACTGCAGCACCTTTTCCAGGTTGCGTTCCTGGCTGGGGCTGAGGGCGTGGTTAAACAGCACCAGCTCGGCCTCATGCTCCACTACCACCTGACGGATTTCTTCCAGTTTGCCGGAGCCGACAAAGGTCTTGGCGTGGGGCATGGGGCGCTGGCCGCGCATAAAATAAACGGGTTCGCCGCCGGCCGAGGTGACCAGCTGCATGAATTCATCCGGGTCTTCGCGCTCGGCCACACCACTGAATTCGATGTGGACCAGCACAGCGCGTTCACCGGTATCGGGACGCTCAAATAGCAAGGGTTTCTCCCACAACACAACCGCCGGCGGCCTGATGGCGCCAGCGGCTGATAACGGAGTTCAGCGGTAGTAAGTTAAACGCAGAAAAAACGGCTGTCTCAG
>JBFKXO010000007.1:0-25183 GCA_041638115.1 Litorivivens sp. | reverse complement strand
TTCCCTTTGACTCACCCGGATAGAATGACTGGCGTCGAGAAACGCGCTGTTTTCTCGTTGTCGCTGCTGTATATCTTCCGCATGCTTGGCCTGTTTCTGGTATTGCCGATTCTGGCGGTCTACGCACCCCAGTACGAAGGCAGTACCGGAGCGCTGGTTGGGCTGGCGGTGGGTATTTACGGCCTGAGCCAGGCCTGTTTGCAGATCCCTCTGGGTATGCTGTCGGACCGGTTTGGTCGCAAGCCCATCATTTTCGCTGGCCTGTTGCTGTTTGTGGCGGGTAGCGTGCTGGCGGCCTCGGTCGACTCGATCTGGGGGCTGATTCTCGGGCGCTTCCTGCAAGGTGCCGGGGCCATTGCGAGTACGCTCACCGCCCTGTTGGCAGACCTCACACGTGAGCAGCATCGCAGCAAGGCGATGGCTGGTATCGGTGCCAGCATTGGCTTGTCCTTTGCTGTGGCGCTGGTGCTAGGGCCCATTATCAGTGCCTCAACCGGCTTGTCCGGGGTGTTCTGGCTGACGGCCGCACTGGCCCTGATTGGTATCGTTTTACTGTGGACGACCGTGCCCAGTGCTTCTCGGTTGAGCACTAATGCCGAGGTGCGCTCCATGCCGGAAATGATGCGCCGTTGTCTGGGTGACGCGGACCTGATGCGCCTGAATATTGGTGTGTTCGCGCTGCATTTGATGATTACCGCCCAGTTTATTGCGGTTCCCATTTATCTGGAATCCATGGGGCTGGCGGTGTCGCGGCACTGGCAGGTGTATTTGCCAATGCTGTTACTGGCGTTTCTTATTATGGTGCCGGCGATGGTCGCCGCCGAGCGACGTGGCCAGGTCAAGGCCATGATATTAATCGCGGTGTCGCTGCTGGGTCTTTCGACCCTGGGTATGGCACTGTTTGCTGCTAGTCTGGTCTGGTTCCTGGCCGCACTGATGGTGTTCTTTGTGGTCTTCAACCTGCTGGAGGCTAACCTGCCTTCCCTGCTCAGCCGCACGGTGTATCCGGGCGGTCGCGGTACGGCAATGGGCATCTTTTCCAGTTTTCAGTTTCTGGGTGCCTTCGTTGGCGGCAGTGTCGGCGGCTTGTTGATGGCGCGCTGGGGATTGGCTGGTGTGTTCGGGTTTTGCGCCTTCATAGGGCTGGTCTGGTTTGTGGTGGCCTTGCGGCTGCGGGTGCCGGTGGCAGCGCCAAATCTGGCGCTGGAAATTGGCCGCGATGAGCAGCAGCGCAAGTCGGTGCTGGAGCGCTTGCGGGAATGGCCGGAGGTGCTGGATATCACCGTCATCGCCGGTGAGCCGGTAATCTATATCAAAGTGGCAAGTGGCTTTGACCGGCGCCGGCTGGACGATCTGATATCGGCCTAGTGGGGTCGAGTGAATTTGTTTATAGTGCTCGTTTGATCTGGGCATAACAACAGGGAGTGCTGTATGGCGCGAGGAATCAATAAAGTCATCTTGATCGGTAATCTGGGTCAAGATCCGGAGACCCGCTATATGCCTTCTGGCGGCGCGGTTACCAATGTCACACTCGCCACCAGCGAAAACTGGAAGGATAAGAACACCGGGCAACCTCAAGAGCGCACTGAGTGGCACCGCGTTGTGTTCTTCAATCGGCTGGCAGAAATCGCCGGCGAATACCTGAAGAAGGGCTCCAAGGTTTACGTCGAGGGCTCACTGCGCACTCGCAAATGGCAGGGTCAGGACGGGCAGGACCGTTACACCACGGAAATCGTCGCCAATGAAATGCAGATGCTGGATTCGCGTGGTGGTATGGATTCCGGTATGGGTGGTGGTTACAGCCAGGCGCCGCAACAGCAGCCTCAACGGCAACCGCAGCCTCAGTCGGCGCCGCCGCAGCAGAATCAACCGCCTCAGCCACCGGCGGGCGGATTTGATGATTTTGATGACGACATTCCCTTCTAGGAAGGTGTCGGATGTTTGCCAAAGGCCGCTCAAACGAGCGGCCTTTTTGTTTTTACGGTGCGAAAAGTTTGTGACTAATTTACATTTTTATCCCTGAAGTAGCCTAACGGCGCGACTATTTCGCATTGCAATGGCGTGTATAAATCGCGCTTATTGGTGACACTGAACACATTGGTATTGACTACTTGCACCATCATTGTGCGCACGATGACTGGTTTACTCGATAAAACAAACAACATATGAGGGAACCATCATGCGATACCTGACCGCCATGCGGGCGGTGCTCGGTGGGCTGCTGCTGATCGCGGCAACCCAGTCTTACGCGGCACCCTGTCTGATCTTTGTCCACGGCAAGCAGACAGATACCGGAACCTATACCAGCTACACCAATGCCCGGAATTACTGGGTGAACGGCAGTAACGACTTTATCAAAACCGCGACCAAGAATTTCGCGACGGATTTCTACGTGGTGGGCTACAACGGTACCCGGCCCTACTGGGAATCCCAGTCTGCCGGTGAGGTTGCCAATGAGATTGTCGCCGCCACAAACGGCACCGCGGACGGCGGCGGCAACCGCTGCAGCAAGACTTACGCTCAGGGCGGAACGTTCTGGATTGTCGCCCACAGCATGGGTGGGACCATTACTGACTGGATCCTGGGAAACAACGACGCCTCTGATCCGAACTACAACTACAATGGCCCCTACGATACCGTTGCCCAGCGCATTAGCATGGCGGTGACTTTAGGTGGCGCCCACCGCGGCTCTGAAGGCGCCGATGCGGTTTGCGGTAATTCCAGCTGGGGCTGCAATTGGGCGGGCAGCTGGATTCAGGATTGTGATGACGCCACCTACTGGTTGCGCAGTGCCAACGACGTGCAGGTCAAAACCTACGCCAGTGCCCCGGCCAAGAACATCTACCTGACGGGTGGCTATGAGGCTATTTTTGGTGCCAGCGCCTGCCTGAGTGGCGAGGACGACGGGGTCGTACAGTACGCGTCAATCTTCGCCTGTGGTGGCAGTGCCGGCAGCAGTTACAACAACAGCAACGTGTGTAACAACAGCAACAAGCAGGAAGTGTCCGGTTTCCGCAACCTGGATGCATCGCATGAGGACCACAGCGACGAGCGGGACGACAGCGACTCAGATACCCGCCGTCAAATCCCCGATGGCATCTGGACCTGCAGTGGCAGCCCCTGCTCACCCAATACCATCGTCCAGAGCTCAATGACGAGCGCTGAATTCATCAGCATTCTGTATTGATCGACTGCCAAGGAGACAGATGATGAACACGTTTTCCAAAGTTGCAGTGCTTTCAGTACTGCCCATGCTTTCTTCCCTGGCGAGCGCCGCCGATGCGCCAAATCTGGCCGAGCGGGCAGCCCAGGAGTATCTGAACCTCTCAAAGTACCCGGAGTGGACCCTGCCAATTGATGCGGGCGCTGCAAACCCTATTCTGGCTGACCGCGAAGTTGACGTCGTGCGTCAGCTGGGCCCGGGTGGCAGCGGACCGGCCCTGGCTGTCTGGAGCGACAATATTCGCTATGAGCGAGGCGATACGGCTCAACTTTTTGCCCAGCTGCAGGCGAAGCCGCAATACGATGCGGATATTTTGAGTGCGCCCTCTGCAGATGCCAAAGGACCGTGGCAGATCAGCGCGGAGGTGGTCACCGAAGCCGGCGACACACTGGCGCAAATCACCTTTGCTGACGATGGCAAAGGCGCTGATGTCACCGCAGGCGACGGAATCTATTCAGCGTCATATACCTTGGGTGAGGCTGGCCAACCCGCCGTGGGCCAAGCCGCGAGCCTCGGCTATCGGGTAACCGCCGAAAACGATGCTCAGGAGCAGCGTGTCGCCATGAATGGCTTTCAGTACAGTCATCCGGCCGCCACTTTGACGGGCAAGTTTGCCGATCGAATCGTAAATGGCAATCTGGTCATTGCTGCGCAGGTCAATGCGGTTAAAGCGGGCCGTGCCCACTTGTCCGGCGTTGTCGCCAGCGCGCTCGGCGAATCGATCGCTCTGGCACAAACCTCAGTACAGCTAGTGGAGGGCGAGCAGTGGGTTGATCTGACGGTCTATGGCTTGCCGCTTCGCGAAGCAGGCGCGGGTGCCTTGAGTTTGAGCGCGGTGACACTCACTACAACACAGGGTATGCCCAATGCCCTGGGTGAGGTGTTGCAACAGGCGCACACGACGGCTCCTATCCTGCCCACCGCGCTGACGGCAAAGCCGTTTGGTCGCAGTGAACTGCTGGACGCCGCAGCGCGTCTCAATGCCTTGGCAGACTAAACCCTGCCTTTTATGGCCGGTGCCCTGCACCGGCCAGTCATAAACACCCCGTCAGTTGATCGTGATATAACCCATCAAACCTGTCTTCATATGCTCAATCACGTGGCAGTGATACATCCACTTGCCGGGATTGTCGGCAACAAAGGCAATCTGGGCGCGCTCGTTTTTCTCAAGCAAAATGGTATCGGTAAAAAACGGTGCAATGTTGCGCTTGTCTGATTTGATGACCTTGAAGATCAATCCGTGTAAATGAATGGGGTGGCCGTGGGGCGTGGCATTGTAGAGCTCAAAGATATAGCTCTTGCCCAGCGTTAGCTCTGCCAGCGGCTCCGGCAGGTTGGCGGTGTGCATACCGGCCCAGGCGCGGCGGTTGATGGTCCAGAATTCGTAGTTTACGTGCCCGTTGTGCTTGACCGGGGTCATGGCGCCGGCCCACTCGAAAACAAAGCGCAGGGTTTCTGCCTGGCTCAGGTCGGGTTCTGCAACCGGGTTGGCTGGCAGTACCGGTAATGGGGGGGGCGGGCTCTGACGAGCAGGCTCAGCCGTGCGCAGGGTGCAGATCTTTTGCAGAAAGCGCCCCTTTCTATCATACAGAGGAATCTCGACGCCGCTCTGCGGGGGCGTCTGCAAACCGATATCCAGACGCATGCCAACCCCCAGGTCGTGGCTGCCCAGTGTTTGGGGCGCGCCAGGCATGGCGTCCACGGCCAGCAGGGTCGCCGGTGTCTCTCCGAGGCTGATGGCAAACTGCCGGGTATTGTCCATGTTCAAAACCCGCAGCCTAAGGTTGGCGTTGGCGGGAACAAGGATCTCGGGGAGCACCTGACCATTGACTGTGGCGACATTGCCGAGCGTGCCAGCGCGGGCCGCATGGCGGGGTTCCGACAGTGGCATAAAGCTGCCGTCGGCGTTCAGGCGCCAGTCCTTGAGGCCCACAATGACATCTTGATCAAAGGCGGGCGGTTCCTTTTCCTCAACAATCAATGCGCCCACCAAACCTTTGCCCAGTTGCTCGATGCTGTGCATATGCGGGTGGTACCAAAAGGTTCCTGCATCCGGGCAGGTGAAAATATAGTCGAAGGTTTCGCCCGGCTTGATGGGTAATTGGGTAAGGTAGGGGACGCCGTCCATGGCATTGTCGAGACGGATGCCGTGCCAGTGGATCGTGGTTTCCTGGGACAGTTTGTTGACGAAGTGAATACGCAGGGGTTCGCCCTGGCGCGCGCGAATCACCGGGGCTGGAAACTGGCCGTTAAAAGCCATGCCGGGGGTGGTGCCGCCGCTGACAATATTGAGTGGGGCTTCTTCCGCCGTGAGTATGTAGTTGTACTGGGGGCGCCGCGACATGCTCAAGGTAAACGAAGGTGCCGTAAGCGCCGCACTCGCACCGGCAAATTGCAGCAATTGGCGCCGTCGGATCATGTGGTGATATCCATGTGGTTGTCCCATTTCAAATTGCTAACGCGGCCATTTAGCTGCAGTGACGTCTTGCCCAGCGTGACCAGCTGACCGCGGCCGTTACTGGTCATAAACTCACGGGATTGCGTGTTAAAGGCCGCACCCGCCACATCGTTGAGTTTTTGCAAGGCTCGAAATTCACCGCGCTGCCAGATGCTGATGCAGTTGCCGCGAGGCGAGGTGGCGATCACGCGATCGCCGGCACAGGCCACGCTGGCAATGTAGTGGCGGTGGGTTTGCCATACTGGTGGCTCGGCGCTCAGCGCCTGCAACTGGTCTTCGCCGCGGTGCTGAAACAGTAGAGGATGAATCTGCTTGGAAGGCCCTTCAAACTGGGCGCCGATGGTGATCTGCCCCTGGTCGTTGACATCGAGGTGGCGCAGGCTCAGCTGGTGATGGGGCGGGCGGTATTCCCCCAGCAACTGCCCGCTGTCGCTGTTTACATAGCACAGCGACGGCTGCATGGAATCCAGATTGAGCATCTCCCGCTCGGCGTTAGGCAGCGTCAGGATGCCGCCATTGGCCACCGCCAACGTCTGATCGTCAGGTAAGGTCACCAGTTGATGCGGCCCAACGCCTCCGCTGGGCATCTCATCCAGTCTTTTAAAGCCATCGGCGCAATCGTAGACACCGAGAACGCCCTGGCCGCCGTTGGCATAGTCATTTTCTGCGGTGATCAGATAGCGGCCCTTGCGGACAAAGGTGCCGTGACCGTAAAAGTGGCGTCCTTCGCGGGCATGTATATGGGCTTTGACAGCGCCGCTATCGGCATCGAGTATCAGCATCCAGCGTCCGGGACGGCGGGCAAAGAAGACCGAGCTGTTTGACGGGCGGTGCA
This sequence comes from Litorivivens sp., assembly GCA_041638115.1. Lineage (GTDB taxonomy): Bacteria > Pseudomonadota > Gammaproteobacteria > Pseudomonadales > Spongiibacteraceae > Litorivivens. The sequence continues at coordinate 18,667 of JBFKXO010000007.1, read as the reverse complement.
GAATGACATCGTGACCACGTCCGGGGCTCGGTACCTGAAAGCGCAACTGACCCTCGGACCAGCAGCACAGAAAGTGACGATTCTGGTGGTCGGTCGCCGCCGAGTAAACGCGGGCACCGGTAGCGGCCAGTGCCGGCCAGGCACCGAGCACCAACGCACCGCCAGCAAGTCGCAGCAGTGTGCGGCGGCTGAGATCAGTCGCCGTCATTGGCGTTGAATCCCAGTGTGATTTCCAGTGCCGATGGCACCTCACGCTTCAGTGCGCTGAGCAAACGGCCAAGTACGTCGTAGAGTTCGCGCAGGGCTTCCTGGGCGGCCGGATCAGAGTGATTCTGAAACAGGCTGGTTTCCAGACTGGCAATCGCGCTGATGGCCAGGTCAAAATCAGCGGTGATCTTATTGGCCAGCTCTTCGGCACCCCGTTTAGCCAGCAAATCCGCCAGGCCGACGCTCTCGCCGGCACTGTAGAGCATTTGCAGGCTGTGCAGATTGATCAGAATGGCTTCGCGCGATTGTTGGCTGCGCCACCACTCCAGCAGGTAGGGATTGGGCTGGCCGCCCTCCTCCAGACCCAGCGGTCGTTGCAGCTTATCGCGCTTGAGGCGCTCGACGCCGTACACTAACGTTTCGATGATAGCGCTCACTGAAGCATTGGCGTCGGGGAAGTCGAGGTTGTCCTCACCCGGCTGGGCCCAGCGAGCGAGATAGTTTTCGCCCTTGGGGTGCCAGCCCTGATAGAGCCGTTCGGCCACCTGGTGAAGATTCATGGCGGCCGCGCTCAGGTGCTCGCAGTAGTGGCCGGGTACACCGCTCACCAATGCGTCAGCCGGTTTGTCGTAGAGCAGATATTCGATGGCAGAAAGGCCCTGAATGACGACGCTGGCCTTTTGCAGGGCCGGCAGCGAAATCGCATCGTCGCGGCGTACAAACTGCTCGGTTTTTCGGGCGATCAGATTTTTACGGTCCGGCCAGAACTGTATCTTCCAGGCCTGGTTGTCTTCGGTGACCGGCCCAAACTGGATGTTTTGAATACCTTCCCAGGCGTTCATTGCCGCCAACCACTTGCCGCGCATGGCAGCAAGATCCGTGTCATCGCGCTTGGCCAGTGCGCAAAATTGTTGGGCTTGTTGGCTCAAGGTCAGGCTTTCGCTGAGAAAACGTTCGTGCAGCGGAAGAATAACCTCGCGTCCGGTGTCCTCAAGCATCGCCTGCTGCGGCGGTTTGCCACAGGCGCCAAGCAGTGAGGTCAGGATGGAGAGGGCAATGACTTTGTGTAGACCTTGCATGATATGTCCTTTATAGCGCGCGCAGGAATTCTATCAGTGCCTGCCGCTGGCTGCTGGTAAATGCGCGAAACTTTTCCCGGCTGTGCGCCGCTTCACCCCCGTGCCAGAGGATGGCTTCCTCCAGGGTGCGAGCACGGCCGTCATGCAGAAAAGGGCCCTCGCCAAGCGCCCACAGGGGGGCGGTGCGCCACTCGGCAGCCAGTTCGGACTCCGTGGTGTCGGCAAGCTCTGGCCCCATGTTGTGCAGCAGGAAATCGCTGAACGGGTAAATCTGTTGCTGCGTCAGGCGCGGGTCGGCGCTGTCTCCGGTGCGCCACTCGGGTTGGTGACAGGCGGCGCAACCGGCCCGGTTGAAGGATTGCCAGCCGGCCCTGTGATCACGGCTCAATCTGGATCGTGGTATCCCCTGGGTACGTAAAAAATCAGTGACTTGTTTCAGGTTCTGATCGCTGATCTCAGGTGCGCCGCCGCGAATCAGTTCGCAGCGTGGTTGTGGGCAGCCGGGCTCTTGCGGAAACAGGCGGGAGGTAATGCCCATGTCTTCTACAAAGGCGCGTGCCACCTGATGTTCTAAGGTGGGGCTTTGCGCTTTCCAGCCAAACCGGCCCACCCCGGCCTGCGTGATCAGTGCACGGCCACTGATGCCGTCGCTATCGCGATCGTCCGGGTCGGCGCCGGCGAGGATGGCGTCATCGTCAATGGCATCTATGAGCCCCATACCGGTGAGCGCTGGTGCCAGCCGGGGGGAGAGGCCTTGCTGGGGTGCGATCTCGAAGGTCAGTGTGCGCAAGGTAGTGCGGCTGCCGTCAGGGTAGTGGTGGGACTGTTCGTTGGCGCTCAAGCTGACCCGACCTTCGGCTTGAAAACCGGGCAGAGCGCGGGTTTGTAACTGATTGCCGGCGGGACTGTTGTCCGCCAGCCTGAAGATTAACCCGCCGATCTGGTCGGTGGATTCTCGTGGCAGAGTGCCGCGTCCCAGCTTGTGGTGACAACTGCGGCAGCTGTGGGCATTGAACAGCGGACCGAGACCGTCGCGGTCGCCGGTGGTGCTGGGTGCGCTAACCCAGGGTTGATTAAACAGTGATGCGCCAAAACTGTGGGAGAGTCTTTCGGCCGGCGCTGGCGTTGCGGGCAAGTCCCCGCCGAGGTTGGGTGGCGGTGGCGCCGGTTGGCAGGCGCTGAGCACCAGGCCCAGCGCTACGCCAATGAGAGGCTTAGAACGCAACGGCACCAGTACTATCAATTCCCATCGCCTCGGCCAATGCCTCCAGTGCTTCGGTTTGGTGAACCAGGGCGTCTATTGCATCGCTCACCAGCTTGCGACCTTCGGTGTTACCTTCAGCAATCATCTGGTCAAATTTCATCGGCGGATCGCGACGTTCGGCGGCTTCAACCAGGGCCTGTGTTTTTGCAACGCTCTGATTCATGGCCTTGCGCAGGCCTTCGGCGGCCCTGGGGGCTACCTCATTGGCGACCGCCGCCAGGGACGGCCCGCCAACGTGATCACCGTTGATACGCTGATACTGACCCATGAATAGATTCTGCATGCCCAGCGCGTTGTAGTAGTGCGAGTGATGGGTGTTGTCGCTGAAACAGTCGTGCTCGTCTTCCGTGGAGCTGGCTTCCAGTGGCACTTTCATTCGTTCGCCGGCCAGCTCGCCAAGGGATAGCGAGCCGATGCTGAAGACAATACTGCGCATTACCTCGTCTTCAGTCATTTCGGTGTAGCGGGTGTGCAAGGAGCCACCGGGTTGCCAACGCTTCACCATATCTTCCAGATCGCTGACCAGCAGCTCGGTAACCGCCTTGAGATAGCTGCGGCGACGATCGCAGTGGCCGTTGCTGCAATCCTCGCCCTCGATATAGTCGGTGTAGGGGCGCTCGCCTGCACCGGGAGCTGTGCCGTTGAGGTCCTGCCCCCATAACAAAAACTCGATGGCGTGGTAGCCCGACGCGACGTTGGCCTCAGAGCCGGCAAAGGTGTCGAACGAGCGAATCAGCGCTGGCGTCAGCGGGTCAGCCGATATTTCCTGACCACCAATGTTCAGCACCGGGTTGGCAATGATGTTGAGCTGGGCGCCGAGGTTGCCCATTTCATGAAAGTAATCGCTGGCGACATAGTCAATCAGCCCCTCGTCCAGTGGCCAGGCGTTGACTCCGCCCTCCCAGTCGTCAATTTCCGGGTTGGCAAAGCGAAAGGTTTCGCTTTGCTGATAGGGTACGCGCGCCTTGCGCCATGCCTGACGCGCCTCTAGCAGCGCCTTTTCGGAGGGTTTGGCCAGTAGCTGGCCGATTTTTTCCTGCAGGGCGCGCGCGGTAATCAGCGAGTCTTCGTACACTGCCGACGCCAGGGTGATATAGGTTTGGTTAATGGATTCCGCCTGGGCCAGGCCGGCCATGCCCAGTAGCAGGGCGGCGGCAAGGTGTTTGACAGCAGAAAGACGTGACGCAGTCATAGCAGCGCGGGCTCCAGAAATTGCGGAAGGGGCATTGTATTCTTGATGAGAATTATTCGCAATTACGGCGCCGGCTTTCTACCTTGCAGTCTGCTCCAGTAGCGCTTGCGCTCAACCGGGTCAACCGAGCGCAGCCGCTCGAAGCTTACGCCGCGCTCGGGCTTGTCGGGACGAAAGCGAATGCCCCACAACGGGCGCGCGCTGGCCGGGTCAATAGCGTAGCGAAAATCGCCAACAAACCACGCGTTGTCCTGTTCCTGGGGGGCATAGCGAAATAGCCAATGGTCGGAAAAGTGGGCAAAGCGCTGCATATCCCGATGCACGACGGTACCCGCCGGTGCGGCGTCTCTGGCACGGATGGGTTCCACCCTGTCGCCGCGAGTGATCTCGGCGGCTCCCCACGGCGGCAGGTAAATGGCTGTGGTGTGAAAATGCTCGCCACTGTCCACGATGCCGCGCCACAGCAGCAGGTTGGCGAAGGAGGGTTTGGCAATGTGCCGTTCAATCGGCAGTTGTGCCGACTGTGCCCATTGGGTAACGGCTTGTTCGGCGCGGTGGTGTTGCCAGCCGCCGAGACTTAAATAGGCCGTAGCCCACAGCGCCGCTGCCGCAATCAGGCGAGGCCGCCGGGTGAGACCCCACACCAGCAGTGCGATCAGGGGCAGGGTAAATAGCGGATCGATCACGCTAATCCAGTTCAGTGCTACCCGGTGATCAGTCAGTGGCCAGCCGAGCGATGTTCCATAGGAGGTGAAGGCATCGAGAACTCCGTGGGAGAGATAGCCCAGCAGGCAGATCAGGTAGAGTTGGATAAAAGCAAACTGTCGCCGCAGAAGTGGGTAAAGGGCTGCTGCGGCAATGAGCCCGCCAATCGGCGCGAAGGGGATAGCGTGGGTAAAATGGCGATGAAAATCCAATGCCAGCAGGGCATCGTCGCGCGAGCGAATCAGAATGTCGAGATCCGGCGCCATACCGGCGAGCATTCCGGCAAATGCCGCGGTTTTACGGTGGTGGCGTGTGCCGGCCTGTGCCCAAAGTGCGCCAAATGCGCCCTGTGAAAGGGGGTCCAAGAGCGTTTATTCCCTGTGTTCAGATGCAGGGGAACGATAGCGTAACAGGTGGGCTGTGGGGAAGGGTGAAAGCGCGGGCCGAAACCCGCGCTCGAAAGGGTGGATGCCAGCGTTTATTCCGCTTCTTCCATTTCGTCTTTGAAGTTATTCCAGGCCTGCTTCACTTCGTTAGAGGCAGTTTGCAGGTTGTCGACCATATCGTTGTACATGTCGGCAATCGCATCCTGTTCATCCTGAGTGGCAGCATCGGCTTCGGCCATGTTGTCAGCGACTTTTTCCTGGAAGTCACCGGCGGCGTCTTTCATTTCTTCCGTCGTGTCATCGATCTTGTCGAGCATGTCTTCATACATGTCTTCGATCGCTTCACGCTCATCGGCAGTGGCCAGTGCCGCTTTGTCTTTCAGGCAGCCCAGATAGTCCTGGCTTTCTTCGGTAAAGTCTTTCAATTCAGCCTGAGCCTGGTCCATTTGCGACTGGGTGGTGTGATCGCCGTCAGGCACATTTGGCATTTGCGGTTCATTGCAATCCACCGCAAAAGCAGAGGTGGAAAACAGGGTAACGCCAGCTGCGGTCAAAACGGTCTGTCTGAGTTTCATGGATCGTTCTCCTTTCGTTTCCGTTGAGATAACGGTAAGCGTGGAGGCGGCTAATCTCAAACGAGATCCCGGTAATTTGCCGCAGCGAAAACTGCGGCAGAGAGGAATTGCGAAAACGCACACGTTTACGATGTGCGATTTTCACATGTCAGTCGGTAATCGTTGGTCCCCCGGCTCAGCGAACCTTGATTTCGGTCCACAGACGACTGGTCATCCGGCGCTCTTTTGAATTGCGGGCGGTGATCGTTTCCAGGGATTTGAGCTGTTCATCGCTGGGGAAAATAGCGTTGATCGCCAGAATGTCCGGCGCTATCAGCGCTTTGGCTTCGGCGTTCGGGTTGCCGGTGCCAACAATATTGGTGAGCTCCGCGGCGTTCTCAGGCGCCATCATAAAATTGATGAATTGATGGGCCAGCTCCGGGCTGCGCGCTTTTTTCGGAATTACCATATTGTCCAGTGCCAGCACCGCGCCTTGCTTGGGCAGTACGAAACCGATGCTGAACGGGCGCCCGGCTTCCTTGGCGTCGCTGCGGGCCTGGAACATATCGCTGGAATAGCCGTGGGCAACCCAGATATTGCCAACGGTCAGTTCTTTAATATAGCTGGAAGAGTTAAACGCCGCCCAGTAGGGTTTGGCCTTCAAAATCACCGCCTGCGCTTCCTTGAGGTGTTGCTCGCTGGTGTCGTTGATTGAATAGCCCAAATATTTCATCGCCGCAGCAAACAACTCTTCGGAGTCGTCCATCACGGTCACCTTACCTTTGATCTTTGCCAGCACTTCAGGATCGAAAATGATACGCCAGTCTGCCGGATCTACGCCGAGTTCCTTGAGCTTGGTTTCGTTGTAGCCGATCAATGTGGTGGTAAACGCATAGGGCATCGAGAATTGATTGGCCGGGTCGTAACTGCGATTCATAAAGCCGGGCGCCACGTTTTTCACGTTAGGCAATTTGGCTTTATTTAGTGGCATCAGGAAACCCTGTTTGATCAATGCTTCGACCGCGTTCTGGGTGGGCACTACCACGTCGTAATCACCGCCCCCCGCCAGCAGCTTGGCCATCATTTCTTCAGTGGAGGAAAAATAATCCTGCACCACTTTGCAGCCGCATTGCTGTTCGAATCGCTCGACGGTTTCATCGGCGATATAGTCATTCCAGTTAAACAGGTTCAGCGTTTTCTGGGCCTGCGCCGGTGAGGCCAGCGCGGTCAGACTCAAAACCACAGCAGTGACTAATTTCTTCATGGCTTTCAGCTCCGAAGGGATTGTGGTGAAAAACGCGACAGTGCGGTAATCAATACCAGCGTCAGCAACATCAGCAGGGTCGAGATCGCGTTGACTTCCGGGGTAACAGCGATCTTGACCATGGAGTAAATCTCCAGGGGCAGGGTAGAGCTGCCCACACCGGCGGTAAAAAAGGTAACCACGAAATCGTCGATGGACAGGGTAAAGGCCATCATCATGCCGGCAATAATGCCGGGCATTAGCAGGGGCAAAGTAATCAATCGAAAGCTTTGCCACTGGGTAGCGCCAAGATCGCGGGCGGCTTCCAGCAGGCTGTCGTCCATGCCGGCCATGCGCGATTGCACGGCCATGGCCACAAAGCCGATACAGAAAGTCACGTGAGCGAGAATGATCGACATCATGCCCAAGCTGATATTCATCAGCATAAAGGTCAGCAGTAGGCTCACGCCAATCAGAATATCCGGCATGGCTACCGGGCCCAGTACCAGCGCGGTCAGCCATTTTTGGCGAAAGCGATGCAAGGCCACGCCGGCCAGCGTTCCCAATACGCCCGCGACGATGGCGGCGCAGCTGGCAATGATCAACGAATTGCCAGCGGCCTGCAGCATGGCGTCATTTTCGATCAGCTGCTTGTACCACTTCAAGGTAAAGCCCACCCACTCTGCGTTGAGACGCGAATCGTTGAACGAAAAAATCGCCACAACAATGAGTGGGATGTAGAGAAAGGCATAGACGCCTACGGCAGCGCTGGTGACAAACGGGTTGCGTTTTCTCATGTCAGCGCTCCCGGTGTGCGTCCAAGACGGCCAGCGATCACAACCAGTAACAGCGTAATACCGGTCAGCACCAGTGACAGCACACTGCCAAATGGCCAATCTCGGCTTTCCACAAATTGTTGCTTGATCACGTTGCCAATCATAATGCCGTCGGTGCCACCTAACAGATCAGGTATGGCGAAAATACCCAAGGTTGGGATAAACACCAGTACCGCGCCGGCGTAAAGACCGGGCAAGCTCAGCGGCCAGGTCACTTTCCAGAAGCGCTGGGCGCGGGTGGCACCAAGATCCTGGGCCGCATCGAGCAGGGCGGGGTCGTGCTTTTCCAGATTGGCGTAGAGCGGCAGCACCATAAAGGGCAGGTGCACATAGACCAGACAGGTAATGACGGCGACACTGCTGAACATCAGGTTGACCGGTTCCAGCCCGAGCATGCCGGTGATCTGGTTGAGGCCGGCGGTGAGGGCACCTTGTGGGCTGAAGATAATCATCCAGGCATAGATACGAACCAGAAAATTGCTCCAGAAGGGCAGGATCACCATCAGGATCAACAGGTCGCGATGTTTCTTCGGGCTGGCGGCGATGGTCAGTGCCAGCGGGTAGGCCAGCAGCGCGCAGACGGCGGTGGTGAGCAGAGCAAACACCAGCGATTTGATCAGCAGCTGAAGGTAAAGTGTGGTTTCAAACAGGCGCGCCCAGTTTTCCAGTGTCAGATCAAAGCTGAGGCTGCCATCTTCCACATAGTACCAGGGTGCGAGGCCACCATAGTCGCCGGGAAAGCGAAACGAGGCCAGCAACATCAACAGGCCGGGCACCGCAAAAAACACGAACAGGTAGATGGCTGGCGGCAGGGTCAGCAGGGCCTTGGCGCCGTTTTTCATGCTAAGCCTCACGGTTAGCGGACCAGGTGGCCGGCGTCACGCGGCCAGCAGATTTCCACCGCATCGCCCGTATCGAGCAGGCGAGCGCGGCCCGGTGCGCTGTTGGCGAGCAAAGCTTCAATCAAGACCGGTTTGCCGTGCTGTTTCACCTCGATGATGTATACCGTGACATCGCCGAGGTAGAGCATGTCGTGGACAGTGCCGGGAAAATGCACTTCGTCACTTTCTGCGGCCACGCTTTTGGCCAGGCGGATTTTTTCCGGGCGCAGGGTCAGTGCGCAGCTGTCGCCGGCGCTGAACTGAATTTCCGGGTTGCTGCGCACCTCCAACTCGCCAAGACCGTCGATGGCAATGCGCGTCGTGCTATCGCCATTGCTCACAACCTTGCCGTCCAGCAGATTGCACTGGCCGATAAAGTCGGCCACAAAGCGGTTTTTCGGGCTGCTGTAGAGCAATGAGGGTTCGTCGATCTGGCTGACCTCGCCGTGATTCATGACCGCGATCCGATGCGATAGCGCCAGGGCTTCTCCCTGATCGTGGGTCACGTAGACGAAGGTGATGCCCACTTCTTTTTGCAGGTTGATCAACTCGATCTGCATTTGTTCACGAAGTTTCGCATCCAATGCGGACAGCGGCTCGTCGAGCAGCAGCAGGCGCGGGCGATTGACCAGTGCGCGGGCAATGGCAATACGCTGACGCTGGCCGCCAGAGAGTTCTTCGGGATAGTGTTTGGCCTTGTCGGGCAGGCGAACATCGTCCAGCACTTCGGCGACCCGATGGCTAATCTCGCTTTGTTTAACGCCGCTCATCCGCAGCGGAAAGGCGATGTTGTCCGCCACGGTCATATGCGGAAACAGGGCGTAGCTCTGGAATACTGTGTGCACCGGGCGTTTTTCCGGCGGCAGGGATAGCAGGGATTTGCCGTCCAGCAGGATGTCGCCGCTGTCGGGGGTATCAAAACCCGCAATAGCGCGCAGCAGCGTGGTTTTGCCGCAACCGGACGGGCCAAGCAGGGTGAAAAATTCCCCGGCCTGTACCTGAAGACTGACGCCCTTGAGCGCCTGAAAGTCGCCGAACTGGCGTGACACGTTAACTATTTCCAACACGCCGGGCAGACTCTCCTGTGGTCAAAACCGTGGGGTGGTAAAACGGCGCTAATGTCGGGCTAAGTTTGCCTGTCGTCAATACCCAATTGCAAAAATATTTTCATCTATTTCAGTGCAGTCTTGGGGGCGGGGAGAGTAGCGGCTGCCAACCTGACCAGACCTCTCGCCAGTAAGGCGTGGCAGGTCAGGGTGAGTATCACCATCAGTGGCATCATCGCCATAGTCTGCCAAGGGTTTAGTGTCTGGTAGCCGACCACCCCCATACCCCAGCAGACTAAGGTCCATTGCAGGACATAGAGAGCCGTAACACGTTGGCTGAGGTACTCGAAGAAGCGGGTCAGCCGGTTGTGCATCGTGTTGCGAACCAGCCGATTGATAATCCACAGCAAGACCAGATTGATTCCTGCCAGATACGAAACGGTGAGCGAGTTCACTAATCAGCGCAATGAAGTGGTCGGACGTCAGGTCTTCCGGGTGCTGAAATTCAATCCCAGCGAAGCTCAGGGGGGCTGATCATGAGCGCGATAACGAATCCGAAGCAATTAACGGTAGGCGATACCTTGCCGCCACGTAATCTGCCGGTTACCACCTCACAGGTGATATCCGGTGCCCTGGCCACGCGTGATTTTGAACCGATTCACCATGATGTCTCAGTGGCGAAGGCGGCAGGATTGCCGAATGTCTTCATGAACATCCTGACCAGTCAGGGGCTGCTGGAAACCTGTGTGACCGAGAGTCTCGGGTATCAGGTGAATGTTAAAAAAGTGGATATCCGCTTGGGCGCCCCCAACCTGCCCGGCGCGAATCTGACCTTTACTGCAGAAGTTTGCGCCGTTGACGGTAATGAGATCGAGTTTGCGGTGCGCTGCGACAACGACCAGTGGGGCCAGCACTTGAAGGGTACGGTACGGGTTGTGGTTAACAACTGATCATCCAGGTGTGCCGGGCGCAGTTTGTCCCGGCCTTTTTCTATCAATTCCAACCCTTTATCGGGATGAAAAATTTTCCTGCAAGGCCGACATAAAAAACGGCAGGCTGATATCCAGCGGTTCCTGTCGAACCACTTCATCATAGGCTGGCGCCAGCGCCAGTCGGCTTGCCTCCTGGCTGCTGAGGTAAGCCTGAGTGGTCGCCGTGATTTTTTCGTCGTCTGCAGTTTGTGGCGACAGGGACGAGCGCAGGCAAACTGCTCCTACGACGAGCTGTAACATGGTGAAATAGGCGCGCAGCGCCTGTTCCGAGGAGAAGCCCGCATCGGTCAGGGTTTTGACAAAAGTATCGGTAACTTGAGTCGCCTGCTCACCCAAACGAATAGCGCCGAGGAATGGCACCCAGCTCATATCCTGACACAGCGCAGAGTACATACCGCGGGCGACCTGCTCCACCCACTTATCCCAGCGCAGCTTTCTTTTTGGTAACACATTGGCGTTGGCGATGAATGAGTCGAGGGCAGCCGAGAGCAGCGCTTCCTTGTTGGGGAAATGCTTGTACATGGCCATGGCACTGACATTCAGGCGGGCAGCGACTTTGCGCATCGACAGTTTGTCGACGCTGCTTTCGTGAATAATGTCGAGGGCAACTCCCACGAAGTCTTCACGGGTCAGTGGGCTTCTGGGCAAGCGTGTATCTCCCGGTTGATCTGGTGAGGATGAAGCTTGCGCAATTCTCGCCTTGTTTGTCAAAACTCAAGCCCGTTTATCGAATGCGACCGGCAATCGCACCAGGGTATGGGCAAACATGGAGGCCTGAAACGGCGCTTCCCCATTCAGGCGCAGATTGTCGGTGCGTTCCAGAAATTCCCGTAGCACAATGCGAATTTCACTGCGCGCCAGTTCGCGACCGATACAGGCATGAATGCCGTGCCCAAAAGTTAGATGCTTTTTGCCGTTGGGCCGGTCAAGCTGAATGCGGTCGGGGTTGTCAAAAACACGTTCATCGCGGTTGCCGGAAGCCCACATCAGAAAAATGCGACTGCCTCGGGGCAGGGCGACGCCATGCAGTTCGGTGTCCTGTTTTGTCCAGCGGAAGTGCCCTTGGAATGCGGCCTCAAGCCGGAAAACTTCTTCGATAAAAGCGGGTAGTTTGTCCATGTCGGCGCGCACCTCTGCTAGTATCTCCGGATGATCAATCAGCATTTTCAGCGCGTTGCCCATGCTGGTGGCGCTGGAGTCGCTGCCGGCAATCAGTAGCTGGAAGATACCGCTAACCGCCACCTGCTCGGTCATGGGGTTGTCGGGGTCTTCCACCGCCTGAACAAAAATGGCGGTGAGATCGTTGCGACGTTGGCGTTGCGCCTTTCGAAATTGTGCCCAGCAATAGCGCATAAACGCCATCAGTTCTGCTTGCGCGATGGTGAGTTCCTTGCGCGTGGCTATTCCGCTCTGGGTCGCTATGCCATGAACACACCAGTCTTTGATTTGCTCGTAGTCCGATTCGGGAAAGCCCAGCAACCGGATAATCAGACGCATGGGCAATTTCCAGCCGAATTCTTGCATGAACTCGACGTCGCCGCGATCGATAAACTCGTCCATCATTTCCCGACACAGTGTTTCCACCATGCCGTCGAGGGTTTTGACAAAGCGGGAGTTGAGCCCCTTGTGACCTACCTTGCGCTCGCTGGTATGAACCGGCGGGTCAGACAGAGCCAGAACATTGCCGGGTATCAAGCCGAGATCGGCAAGGCGCTGCTGTTTCTCCCCCTCTTTGACAATGTCCTGCCCCGGTCGCAGACCGGCGATAGCCCCCTGGTAGGTGGAAGAGAAGACCTCGTGATTCCGGCTGACCTCCGCGATGTCTTCGTAGCGCGAGATGCAGAAAATACCGTTAGGGAGCTGGTACACCGGGTAGTCATCGCGGAGCATCTTGTAGAAGGCAAAGGGATTTTGAAAGCAGGCGTTTTCCAGAGGCCGAAAATCCTCCGGGGTTTTGGGGTGGGAGGGTAAAGGTGCCCCGCTGTCAGCGACGACGGGAGTATCGGGTTTGCGCCGGGCGCTGAGACGGAGAAAGCCTTCCAGAGTATGGGACAGTGCCTGCCGGCGCAGGTGAAAGAGAGTGGTTGGCATTGTGGATATCTCCAGACAGTTTCAATTATTGTAACCATGATTAGGTTTACATGTAAACTTTCGAGGTGTCGGTTACTTTTTTGCTCGGTGAATGGAGTGCGGCACGGTGGAGCCAGAGGGTTTCTCTGGCGCTGCGCTTGAAAGGTATCTACAAGGCATTCAAAGCATCAATGCAGCGGGGCATACGGTTTGGTGTCTGCCGCGGTTAATTTCTCTTAACTATACGACCGGATAGTCCTTGGCTACACTCAACCCATAACAGCAACGAGAATGAGGCCCGCCATGCTTTCCCCAATGGACGACTACCCCCTGCACCAGATTGCCGATGTGATGCGCTTTGTCGGCACCTCAGACCGCAATTTCTACGACCGCTACTATTTCAATATGCACGCCTCCAGCGATGACCTGTTCATGGTGATGGGCATGGGACAGTACCCGACCCTTGGCGTGCAGGATTCCTTTGCGGTGGTGCGACGCAAGGATAAGCACCATGTGGTGCGCGCGTCGCGCGAGTTGGGCGAGAATCGCATGGATACCTCGGTCGGTCCGCTGCGGGTTGAGGTGATCAAGGGCTTGGAAAAGGTCCGGTTTATTGTGGAAGAATCTCCCGAACATCCCATCGCGATGGATGTGGTGTGGGAGGGAGCGATTCCGGCCTTTCTGGAGCCGCGACAGTATATTCGCAAGCACGGACGCGTGCTGTTTGATTCAGTGCGCTTTGCCCAGACCGGTTGCTGGACTGGCAATCTTCGAATTGGCGAGGAAACCTTTGCGGTTACACCGGACAAGTGGAAGGGCAGCCGTGACCGCTCGTGGGGAATTCGCCCCGTGGGTGAGCACGAACCGCCGGGGATTCACGCCGGCACCGCGGTGATGGAGGGGATGTGGAATTACTGTCCCATGCAGTTCGACGATTTTTCCATTCTCTATATTCTCAATGAGCACAACGACGGTACGCGTGTACTCGAAGAAGCAGTGCGCGTCTGGAATGACCCATCGCGCGAACCCGAGTGGCTGGGGCGCCCGGAGCATGAGCACAATCTGGTGGTGGCCAAACCCTATCAGACCTTTATCGATTCAGCGGTGATTCGTTTTCCTGAGGCGCCGGAAGGGCCGCTGGAAGTAAAGGTCACCCCGCTCACCCACGTCTGGGTAATGGTGGGGACCGGCTATGGCCTTGAGGCCGACTGGAAACACGGCATGTACAAGGGTAAACAGGTGGTCGAAAGCTTCAGCCTGGATATGGAGGCGGATAAAGAGCGCATGTTTGGTCTGGTGGACAATGCGGCGCGTTTTGAGATGAACGGTCAGGTGGGCTACGGGCTGTATGAATACGGCTTTTTCGGCAACTTTGATCGCTACGGTGTGAGCTGATGGCGAAGATCGAAGCGGTTCTATTTGATTTTGGTGGTGTCTTTACCCTGTCGCCCTTCACCGAATTTGACGCCATCGGGCAATCCCTGGGCGCTCAGCCGGGGCAGATTCACAACATCATGTTCGGCAACTATCACGAGGATGGGGATCATCCCTGGCACCGTGTTGAACGCGGTGAGATCTCGCTTGAAGAATGCCGCGCTGCCATTCTGGCGTTAGCGGAGCGTGAACACGGTTTCAAACTCGATATCTACGAGATTTTTGGCGCCATGCCGCGCGATGGTGGGATACGCAAAGAGTTTGTCGACAAGGTGGCACAGCTAAAAACGCGCGGACTCAGGCGCGCCATTATCACCAATAACGTGAGGGAGTTTGCCGACGGTTGGCGCTCACTGCTACCGGTAGATGAACTGTTCGAGCTGGTGGTGGATTCCTGCGTTGTGGGTATGCGTAAACCCAATCCGAAAATCTTCGAGCTGACGCTGGAGAAAATGGGCATTAGCGATCCTGCCAGCACCATTTTCCTTGACGATTTTCCCGCCAATATTGCGGCGGCGAAAGCGCTGGGAATGCAGACAGTGCACGTGAGCGACGATATCCCCAAGGCTTTGAATGAGCTGGATCGTTTGCTCAACTGAAGCTTTGTAAATGCTTTGCGATCTGGCCCGAGGCGGGGCTGTCGGTAGTCTCCGAAGCGCCTTGCAGCGCAAGGGAGAGGACGGCGGCCGTGAGGCCGCCAGCTGTATCAGGCGAGGCTGTCTTCGGCGACAAAGTACTGGGGGTCTTCAATCACATTGACCTCAACCAGGTCGCCCGCTTTGCGTAGCAGTTTCTTGCACTCGGTGCTCAGGTGCACCAGGTGCAGGGTTTTGCCAGCGTTTAGGTAGCGTTCGGCCAGTGTGTCGATGGCTTCCAGTCCTGAGTGGTCAGCGACGCGCGAGCGCGCAAAATCGATAATCACGTCGTCCTTGGCCTCTTTGGGGTCAAACTGTTCCAGAAAAGACGTGACCGAGCCAAAAAACAGCGGACCAATAACGCCGTAAACCGTGGAGCCTTTATGGTCTTCGCGTTTTTCTACGCGGATATGCTTGGCGTTTTCCCAGGCAAAGACCAGCGCCGAGACGATCACCCCAACCACAACCGCCACGGCCAGATCGGTCGCCACCGTCACGGCGGATACCAGCACCAGTACCAGTGCGTCCTGCTTGGGAACCTTGCGAATAATGCGGAACGAGCTCCACTCAAAGGTGCCAATCACGACAATAAACATCACGCCGATCAGGGCTGCCAGCGGGATCTGCTCGATCAGTGGTGAGGCCACCAGGATAAAGGCCAGCAGGAACAGGGCCGCGCTGATACCGCTAAGGCGTCCGCGGCCACCTGAATTGACGTTAATCATGCTCTGGCCAATCATCGCGCAACCGCCCATGCCGCCGAAGAAGCCGGTGACGGTATTGGCGACGCCCTGACCGATGCACTCGCGGTTGCCGCGACCGCGTGTTTCGGTGATTTCGTCAACCAGTCGCAGAGTCAGCAAGGATTCGATCAGGCCAATGGCAGCCAGAATCACGGAGTAGGGGAAAATAATGCTCAGGGTTTCCCAGTTCAGTGGGACCATGGGAATGTGAAAGCTGGGCAGACCGCCAGCAATGGACGCCACGTCACCGACCACGCGGGTATCCAGACTCAGACCAATCACCAGCAGACTGACCACGACAATTGCGGCCAATGACGAGGGAATCGCGCGCGTCAGCTTGGGCAGAAAGTGGATGATGGCCATTGTTAACACCACCAGACCAAGCATCAGGTAGAGATCTTTGCCACTGAGCCAGGCGATATCGATGACCGAACCTTCCAGTGAGGTGCCATTGAGCCAGCCGGGCTCGCCGGCGGTACCAAACTGCTGCAACTGGGCCAAAAAGATGACGATGGCCAGCCCGTTAACGAAGCCCAGCATCACCGGGTGGGGTACCATGCGGATAAATTTCCCGAGTTTGAACACCCCGGCCCCAATTTGCAGTATGCCCATCAGCACCACGGTGGCGAACAGGTATTCCACGCCGTGAGCCGCTACCAGGCTCACCATGACGACTGCCAGCGCCCCTGTGGCGCCAGAAATCATGCCCGGGCGGCCGCCGATGCAGGCTGTGATCAGGCCAACCATAAAGGCCGCGTAGAGACCGACCAACGGCTCCACGCCGGCGACAAAGGAGAAGGCCACCGCTTCCGGCACCAGGGCCAGGGCTACCGTTAAACCCGAAAGCACGTCGTTTTTGGTTGATGCGACGCGACTGGGAGAGATTTCAAACATGAACTACCCACGCTATTGTTGCTGTGTGCGGCCGTGCGTTGGCACGGAAGAAAACCTATCGGCGGGAGTGGTTATTATTTCGGCGAAAGGAAAGGGCGCGTATTTTACGGCTTAGCGCCGCTGGTTACAATGTGCACAATCCGAAGAGGGGGGTGAGTGAATCAGGACTATCAAATCACGCAACAGCAATTTGTGCGCGCCTGCTGGCATGCACAGCGCCTGCATCGCCGCATACTGGTGACAGCGCTGTATGGGGTGCTGGCATTATTTCCTGTCGTCACGGGTTTTCGGGCGGCGGCTGAATGGGCGGCCCTGATTGTCGCGCTGTTGTTAACCGCCTTTCTGCTCGTGGTCTTGCCGCGTCTACATCGCTGGCGCTTTGGTCGCGTTTACCGGCAGAATCCGCTGCTGCAAAAAGGCCAGCAACTGGAAATGCAGCCCACGGGTTTCGTGCTGCGCTCGGCCAACGGCGAATCCCGCTATCGGTTTGCTGAGCTGAAAAAAGTCGACGTGCTGGACGATATGGTACTGGTCTATCCGACCACTACCATCTTTCACATGATCCCGACCAGTTTGCTGGACGACTTTGCCCTGGCACAGTTCCTGGCGCTGGCCTAGCAGGTTGTCGCGCTAACGACTGACTGGCCGCAACAAGGGAATCAGCGCAAAGGCGATGGCGATAAAGCCCGCAATGGCCATCAGCGCCGGGTTGTAGCTGCCGGTGCTCTCCTTAATCCAGCTGACAAACGGTGCACAGGCAACAATCAGCGGCACCAGCAGCGGATTCATCATGCCCATCACCTGGGCAAAACGTTGCTGGCCGAAATAGGTGCCAATCAACGCCCCCCACACCGGAATTGCGCCCCCGGTCGACAGGCCGATAAAGCCAGCGGCCACCATCATTCGCGCGTAAGAGGCATCGCCCTGTAGCAGAAAACAGGCGATCACTAACATGCTCAGCGGAATCATCAATGCCTTGCGCGGGCCCAGCTTGTCTGCGGACATGCCGATCACGATCTTGCCCATCACGCTGAAGGTCGCGGTGACTGACAGCAGCCAGGCTGCCGCCGTGGCAGAGATGCCGCGATCCACCGCCATCGGAATGATATTGATGGTTACCCCGTTAAAACCGGCGAAACAGATACTGATGCAAAGTCCAATGACCCAAAAATCGCGATTGGACAGAATCTCGCGCCAGTGATTGCCCGGCTTCGGCTGCGGGTTCTCGTCGTTGCTGGCGCTGTCGGGCCGGTCTTTGTACCAGCGCAGAATAACGGGCAGCGCGGCGATTGTCAGGCAGCCCAAGACCAGATTGGCCGAGCGCCAGCCGTGGTTAACGATGATCCAGGTTATGAGCGGGGGAAAGGAAAACGAGCCCACCGACATGCCAATCGAGGCAATGCCCAGTGCTTTGCCGCGTTCTGCCTCGAACCAGTTCGATACGGATGTATTGGCCGCCAGCGCACCGAACAGGGTGTTACCCGTACTCCAGCACAGAGCGTAAATAATGGACATCTGCCACCACTGGGTCACTGCGGTCATGGCGAAAAAACCCGCGCTGAGCACAGTGCAACCCAGCGCAATCAGCTTTTTTGGCGAATAGCGTGACAGCCACAAACCGGCGAAGGGCGAAAATATGCCCGAGGCAATCATTGCCACGCTGGCTGTAGCACCGAGCACCGCAGCGCGGGAAATACCAAAAGCGTCGCTGAGCGGCAGGGCGAATACGCCGTAAAGGGCATTGGTACCGCCGGTGGTCAGCGCATGCATCATCATCGCCAGTGCCACGATCACCCAGCCGTAATAGAAGCGTTCGGTTTTGGCCGCAGCTGACACCATGCCGTTGTCCTCGTATTATTTTGAACACTGTAACAGCTTGGTAAGATCGTTCGGCGTGACGATTCGGTAAGATGGCGGCAACTCATTATTCAGGGAGAAACTTCAGTGGTTGAATACGATTAAGTAAAGACCCGGCGCGAAGACGTAAAGCCCATTCCACAAGAGCACTTTGGCGCGATTAAAAAAGTGATGAAATGGGTCACTGCGGCCAACGTCTGGGTGTTCAAAAAATCCAAGGGCCGACTCTGGAAAAACTTCCCCGGCGGTTACCCCATCTGTGTAGTCGGCATGAAAGGCGCGAAGACCGGTGCCTGGCGCGAAATCGCCCTGATCCACTTGCCCGAAGGCGACAATGTCTATCTGGTGGCTTCACAGGGCGGCATGGACAAACATCCGGTGTGGTACCACAACATCGCCAAGAATCCCGACATCACCGTGATGTTTGGTGGCAAAACCCGCAATATGCGCGCCCGCCAGATCAGCGATGAAGAAAAAGCCGCCGCCTGGCCCCACCTGTGCTCCCTGTACCCGGATTTCGACGAATACCAGGCCCGCACCGACCGCAACATCCCCGTCTTCCTCTGCGAACCCGCCTGATCCCGGGCGTCCAATATTTGGGGTCAGAGTAAAAACTCCGGGCTAGCCCGGAGTTTTTACTCTGACCCCA
>JBFKXO010000006.1:0-25988 GCA_041638115.1 Litorivivens sp. | reverse complement strand
GTAAAAATTCTGGCAAGCCAGAATTTTTACTCTGACCCCAATTATCAAATGGCAATTTCATTCCGGATTGGGGCGCTGTTCAGGCGAGATTCAGAAGAGGCAGCTAAACTTAGGTGTTAAGTGATGCTCAGTAGTCGGAAGTATTTGGCAAAATACGTAAAAATCGGCGGTAAATTAATGATATACGTAAATGGGGAGTGACTGTCTCATGTTCAGACAACTACTGGTTCTGGTAATCGCAGGGTGTCTCACGGTCGGTTATACCGTGGCCGATGATGATTGGGAAAAGCGCAAGGAAAAGACCGAGAAAATCAAAGGTAAGTACAAGGACAGGGATCGCGACGAAGATGCGCGTGATCGTCGACGCGATGAGGACGAAGATGCCAGGGACCGTTGGGAAGACGAGCAAGAGCGTCGCAGGGAGGCGGACGAAGAGGCTCGCGAGCGCTTTGAGGATGAGCGCGAAGGAAAGAAAGAGAAAAAACATAAGCATTCGTCAAAGGGTAAAAAGCCGCAAGATGTTCACGGTCGTGATTGGGGGGCAGCTCAGGGCGAAAAGCGCGGTTGGGATGAGGGAAAGCCGGGCGATAGAGAGAAGCTGGACGGCGATGACGAGCATGAACACGCCCATACGCGGCCTCGCGACGGTCATGCGCCTGAGCACAGTGACGCCGAGCCGGAGATCGTTGAAACGCAGGACCCTGAGCAAACCCTACGTGACATGGCGAAAGAGGCGGCGGCGCGAAAAGCGGGCGCTGAAGAGAGTGCTACGGAAGCTTTAATTCACATGGGAACGGACAGGGTTATCGATAAAGCCAAGGGCCGTTCGGAGCAGTAGGCTGACGTTGCAAGGATAATTGGGGTCAGAGTAAAAACTCCAGCATTCCGGAGTTTTTACTCTGACCCCAAATATCTAAAAAGGAGGCAATAAAAAACCCGCCGATTGGCGGGTTTTTGTTAAAGCATCGGGGGTGATCAGGCGGCCATGGCCTTGATCTGGGCATTCAGGCGGCTCTTATGGCGTGCGGCCTTGTTCTTGTGGATCATGCCCTTGTCTGCCATGCGGTCTACAACCGGCACAGCCTGTGCGTAAGCTGCTTTAGCTGCTTCAACGTCGCCAGAAGCGATCGCGTTCACAACTTTTTTCAGGTAAGTACGCACCATGGAGCGCAGGCTGGCGTTGTGCTTGCGGCGTTTTTCCGCCTGGCGTGCGCGTTTACGTGCTTGGGGAGAGTTAGCCACCCGGTTACTCCTTGAATCTGAGTCAGTACCAAAAATTTAAGAGGGCGGATTATTCCTGTTCGGCCTTGCTGTGTCAAGCGAAAGCGGTATGCGGTGATCAAAAAAAGCACTAGCCCAGCAGGCGTGACCCCAGCAGGGTGCCCCACACCAGCAGGACCATCATCATGCAGATAAATACGGCGGCTGAGCCAAGGTCTTTGGCCTGGCCTGAGAGGGGGTGCTGGTCCAGGCTCACCCGGTCGACTACGGATTCGATCGCGGAATTGATGATTTCGGCGAGCATCACCATCAGACACGAACCGACCAGCAGGATAAACTCGACACCGTCGCGCGCCAGCCACACTGCCGCAGGCGCAAGAATGAGCATCAGCAGGCATTCTGTGCGAAAGCCTTCTTCATGGGTCCAGGCCGCCCGCAGGCCGCGCATGGAATAGCGAGTGGCGTCAATCAGGCGGGGCAGGCCGCGCCGCCCCGGTTTGTTCATTTGGCTTTGCATGACTACTGGATGCTGGCCGCGTCGAACAAAAGGTGTTGGTTTAGATCGCCAAACAGGTTGGGATGCATCTCGCGGCGTTTAAAGCGCCATTGGCCGTCGTGCTTTTCGAAGCTGTCATGGTATTTGCCGGAAATAATCACCTGCAGCGGTAGCTCGGGTGTGGCCTGTACCACGGTAAAGTAGGCTTGGGCCGTGGCGGTGCTGCCGCTGTTATCCACTTCAATCATCACATTGCTGATGATGTGGCGGGTTTTCGGGGTGCCGTCTTCGAACAGGCGCGTAGAACTGTTGTACATCGCCAGCACCGCAACGTAGCCGCTGACCACGGAGTCGGCGGCGGGAGCGACGATTTCACCGTGGCGGAAAAGCTCGGCCACCCCCTTGAGGTCGCCGGCGTCCAGGGTAAACGCGTAGCGGTACATCAGGTTTTCAATAGCGCGATAGTCATCCATAGCAGGTCTTTTTTATCGTGTGGAACGGCTGGTGGGCCAGTGTAGCGCGAATCCGCAGACAAAAGTCACACCAGGGCGAATTTGGTAGCATAGCTGCTGCCGTTTGCTGAGTGATGACAAGTTTGAAAGATACACCCACCCGAATTCTCGACGAAGCCGAAGCGTTGTTTGCCGCCAAGGGGTACAAAGCCACCTCCCTCGGTGCGGTGGCGGAACAAGTCGGTATCCGCTCTCCCAGTCTGTACAACCACTTCAAGAACAAGGCTGCCTTGTACCAGGCGGTGCTGGATCGCCTGCTTGCGCGTTTTGCTCAGCCGACGAAAACCTTGCTGCAGGGGCCGGTCACTCGCAGCGGTATTCAGACATGGCTCAACACGATGATCGACCTGCACTACGCGAACCCAAACTTTGCGCGTCTGCTCCAGCACGCGGCGCTGGCCGACGGCCCGCACACGTCAGTCATTGTCAACGAGATGATTCGACCGCTGTTTGATCATTTGTCCGACGGGCCTGAGCTGGAGTTCTTTCAAGGGAATGATTTGGAGCCATGGGCGGTGATGGCCTTTAACAATATTGTGATGTCCTACATTACGATGGCGCCGATATACCGCGACATGATGCCGGTCGATCCCTTTTCAGAGGAAGGTTTGATGCGACAGAAGCAGCTGATTAGCCAGTTGGCTGCGCTGGTGTTCTCGGTGGGGGAAACTGAGGGTTGAGACGAGGTGGAAAAGAGGCGGGCTTGCGCCCGCCGGAAACTGCTTAGCCTGCGCGGCATGCCTGCTTAGCGGCTTTGATCTGCTTGCGGTGGCACTCTTCTTGAGAGCCGTCACCCAGACACCACTTGCGGCGGTTGTCCCAGGCGGTCAGCGGGTGACGCTGGCCATCAGTGCACTTTACGGAATAGTTGGAGAACTCGACGCCGCCCTCGGTCGTGCCGCTGCCAGTGTAAACCAGGCTGGAGGGGCGGGCTGCCAAAGCGGCAGTTGAGGCGGCAGCCAAAACGGCGACCAGAAGTGATTTAGTAACAACTTGCATAGTAACGACCTGTTGGATAAATGATTGCAACGCTCACATTATCCAGAAAGTGTTACTTAATTGCCAGTCTGGCCGGTAACAGTGTTGATCTCAGTCAGCGCATTCCGATGATTATTTTATAAAAATCAAATGCTTAAAATTAATGGCTGGAGTGTTACTGTTTCTTAATATCGGCGCCCGCAGGGTGCGGACGCCGGCCGTTACCTCAAGTAGCACAGCCCAACCAGACCAGTAGACAGCCCAGTGCAGCGGTACCCATGGCTTCTCCCGCCCGGTCCAGCCGAAACAGGCCGTAGAGGTAGGAGACTGGAGGTAGAATCAGCGTACACAGCGCCCATGTGTAATCTTCGTTGCTGGAGGCGATGAGCAGTAACACCCAACTCCCGAGCAGCAGGGCAATTCCGAGGGTTAACAACAGAGCAGAATAAGCTTCCATAATTACATTCTCCGACAGCGGAGCCGGCTCCAGGCCAGCCGTTTTTTACTATTCTTAATAGACGGTGCCATGACGTTGACAGAGCGTTGCGCGAGCGCAAGCTATGCCTGAATGGTAAAGTACCCAAAAAGCGTTGCGCGGGGAAGACAGCATCCAAACCGTGGCGCGCCGTCGTAATAAGTAGTAGGGGGTGAGTGATGGTCGAGCTCAATTGGAAACAGGGCCTCGCGCTGTGGATTGGGTTGTTGGGTTTGTTGCCGGTGACGTTGGCTGCAGATACCAGTACCTGGCAACTTCCTCCCCCCCATAGTCTTCTCCCCCAAGACGGTAATCTCCTGAAAACCCAGCAGCAGCTTGAGAAAATGGCCGCGGCGGGCCGCTATGCCGATGCGGTGGCGCCGGCCCAGTCCCTGTCGGAGGCGCTGGCAGCCGATCCCGTGCTCGGTCCTCAAGCGCTGGAGAATTTTGCCCTGGTGCGTCTGCACAGCGGGGATCTGGCCGGGGGGATTGAAGGCTTGCAAGAGGTGCTGGCGCGACTTCAGCAAAGCGGTAACTTCCGCGATCCGCGCCTGGCGCGGCCGCTACTGGCATTGGGGGTGGCCTATTACCACGCAGGCGATCTGACTCAGGCCATCAACCACATCGAGCAAGGCATTTTTGTTACCCGCACCGACAAAGGGTTAGAGGCCATAGAGCAAACCGTGCATGACGATGTGCTGCTCGATAGCCTGGTGCGCAGTGGTCGCCTTGAGGAAGCACTGGACCGGCTGGATGTCAGCCTGACCATTCAGCGGCAGGCCCTGAACAGCGGCCCGGAACTGGAACAGGCCCTGGCGCGGGCGGCCGGCTGGTATCGCAACCTGAACGCGCCTTTCCAGGAGAGCGTGCTCCATGAGGAGCGGCTCGAGATGATAGCGGCGCGGGCCGGTGAAAACAGCGCGGAGCTGGTGCCCGTTTACTACGATCTGGCCAGCAGTTACTCGCGCCGCATGCACGACGATCTGGACAAACTGAGGGACATGAAATCCGCCGAGCGCAATGTCAGCTATTCTTTTGTGCGCAGCGACCAGATACGGCGGGCCATGAACCATCAGTACGACCATCGTCAGGATGATCGGGCGCTTATGGATGCCGAATGGAAAGCCGTGCGAGCGCTCAAACTGGCGCTGAGAATTCTGGAAGATCAGCCGGAGCCTGACAGCAACGCCATCGCTGAAACCTATGTGCGACTGGGGGACCACTATCAGTTGATTGGCGACTCGCGCAAAGCGCGCCGCTACTACCAGCGCGCCTATGATATCTTTAGTGAGAACGGTGCTACTGAATATCTGGCCCAGACCTTTGGCGCCCCGGTGCCAATCTACCAGAAGCCGCTGAAGTTGCCGCCCACCACAGATCCGGAAATACTCAGCGCCTATCAGGGGCAAGCCGAGCTGGTGCTGGACGTAAACTCTCGGGGGCAGCCGCGCAATATTGAATTGCTCGAAGTGCGGCCCAAGCAGGCGTCTGCGCTGGAGGACAAGGCACTGCGCTACAGCCGCGACACCATCTTTCGCCCCCGTATTACCGATAAGGGCTCCGTTGAAACGGAAAAAATGCGTTATATCTATCACTTCCAGCCGACTCGGGAGCCTTAAATCGTGACACGCAGTAGCCTCGTCCGTCTGCTGACGGTGATGGTTGTGGGAGTGGTACTGAGCGCCTGTACGACTCCGCCGACAACACCGCCCAGCTCACCCCAGCCACCGCCGCCGGCGAGTCCGCCACCGAGTGCTTCGGTGCCGCAGGAGGCTGAACAGGAAGCTCAGGAACAAGCCGAACAAGATCAAGAGCAAGCCGAGCAAGCAAAGCAAGAGGCGCAGCAGGCAGAGCAGCGTAAAGCTGAACAGGTAGAACAGCGTCGTCAGTCTCAGCCTGCCGGCTCGCAACAGGAGCCGGATTGGCCGCCGCCCCCGCCGGATGCGAAAAGTGCCACGAGTTCTGCAGATGCAGAGAGTCAGAAGGAAGCGAAAGAAGCCGCAGCTCAGCAAGCCGCGGGTGGCAGTCCACCGCCCTCCGGTAAGGCGGCTGGCGGAAGACCCGCCATGACCGAACAGGAAAAATACGATGCCTTGAATGCCGAGCTGGCAAATTCACTCTCAGGATTTGATCAGCGTCTGGCGCGGGAACAGCGGGAGCTGTCAGAGCGCGAAAAGGCCCAGGCATTGGCGGCCGAGCAACGTCGCCGCGAGACCGCCGGCGGCGGTCGCGGTCAGGGTGAAGGCAGCGGTAGCCAAGGCAGTGAGCAGTACGGATACTCGGCACCGCCCCCACCGGGTGCGACCGGCGGGGGCAACATGCCCAAAGGCGGCTCTCAGCGCCGCCCCGGCAGCCCCGGGGACAAAGAAGCCTTACCACCGGCACCGGATGATGTGCCCAGTGGTCAGGACGACGATATTGTAGCGCGGCAGTTGCGCGAAGCGGCTGAGAACGAAACCGATCCGGAACTGCGTGAAAAGTTGTGGGATGAATACCGTGAGTACAAACGCAATAACTAGGTTGATCACAGCCCTGTCACTGGTGCTGCTAGCAGGCTGTGTCAGCCAATCGGTGAAGCACGTCAACGCCACCAAGGCGGTGCACGCTGAACGTGAAATTCCTCAAGCGGAATTGCTGGATGTGAATATCGTCGTGTTTGATCCGGGCTATACCGAGCCGGTCGAAGAAGATTCCGGTATTTTCCCGCAGGTACGCAAGGCCGAAGCCGGCTTTATTCCCTACCGGTTGCGAGAAACCCTGCAAAGCACCGGCCACTGGGGGCCAGTGCGTGTGGTGCCCAGCGCCAACACCTCGTCCGAGCTGATCATCACCGGACGTATCATCGAGTCGACCGGCCGCGATCTGGAAATTGCGGTCCGGGCCGTAGATGCTTCCGGTCGCGAATGGCTGGATAAAAGCTATCGTGAAACCGCCGCTAGCTTGAGTTACAGCGATTCTGACCCCTCCCAGATCGACCCGTTTCAGGACCTCTACAATCGCGTGGCCAATGACCTGTTGAAACAGCGCAAGGACTTGAGTTCCAAACAGCTGCGCGACATCCGCACACTGGCCTTCCTGCGTTTTGCTGACGACCTCGCCCCGGATGCCTTTGCCAGCTATCTGGGTAAAGACGATGAGCGTTTCCGCGTGCGCGGCTTACCGGCCATGGATGATCCGAACGTGCAGCGCATCAACGCGATTCGCGACCGCGATTACCGGCTGGTCGACGCGCTCGACCAGCACTACTACCTGTTTGGCGAACAGATTCAGGCGCCCTATGACGAGTGGCGTGCGGCCAGTTATGAAGAAGCCAAGAACCTGGAAAAAGTGCGCAAGGAAGCGATGGCGCGGATGGCCGCTGGGGCGGTGGGTGTCGTTGCGGGCATCTATGGCGCCGGTCAGGCAAGCAACAGCGCCCAGGCGGCTGCTGCTTACACCGGCGTCGTCGGTGGGGGGTACCTGTTTAAAACCGGGCTGGATAAAAACGCAGAGAAAAAACTGCATATCGAAGCGTTGAAAGAGTTAGGCGAATCCCTGTCGAGTGATCTCAAACCTCGAGTGATGGAGCTGGATGGCAAAACCGTCACACTCAGCGGGTCTGCCGAAGCCCAATATCAGGAATGGCGCGAACTGCTGCGCAAAATCTATCGCAACGAAACCGGGTTTGAACCGGCCGATTCCCCATCGCCCAGCCCGTCCACCGAGAAGGATCGATAGCGGGAATGCCCCCAGAGCGAAATAAGCCGGAGTCGATTAAACCGGTTGCCCACACGCCGCCAACGCCAGCGGAATCACCGCGCCCGATTGCGCAGGCGCCTTTTTTCTGGCCTGCCGTTGCCTTGATCGCCCTGTTGTTATGTCTGGTGGTGTTCTGGTTGCCCTCCCAGATTCCGCAGTCCTCTCCGGGCCAGACCGCGTCCAGCTCAGCACCTCGGGAATCAGTGCCTGCACCGCAAGCCGAGCCTGGAGCCAAGGCGTCGGTCGTGTCTGACGCAGATACCGAAGAAACCCTGGCGCGCCGCCAAAAAGCCCAGCGCATTGCCGACGCCCTGCAATTGCGCCGGGCCGAGCTGGAAAAGCTTGCGGTTGAGCGCTGGGCCAAAGCGGACTATCAACAGGTCGTGGTCAATGATGAGCGCGCCGCCGATTACTTCGCCAACCGCGAATTCGAGGCCGCCGCGACCTATTGGCAAAAAGCTCTGAATGAGGCCAGTACCTTGCTGGGACAAGCAGAGGCAGTGTTGAAGTCCAACGTCGTGCGTGGCTACGAAGCGCTGGAAGAGCTTAACAGTGAGGACGCTATCGCTGCCTTTGATCTGGCGCTGGCCATCCACCCGGAAAACGCATTGGCACGTATTGGTATGCAGCGTGCTCAAAACCTGCCGCAGATACTGACCCTGTTAGCGGCGGCCGAAAACCATGAGCGCGAAGACCAGCTCGATCAGGCGATGATGCTCTATCGTGAGGTCTTGCGTCTCGATCCTCAATCCGACACCGCAAAACAGGGTATGCAGCGCGTGGCGGTCGCCATGCAGGACTGGGAGTTTCGCATCACCCTCTCTACCGCTCAGCAGGCGCTGGATGCTGGGGATTACACCGCGGCACGCCGCGAGCTGCTCAAGGCTGACAAACTTCGAGGTGGCGACCCGGCGGTCGCCGAGGGGTTGGCCCAAGCCGAGCGCGGTCTGTTGCAGGAAAAAATAGGCCGGCTGAAAGTGGCTGCAGAAGCTGCCGAGGCTAACGAAGAATGGAGCGCTGCAGTTGCGGCATATCAACAACTGGTCAACCTGGATGCCACGCTGGCATTTGCCAGTGACGGCTTGGCCCGCAGTCGAGACCGCGCGGCGCTGGATGCTGGCCTGCAGTCGCTGCTGGCCGATCCGGATCGGCTGTTCAGTGCCGAGGTACTGAACAATGCGCGGGCCCTGTTGCGCAGCGCACAAGCGGTATCCTCGCCCGATGAGAAACTGCAGGAGCAAATGCTCAGCTTGCAGGAGGCGATTGCCCGCGCTGAAACCGAGGTGCGGGTAAGCCTGGCCTCTGACAACAACACGCAGGTGATGGTCTACCGGGTAGGGCGGCTGGGCCAGTTTGAGCGCAAGGAGTTGCTGTTATCGCCCGGCGACTACGTGATTGTGGGGCGCTGCGAGGGCTATCGCGATACCCGTAAAACCGTTACCGTGCCTGCGGGCATTGAGCGCTTTGGCCCAATCGACATTCGCTGTACAGACAAGCTGTAACTCATGAAAAACAATAACCAAAACAGTATCCGACCAGCCGCCTTTGAGCCGCCCACGCAAACGGTACCGCCATCTCGCAGGCCACTGCGACCGCTACTGATTGCCGTTATTGCACTGTTGCTGGCGTTGATGGCAGGGCTCTGGTTTGTACTGACTGCCACCGCTATCAAGATTCAGACTGAGCCGACCACTGAACAGGTTGCGATTGAAGGTGGCCTGGTTCTGCCACTGGGCGGAAATTTTCTGCTGCGGCCCGGAGAGTACACGGTAAAGGCGAGTGCACCGGGCTATCACCCGTTGTCAGAACCCATCCAGGTTGCGGCTGACGGCCAATCCCTGTTCCGCTTTACGCTGGCCAAGCTGCCCGGCTTGCTGACGGTGAGTTCAGACCCAAGCCCGGCGCAGGTAGTTATCAACGATGAAACCCGCGGCTATTCGCCGGTTGCGGATATCGAACTTGAAGCCGGGAGTTACCGTTACCAGATTAGCGCGCCGCGTTATCAGCCAGCGGTCGGTGAGGTCGTTATGGAAGGGCTCGGACGACAACAGCGATTGCACGTGGCGTTGCAACCTCTTTGGGCTGAAGTAAAAGTGGTGTCCATTCCCGCCGGTGCAACCCTGAGTGTCGACGATGAGCCGGTGGGACAAACCACCGAGCAGGGCCTGGTGGCCGAGATTATGCCGGGAAAACATACCCTGACACTGTCTTTGGATGGCTACGAGGATTGGGCTTACTCCATGATTACGGAAGCCAATACGCCGCAGACTCTGCCGCCGGTGCGGTTGCAGCGTCGCTATGCCAGTCTGAAAGTCGATAGCAAACCTTCAGCGGCGAGGGTTCTGGTCAACGGTGAATACCGGGGCCTGTCTCCGCTGACGCTGGAGCTGCGCCCAGAGGCGGCCACTGAAATAACGCTCAGTAAAGCCGGGTATGCCAATGCCCAGCGCAGCGTCTCGTTGGCCAGCGGCGCAAACGAAACGCTGACCCTGAAACTGCAGCCGGTGGTGGGCGAAGTCAGTGTTAGCGCGACGCCGGAAGATGCCCTGCTCTACATTGATGGCATCTTGCGCGGCCGTGCCAACCAGACTGTGCAGCTCACCGCCACCGCCCACCGCTTTGACATCAAAAAGGATGGATATGCCACGGTGACGCGAACAGTGACACCGCGCGGCGGATTCAAACAGCAACTCAAGGTCGCGCTGCTAACCGATCGCGAACACTATTTATCGCGCTTTCCTGAAACCCTGGAAACCTCCACTGGCGATACCCTGGTACGAATTGAACCCGGTAGTTTCAGCATGGGTTCACCGCGCCGGTCTCAGGGTCGTCAAGCCAATGAAGTAGAGCGCGATATCAAACTGACGCGGATGTATTATCTGGCGACGAAAGAAGTGACGAATGCAGCCTTCCGTCAATTTCGCGCCGAACATTCTTCCGGCATCGTCCAGCGCACCACCCTTGATAACGACAACTACCCGGTGGTGCGG
Source organism: Litorivivens sp. (assembly GCA_041638115.1). Lineage (GTDB taxonomy): Bacteria > Pseudomonadota > Gammaproteobacteria > Pseudomonadales > Spongiibacteraceae > Litorivivens. Next base: position 15,578 of record JBFKXO010000006.1, on the reverse strand, counting down.
GTGAGCTGGGAAGACGCCGTTGCCTTTTGTAACTGGCTAAGCCGCCGCGATGGCCTCCCTGAGGCCTACCGCAATGGCAAGCTGATTACCCCGGTGACGACCGGCTACCGCCTGCCCACGGAAGCAGAGTGGGTGTGGGCGGCGCGCTACAGTGGCGGGCGCGAACAGCGACAGTACGGCTGGGGCAACAGCATGCCGCCGACCGGTCGCGCCGGAAACTATGCTGATGTATCGGCCCAGGGGGTGGTCGACAAAACTCTCAGCAGTTACAACGATGGCTACATTGCTGCGGCTCCCGTGGGCAGGTTTGAAGCCAACCCACTGGGTTTGTTTGACCTGGGTGGCAATGTCAGCGAGTGGATGAACGACCACTACAGCGTCGAGGTATCTACCAGCCTTGAAACCGACCCCTTGGGGCTGGGCGGCGGCAAATTGCACACCATTCGCGGTTCCAGCTGGCGTCACGGCCGAATTACGGAGCTGCGTCTGGTGTACCGCGACTCGGGCGCGGAGGGTCGCGACGATGTTGGTTTTCGCTTGGCGCGGTTTGCGGAGGCGGGAAAATGACGATACGGCTCCATCGGTATCTGTTTGTCGCGCTGGCAGTGATCGTCTTGCCAGCAAAGGCGCAGCCGGCAACGGATGGGGAGGAAGCCCAATCGCCTCAGGCCTACGAACTGGTGGAAGATGAAACCCCCGCAGTCGAAGCCGAAGCCGGCCAACCACAAGCACCGGTAGTGCGTGAATTCAAACCCACGGAAGAGGTGATGGCAGATACCATACTGACCCTGCCCGCCGATATTTAATGACAGGCTGACGGACACAACGATGAAAACAACCTTGTCCAACGAGTTTCTCTACCAGCTGTTTGCGCTGCTGATCTCCATTTTGGTGGTTCACACCGCCTACGTGACGGTCATCCGTCCGGAAGCGCGCCTGATCGAACAGGAACAACAGCGGATGATCGAGCAGAATCCAGACTACCAACCGGAGCGCTCGTTGCTGGTGATCATTCGCGATTTTGAGCAGGAGATCTGTTTTATTCTCTTGTTCTGGGCTATCGCCTTGCTGGTGATGAAAGCCCAGGCGGTTACCCGCCAGCGTGAACAGCTCAACCAGAATCTGATACAGCTGGCCGAAGGCGAAACCATCTTGCCAGACGACGCCCGCCACCACGCGCGGGTGATAGAAGCGCTGCCGGAACCAGAGCGTAGCTATCTCTATCCGCGTACTTTGCTGACTGCGCTGCGCCGCTTCCGTTCCACCCGCAATATCCAGAATGTCGCCGATGCCGTTGCCCAGACCTGCGACGCGGAAATTGAGCGGCTGGAAGCTGAGCTATCCATGATCCGCTATATCGCCTGGGCCATTCCGTCTATCGGCTTTATCGGCACTGTGCGCGGTATAGGTGAGGCGTTAGGCATGGCGCACAAGGCGATCGAAGGCGATATCAGCGGCGTGACCGCCAGCCTCGGCTTGGCCTTTAACTCGACCCTGATTGCGTTGATTCTTTCCATCGTATTGATGTTTGCCCTATATCAATTGCAGTTATTGCAGGAGCGCCTGGTGCTCGACACCCAGACCGCCTGTGATCGCGGCCTCATTCAAAATCTGCAGAGTCAGTAATGCGCATACTCGAACTCAACGATATCGCCCTGCGCCTGTTTGAAGGCGACAACCTGCTACTTGCGGCCCCGGCCATTGCGGTGTTGCAACAAAACGATTTTCTGTTGGGTGAACCGGCGCGTGCCCAATCGCGGCTGAACCCTCGCGTTACCTTTGACCAATTCTGGGAACATCTGGATCAGCAGGCCTTGAATCGGCCAGCGGGCAAGGCCCGCAGTCACGCCGATATCGCCTGGTTTTACTTGCAATCGGTGCTGCAATCGGCCGGTGCTGCGAACGAACCCACCCTGCTGGTGGTGCCGGCGCAGTATGGCAGTGAGCGTTTGTCGTTGTTGTTGGGTATTGCCCAAAGCTGTGGCCTGACGGTTGCCGGTGTAGCGGAAACCGCGCTGCTTTCTTGCGCCGGACTGGCCATTCAGCAAGGGCCAGTGAGATATCTTGATATCACCCGTCACCGCCTCTACTGCACTGATTTGACCGTGGGCGGTGAGCTTGCCGTCACTAGTGCACGTGAATTGAAAGCACCGGGCTGGGGCTGGTGTGAAGAGCAGAGTATCCGCCAACTGGCCGCACAGTTTTTGCAGGAAACCCGGTTTGACCCCCTGCATGAAGCCGCCAGCGAACAGCGGCTATATGATCGTCTGCCAACCCTGCTGGCTGAACTGAACGACACGGAGCGGGTGATTGTTAATTTGCCCGCAGGGCAGCGCGATCATCGAATCGATTGGCACCGCCATGAGTTGATCGCTGCGCTCTCCGAGGTTTATCGCGCGCTGGAAGACGCCGTCGAGAAGGCAAGTGGGCCGGTGGTGCTCAGTCACCGGCTGAACCAATTGCCGGGGCTGGTTGAACGCCTGCGTCAGCGGCGCCATTGTGAGCTGCTAGATGACGATACGCTGGCGCGCAATGCACTGCAGCGGCACAATGAATTGCGCTCGGATGCCGCCGCCCCGGTGTGGGTTAAGGCCCTTGCGATAAATACGTCGGCGAACGCAGCGGCAGCCGCGCCGGTAAGCGAGGCTTTTTCGGAGCCGCGCACCGGAAGCGGGCCAACCCATCTTCTGCATCACGGTGTGGCGACGCCTTTGTCGGCAGGGCGTTTGCCCAATGCCGTACAACTTCACCCCGACGCATCTGGCTGGATGCTCCATGCGGCCACAGATGCCGTGCGTTTAAACAACCGGCCTGTTACTCGTGGTCCTGTGCATATCGGGGACCGGCTGCAGGTGGATGGCCAGGAATACCTGTTTATTCGGGTCAGCGACGGAGACTGACATGCGTCGGCGCCGTGGCATGGAGCAATTCAGCATGTCCTTTCTGGACGCCATGTCCTGTGGTCTGGGCGCCGTCATTCTGATTTTTATGATCATCAACCACGCCAGTGAAGTGCGGGCTACCGGCAAAAACCGGGATATCGCCCAGAGCCTGAGTTTGCTTGAGGAGGAGGTACTGGAGAAGCGCAGCGCGCTGGCCGCCTTGACCGCCGCTCTCAAGGAAACCGAGCAGCAGCGCGAAGCGGCGAAGCGGGAAATGGCCAGCCTCAAGGAAATCATCGAACAGGAAGATGATAGCGATGAAGAGGTGCGAACCCGCGAACAAAATATCAAGGCGCTCACTCAGGAACTCAAGGCTATCGAAAAACAGTTGGATTCCCTGCGCGAAGAAAAGGGCGACGGTGATGCCACGCGAGCCTTTGCCGGCGAGGGTCGGCGCCAGTACCTGACCGGCCTCAGTGTCGACGGAAAACGCATCCTGATCCTTCTCGACAGTTCGGCGTCGATGCTGGGCGACAAGGTAGTCGATGTGATCCGCCGGCGCAATATGAGTGATGCGCGCAAGCTGGCGTCGCCCAAATGGCAGCGGGCATTGAATACCGTTGACTGGATTACCACCCAGGTGCCGGCCGACGCCGATTTCCAGATCTATCACTTTAACCGAGAGTTGAAGGCGGCATTGCCCGGCACTGAAGGTCAGTGGCAATCCACCGAGCAGGGCAAGCGCCTGACGGAGGCTGTAACCAACTTGCGTAAGGTGGTGCCAGCTAACGGCACCAGCCTGGAACTGGCTTTTCGTGCGCTGCAACAACTGGACCCGGCTCCGGACAATGTGTTCCTGATCATTGACGGTTTGCCCACCCAGGATGTCAGCGCTTCCCAGCGTGGTGGCGTGTCCGGGCGCGAACGGCTGCGCTTGTTTACCACCGCCGTCAGTCGCTTGCCCAAGTCTGTGCCGGTAAATGTCATTCTGTTTCCGATGGAGGGCGATCCGCTGGCGGCGAGCACCTATTGGCAGCTGGCGCGCACCAGTGGGGGCGTCTTTATGAGTCCCACGGAGGCGTGGCCATGAAGCGGCGGCGACGCGAAACCGAAGTCTTTGGGCTATCCTTTCTTGACGCCATCAGCTGTGGTTTTGGGGCAATCGTGTTACTGCTGGTGTTGACCAAGATCGCCGAGCCGACCAAGGTGGAGGATCAAGGTATTGGCTTACAGGCCATGGCGGAAAAGTTGGCGGCGGAGTTGCCGGAACTGGATGGAAAGCTCGAAAGCCTGCGCGAAAAGCTCGCCGATGAAGGCAAGCGCTTGTCGGAAGCGGAACAGACCCTGGCGAGTATGCGCCCGCAGGCTCGTGCGCTGGAAGCCGAACGCGCCGATGCTCAACTCGAAGCCGACGCGGCATCCGCCATCGAAAACCGGTTGGCGCTGGCGCGGCAGCAGCTGACCGAGGAAATGAAGCGGCTCTACGCCAGCGGTGCGCGCAGCCCGAATGATTCGGTGGGGGGGATTCCGGTCGATAGTGAATACATTATTTTTGTGATCGATACCTCCGGTAGTATGCACGGCTATGCCTGGCCGACCGTGATCAAGAAGATGACCGAGACGCTGGATCTCTACCCCAAGGTCAAAGGCCTGCAAATCATGAATGACATGGGTGATTACATGTTCAGTCAATACGCGGGAGACTGGATTCCGGATACCCCCGGTCGTCGCAAAGCCATTATCAGCCGCATGGCTAGCTGGCAACCCTTTTCCAACTCCAGCCCGGTGGAAGGGATTACTCGGGCCATTCAAGCGTTTTACGCTGAGGACAGAAAAATCAGCATTTATGTCTTCGGTGACGAATTCACCGGCAACTCGATCCAGTCAGTGCTGGATACGGTTGAGCGTATCAACCCGCGCGGACCTGATGGCAAGCCCCGTGTTCGCATTCACGCCGTAGGTTTCCCGGTGCAATTTGCCCGCAACGGCATACGGCCAACCGGTGTGCGATTTGCGATGCTGATGCGCGCCCTGTGTGAACGCAACGGCGGCACGTTTGTCGGCCTGCAAACTCTGGAGCGATGATGCGTAAAGTTCTGACCATGCTGGTGGTTTTGTTGCTAACGGGCTGTAGTCATCAGGTCACTCTGCAGGAATCGTTTCCCCAGCCGGTCATCAGCAAATTGCCCGCCACCGTGGTGCTCCATCTGCCCGAGGAATTGCGCAACGTTGTGCACAAGGAAAAGCCCGAGCATGGCGGTGAGTGGACCGTGTATTTTGGCGATGCCAATGTGAATCTGTTTTCCGCAATTTTTCAGGGGCTGATTGAAAACGTGAAGGTGGTGGAAAAAGCCTCGGCAATCCCGGACGGCGCCTTCGTGATTACCCCCACCATGAAAGATTTCCAATTCAGCACACCGGGCATGAGCAAGACAGATTTTTACGAAGTCTGGATCAAATACCAGCTGGAACTGGCGCAGCCGAAAAGCCGGGTTCTGCATACCTGGCCTTTTACCGCCTACGGCCGCGAAGAAAAGGACGGCAAAGCCGCCAGTAGCGCGATGCGCGAAGCCACCCGCCGCGCCATGCGCGACGCCGCTGCAGCGATTGTCTTGAATTACCCGAAGCAGAAAGTGGTGCGCAAACACCTGGTTGCACAGGGTGAAACTCCGTGAAGCGGTGGTGGCTCTGGTTGGCGCTTGTTGGGCTGGGGGGCTGTGTTAGTTCCTCCGTAGAACAGTTACGCAATGCACCGGTGGGTCTGTTGAAAGAGGGCGAAACCATCGTGGTGCTGGGTCGACGTCAGAATTTTCGTCATCAGACCGAAGCGGATTTCACTCGCTGCGTGTACAACTCGCTGATGCGACAGAAGCTGCCGGTCAAACCCGAGCAGGTTTTCATGGATGAGATGTTTCCCTGGTTCCAACCGCGCACAGCGCCGCGCAGCGCCGAGGCGCTGGCTGCCCGGCTAACCGAACCTGTTATTGCCGACCGTCTGCAGCAAACCGGTACCCGTTATATCGTCTGGCTTGATGGCGTTACCCGCCGCGGTGAGGATGGCGGCAGTTTGTCCTGTAGCGTTGGCGCCGGGGGTGGCGCCTGTGTCGGTCTGTTGTGGTGGGAAGAAGATGCCGACTACGAAGCGGTGATCTGGGATATGCAAACCCTCAAGTCGATGGGCAAGATTGCGGTGGAAGCGAGCGGTACCTCCTACATTCCCGCGGTGATTGTGCCCATCCCTTTGATTGCGCCGACCCAGTCCGCTGCCTGCACCGGGGTCGCCAGGCAACTGCGGGATTTTCTGCGCGGCCCCAAGCGCTAATACGCATCCGGCTCCTTTCTGTGAAGCAGTCGCCAGCTCACTAACCGCTCGTCGCAAAAATCTACCACTCGTCGCTTTTTCCATGCAGTGAGTGTTGGCTCTGACCATACTGCCCAAAGTTGCCCTCACTGACTTTTGGGAATGTGCATGCAGCGGATCAAAACACAAAAAGGCTTCACGCTGATTGAGCTGATGGTGGTGGTTGCCATCGTCGCGATTCTGGCAACCATTGCCGTCGGAAGTTATAACAACAGTACTGTACGAGCACACCGCGCGACCGCGGTCAGTTACATGCTTGAAGTGGCGAATATGCAAGAACGCTATTTGCTGGATAATCGAGATTATGCGCCGGATATGGCGACATTGGGCGCTACACCGCCTGCAGAGGTGTCAGATTTTTATACCATCACCACGGCGGATGATAATGGCGCTAGCACGGTGCCCAGCTATTATGTGCGAGCGGTACCCAAAGGCTCTCAGGCAACCAGTGACACTGACTGTGGAACGCTGGAGCTGGATAATCTGGGTAATCGCACGGATGCAGGAGGCAGTCGATGCTGGCGTTAAGACGGACTGCTGGTTTCACCCTCCTCGAGTTGTTGGTAACGATCGCAATTGTCGCCGTGATTGCGGGGATTGCGGCACCCTCATTCCAGAACATGATGGCCACTCAACGCGTCCGCAGCGCCACAGGAGATTTGGTTAGCGCATTAAATTTTGCCCGCAGTGAAGCCGTTAAGCGCAATCGAGTGGTGACCGTCTCTCCCGGCGCAAGCTGGGCTGCAGGTTGGTCCATAACGTACGTAGACAACGGCGGAAATACCCAAACATTGCAAAGTCATGGCGGCTTTGATGGATTAACGGTCGCCGGTAATACCGCCATCAGCTTCCGCGCGGATGGCCGGCGAAATAGCGCAAATGTACAAATTGAAATCGCGCCACCATCTGGATCTGGAGCGAAAAAACATTGCCTGAGTGTCTCGCCCACCGGGAAACCTGAATCGAAGGCAGGAGCATGCTGATGCCTACACCGTTATCGAATCAACGGGGTTTCTCGATGCTGGAAATCTTGGTCGCGCTTGTAATTTCGCTGGTTACCTTGATGGGTGCCGCTGGTCTTGTGGTTCGCACAGTGCAACAGGAGGTTGAATCTGTGCAGCGACTGCAGGCGCTGACACTCGCTCAAGAAATGGTTGATCGAATCAATATAAACCGCCAGGTAGTGACGTGTTACTCAAACGGTGCGAACGGTGTGGAGGTCGGAAAAGGGGTGCAAGTTGGCAATCTGCCAGAATGTAATTCTGGTACTGCGACACAGCAGGACCTTGCTGAGGCAGATCTCGCGGAATGGCATAACCTGGTACTGGGCGCCAGCGTACAGACAGATGCCAACGCAAATATCGGCGCCATGATTGACGCACGGGGGTGTATTACGCAAGAAAACGCGCTAACACGTACTTACCGTGTCACTGTGGCCTGGCAGGGAATGAGCGATACGGTCGCGCCCAATGTTGACTGCGGAGAGGACGACTACTCTGCGGAGGAACGACGTCGAGTGATTAGCCTGGTCGTTCAGATAGGAGACCTTTCATGACGCGCGTGACACGTCAGCAGGGTATTACCTTGCTGGAAATCGTAATCGCTTTGGGTCTTGGTGCCTTTATGCTCGTTGGCATCATTACGCTGATGGCCTCGGTCAGCGCAACGCGGACCGAACTGTCTCGTAGTAGTGAGCAGCTCGAAAACGGCCGCTACGCGGTGCAGATTCTGAGTGATGACGCTGCACTTGGGGGCTTCTATGGCCCTTACTTTAACGGCGGGCCTAACTTGTCTAACCCAAGCCCCTGCGCGACGGAAGCGACACTGTCTGACCTCGGTATTGCTTACGGTGCCACGCCCACCCTCCCGACCGCAGTGAGTGGTATTCCTGCCGGAGCGGCTTTGCCTGCTTGTGTCACTAATCCGATTGCAAATGCTGAAGTGTTGGTTATCCGCCATGTAAACCCCGAGCCAGTGGCAGCCGGCGCAGCGGTGAATGGGGACCCGTACATGCAGGTTTCTTTTTGCGACACTGAAAACGAATTCGTTTTCTCCAAAGCCAAGGCTGATTTCACCCTCACAGGCAGCGATTGTGCAACCGTGCAACCCGTATGGTCGTATGAGTCACGTGCATATTATATTGCCAGTTGCGAAGACTGCGCGGGTGGTGGTGACGGCATTCCGACCTTAAAAGTTGCTGAATACTCAGCAGGCGATCTTCAGGTTTACTCTTTGGTTGAGGGCGTGGAAGACATGCATGTTGAGTATGGGATGGATCTCAACAGTGATGGTTCGCCCGATTGCTATGTCAGTGATCCGACGGTTGACGCCCTGCCGGCAGGGTGTGCGGATCCCTTGGGCGAATGGGATGCAATGGACGTCGAAAACTGGGGCAATGTTGTAGCACTCGATATTCGCGTGCTTATCCGAAGTCCGGCTGAATACGCAGATTGGAAGGATACACGCACCTACGATCTTGGGCGTGCCGCGCGAAGTGGCCCGTTTAACGATGGCTTTAAACGCAAGGTTCTCAAAGCTAGTGTGATGCTGCCAAACGTAGCAGGAGCAAGAGAATGAACCCGGATTTGCAGAAAAAACAAGGCGGAGCTGTATTGGTCATAGTGCTTGTAATGGTGGGCATTTTTATGATCATTGTTACCAGTCTTGTTGCCAGTAGCAGTATCAGCTTTCGTATCGCGGGTAATCAGCAGTACCGGATGGAAGCTAAACTCGCAGCGCGAAACGCAATTGAGAGTTATATCAGTAACCCAGCAAATTTCTCGTTGCCACTGCCGCAAGGCAATACTGTCTTTGACTTTAATTTTACGGGCAAGACAGATAACGGAGGTTCACCCATCACTGAAATGAGCGCAGTGGTATCGCCTCCAGTTTGCTCTCGCGCAACTCCAATCGGGGTCAATGAGCTGGACACCACAAAAAAAGAAGACGTGCAATGCGTAGGCAGTAGTCGGAGTACGCCGGGAATCATTGGTGCTTCTGGCGCACAGGGAAACTCTGATTCCTGGTGTGCACGAATGAACTGGGAAGTTGATGCTGAAGTGGCGGACGGCGCTACGGGGGCAGAAATGGAGATGAGTCAGGGGTTATCTACCCGTGCGGTCATCGGTACGCCCTGCCCGAGTTGATGCGGGCGGTGTGTCACATAATCTGAGGTGCAGTAATGAGTAACGTTCGATATGGCTTGTTGAAAAACCTTCGCCTGTCATTGATGTCTGTAGTGATGTTTGGATCTACTGCCTACGGCGAAGATATCGACCTCTTTACCGGTGTAAATCCTGCCGGCGGAAATATTCCAACGGTTATGCTCTATATGCATAACACGCGAAACTCGAACGCGAGTGTTGTTCATGGCTGTACCTATAACGACGGTAGTGGTGCGCCAGCGCTCGGTGATACCGTGGGTGGGATGGAGCAATGTGCCATGGTCAACGCTCTTCTGTCGATCAAGCAAAATCCAACCCTTTTAGGGCGCCTTAAAGTCGGCTTAATGGCGTTTAATAACAGCCAGAACTTTTCTAACTTTGACAATGGCAGCGCTAGTATCGGCAATGGCAATGGTGAATGTGGTTACATGACCTATGTGCCAACAAAGGTGGATTCCGCCGGGATTGATAAACTGGTTGCGAATATCAAATCTTACGCTGACAACAGCTATCTAGTTCCTAAGCGAGCGGTTGGCGACGGGATGGCATCAGCGTGGGCAATGCTAAACGGATTACAAGATGATTGCGCCGATATTGATTACTCCGCTCTGGGTTCAGTGGCAACTGAATGTCGGGATGCGGTAATTGTCTACATAGGGAACCTGACAAAAACAACGGCGAAAGCAGAAGATACGCCTAGCGGCGGTGGCCGAGTAGATACCTTGCTGAAATCACAGTTGACCTCAGCCTTCAATTACGCCACAGAATCGGCACAGTATGAGCTTTTTACCTCTCCAATCGCAGTTACGGGCCTGAAAGACAATGGCTTGTATCAAGCCGACGACTGGGCGCGGTTTATGAAACGGGTCAATACCGATGACAGCGCTCAAAATGACCGGAATATCACAACCTACACTATCGGCGTTTACGATCCCGCCTTGCAGTCAAAGCTTTTTGATCAGTTCAACTTTCTCGGGTCAATGGCGACCCAAGGTGGTGGAAAGGCTTTCACTGTACAAGCCTCCCAGTCCCAAGGGTTCGAGGACATACTGACTCAGATCTTTACCGAGGTTCAGGCGGTTAACAGCGTTTTCTCATCAGCAACACTGCCTGTTAGTGCAAATACCCAGGGGACGTTCTTAAATCAGGTCTATATCGCCATGTTTCGGCCAGACAGTCAGGCAGGACCTCGCTGGTTTGGCAATGTAAAACAATACCAATTGGGGTTTGATTCCGCTGGAAATATCGCTTTGGCTGATGCCACGCAGGATCCGTCGAAGGCCGTGGTATCAGCGACAAACCCGAACACTGGGGCGATTTCTGACGGAGCAACCAGCTTTTGGACTACCAATACGCCTACAGGGCAGAGCGACTGGCCGACAGAAGCCGACGAAGGCTATGGCTACTGGGTGAACGACCCAAACGGCAATGCGTTAACCTTTGATGCACCTGATGGCGACCTTGTCGAAAAGGGCGGAGCTGCACAGATGAGCCGCGTCGACTATCTTACCGGTCAGAGTACAAGACAGGTTTACAGCTGTGCGCCAGGAAAATGTGATACCGACGGATTAATCGCATTCAACAAAACAAATTTCTCTGCCAATGGCGATGCCTGGTTTGGTTTGACTGCAAGTGCGGGCGGCGGAACTTCAGTGACGGCAGGCTCCATTAGTAACTTGGTGGTTGATTACGCTTGCACGAATCTTGAGACGAAGAAGAATAAACCTGCACGTATTTCCTGTAATTTTACCGTCACGAGCGGTACTCTCCCGGACCTGACTCTATCGAGCGGTAATGGCAAGAACGCGGTTGTTGGGGATAAGGTTGCGCTTGTTGACCGAAATTTCTTGGTTGGCGATGTTGGCACACTAGGTCAAACCGATTGTAACGAGCCTAATAGCCCAACCCATGAGTTTTGCGAGCTTACCAATGCAGATGCGACATCGTTTAACCTGCAGTTAAACAGTATGGCGGATGGTGCATCAGGAAGCGCTGAAATAAAGCTTTATGTTGCCTCTAGAACAGCTCAGGTTGAGCAAAGCGGTCATGGCTACAGCGCGGGCGAGGAAATTGAATTGCAAAACTGCAGTAAAGACGGTGCTGAAACCATTGACTATAACCTTGGGCAAATTGCCACAGGCACCGGGATTTTTCTTACTGAAGTTGATGCGGTTATCAATAGCAATAGTTATACGGTGACTCTCGATAATCTGGCCCTTGGTAGTCACAAGGTAGATTGCGGCAATAGTACGGCATCTCTGACAGCCGATAATTTAATCGATTGGATCCGAGGTGAAGACAATGCCGGCAATGAGGCTTCAATCGGTCCTTGCCCGCTGAACAGTGATGGGACTCGAACCTATAATGATGGGACTGCCTGCTCAATTAGTGTTCGCCCATCGGTACACGGGGATGTGCTCCACTCACGTCCGGCGGTTATTAATTACGGCGATATAGATAACGACAACCCGGCTGGTGAAAGCGATGTAGTTATTTTCTATGGCTCGAACGACGGAATGTTTCGGGCGATTAACGGAAATCAGACACGTCCCATCGGAGGGGTGAGACCGGGAGGTGAGCTTTGGAGCTTTGTTGCGCCAGAGTTTTTCACTAAGTTTAAGCGCTTGTACAATGATGACCCGAGAATCAATTACACTGGCGTTGTAGATCCGAATGCCATCCCAAGGGATTACTTTTTTGACGGTACGACGACCACCTTGCTGGATGATAGGCCGTACGACGCTATTAACACGCCGACAGGTGGCAAAAAATACTTATTCATGAGCGCCCGTCGCGGAGGCAATCTTATTTATGCGATGGACGTCACCACGCCGTCTTCACCCAAGTTCTTGTGGAGCGTGTCGGATACAGACTTGCCAGAACTCGGTCAGACTTGGTCACAACCCAAAGTAACGCAAGTAAAAGGCTATGATTACCCGGTATTGATCTTTGGAGCGGGTTATGACATTGCGGAGGATAGTGATCCCGCTCCTGCGGCTACAGATATCGACGAAGGCCGTGGAATTGTTGTTCTTGATGCCCGCAATGGTGATCTCGTTTGGGCGGCATTCCCAAGTTGCACTGGTGTGACGGTTCCCAGTGGCGCGGCATGTGTCGCTAATACAAACTTAACTCGCCCTATCGCAGCGGATATAGCACTTTTCGATAACGATTTCGATGGACTTACTGATCGTCTCTATGCTGCTGACATGGGCGGCAATATCTGGCGTGTTGATCTTCAGCCGGGCGGCAACACTGCACCCTCAAACTGGGCGCTGACCAAATTTGCAAGCATTGCCGGCAGTGGGAATAATGCTAGGAAGTTCCTATACCCACCTGACGTTGTGCCAACCAAGAACTATGACATCGTTGTTGCAGTGACCGGTGATAGAGAGAAGCCTCTCTACACTGATAGCAGCACCGCAGGTTTAGGTTACAACGTAGAAAACCGCTTTTACTTGATGGTTGATAAGAATGGCGGTGACAGTGTGCCATCAGGTAATGCGGCGATAACCGAAGCAGATTTGCTTGATCGCACCGAGCACCAGTGCGTGGATGGATCAAACCAGCCAATAGGTTGCAGCTACGATGAAACGGATGATCGCTACGAAGATAGTTCAGGTAACCCTGTAACCTTAGTCACCCTGACGGAGATAACTGCAAATTTTTCCGGTTTCTACATTACCCTTGAAGGGGATACTATCGATGGCGATAGCGAGGGTGAAAAAGGGGTTAATGCTCCGTTGGCAGTTGCAGGCAAGGTTTACTTCAGCACTAACCAGCCGGATACCCCGACACCGGGCGCGTGCTCGGCCAAGCTTGGTGTGGCGCGTGCTTACTCTGTAGATATTTTTAATGCGACAGCTTCCACGAAAATATTCGCTGGTGGCGGTTTACCGCCATCGCCTATTGCAGGCTTGGTGACGATTGATGGTGAGACGGTGCCCTTTATTATTGGGGGTGAGGGTCCCACGCCCTTTGACCCCAGTACGCCGGCGATTGATGCCTCAGGAAGTCGACAGCGCACATATTGGTATTACAAATAGTAATACCTGGATTGATCTCACCTGACGGTGCGGTTTAAAAGATGTTTATAATGGGGCACGCTGAAATATAGAGTGTGCCCCATGGCTGAAAGCCGCTCAGAAAAACCCGGTCAGCAAGGCGCTGAAAATTTCTTCCTACCTGATCTGTGCACCGCGCAGTCATCGTTGGTATTGTTCATCTTGGCGTTGTTGCTTGCGCTGGTGGTATCAAGCTTGCAACAGGGATTGTGGCCGATAGTATGGGCCGATTTCTCGCTGGTCTCCCTGTTCTGTCTGCTTGTCTTTCTGTCGTCGGCGTCTGTGTTATGCCTGTTACGTGGCATTTTGGCCCGATTGTCCTTGGCGATCGCAGCCTCACTGAGTTACCTGCTGGTTTTACTGGTGGTCAGTGTCTATTCACTCGCGGGTCAATGGCTGCTCTCGACCACGGGCGCTGACCCCCTGTTTAGTCCCCAGCGCCTGCTACAACATCTTTTTATTGGGGCCGTTGTCGCTGGCATAGGCCTGCGCTATCTCTATCTGAGCTGGCAGCTGCGCCAACGTGAACAGAGCGAAATGCAGGCGCGCATTCAGGCCCTGCAATCACGGATTCAACCGCACTTCTTATTCAACAGCCTCAACACCATTGCTAGCCTGATTGACGATTGTCCCGCCGATGCGGAACGGGCGGTAGAAGATCTGGCTGCATTATTCCGTGCCAATCTCCAGGATAATCGCGTGTTTAGTGACTGGCGGGCAGAGCGCGAACTGTGCGAACGCTATCTAAGCATTGAGAAAATGCGCTTGGGAGAACGTCTGCAAATTCGCTGGCAAGACGAGGCGATGAACGATGATGCAGCGGTGCTGAGCTTAAGCCTGCAACCGCTGCTTGAGAATGCGGTGGTTCACGGTATTCAGCAATTACCGGAAGGTGGGTGCATCCTAGTGAGTGCCCGCTGTGAAAATAACGACTGCTGTATTGTTGTGACTAACCCCATTCCTGAATCCGGTGGAGCCAGGGCCGGTAATCAGCTGGCCTGCGACAATCTTCGACACCGCTTGCACAGTATTTACGGCGAGCGCGGGCAGTTGCGCATGTCTGAAAAAGACGGCAAATTTCAAGTGGATTTGCGCTTCCCCTTAACCATCGAGCAGCGGCCATAAGATGCGTGTACTGATCGTTGACGACGAAGCGCCAGCGCGTAAACGCTTGCGACGCTTGCTGGAGCAGATCGCCGGCATCGACGTTGTCGCCGAGGCGGCTAATGGTACACAAGCCCTTGAGCTAGCGCGGCAATACCGTCCGGCTCTGGTGTTGATGGATATACAGATGCCAGGGCTAAATGGTCTGGATGCCGCGAGGCAAATGGCGGGCTGGGATAATGCGCCGGCGCTGGTGTTTTGTACGGCCTACGATGAGCATGCGCTGGCAGCGTTTGAGGTAGCTGCCGTGGATTATCTGCTAAAGCCAATAGAGCGCTCCAAACTGGAAAAGGCCCTGCAGCGTGCCGCCCGTTTCTCGCCAGAACATATACCGGCGTTAGAAAACGACAAGGGTCCTCATTTATTAGTCAACACCGCTCAGGGTGTGGAGAAGTTGTGGCTCAGAGATGTAATTTACTTTCGTGCTGAGCAGAAGTACGTGGTGGCGGTACATCGCACCGGAGAGGCGCTTTTGCGCGAAAGTTTGCAGCAACTGGAACAGGCCTGGCCAACTTATTTTGTGCGCGCACATCGCAATACATTGATCGCGCGGCACAGCTTGCTCGGTGTAGTGCGCGACGGCGCAGGCCATCGCGCCAGCCTACATGAAACGCCAGACAGCCCCCAGATTAGCCGGCGTCACCTGCCAGCGGTAAAGGCAGTGCTGGCGAAGCACGAGTGATAGGCAAAATAAGCTAACATTGTTGCCCGTGGATAGACGGGGTCTTGGTAGCCGCGACTAGCGTCGCCAGCAATCGGCAACGGTCGTTCCGGTCTTGTTGCTGTCGAGCGTGCGCGCGCCGGTTGAACTGATTTCCAGGTTGCCGCAGCGATCGCCCGCCATTGACCCTGTGCGAGTAGCGCGCAGGGTAAAGCTGTTAGCCGTGGGTGTACCGGTGGCCGCAATGTTGTAGTAGGCCGCGCCGCTTTCCGGCGCCTTGGC
>JBFKXO010000005.1:0-29699 GCA_041638115.1 Litorivivens sp. | reverse complement strand
CTTTTTGTCTTCGTTACGGTCCACGGTTTCAAACCAGTCGTAATCCTGAGCCAGCGTTAACTCGGCTGCCCGAAGCAAGGCGTAATCCTGCACCGTTTCTGCCGGCGTAGTGCTATTGCCTTCAAAGGTGATGCGGTAGCGATTGTCACCCAGAGGCGTTTCCGTATAACCGTAGTCTCCGCGATGTTCTGCGGGCTTGTAGGGGGTTTCCGATGCACAAGCCACCAACAAAGCGGTCGTCACGACGAATAACCCTTTTAGCCAATAATTCACAGTAACCTCCTTTATCTGCGTGTCGTTGCTGTTTAACTGCTTCAGCATGGTCGCAAAGCGTACCAAGTACGGCTTAACTAGACCTTAATGGCTTCTAATCAAGCCTTTACCAGCCGCTAACGAGTGGTATAGTTTGACTACGTTTCCCGCGCAACATTCCGATCAGAGAATGCGGGAAATCACCAAAATTCATGGGGACTCAGCCTTGGAACTGCCTACTATTCCCGGATACACAATAAAAAAACCCCTCGGAAAAGGCGGCATGGCAGTGGTGTATCTCGCCACTCAGGAAGCTACCGGCCGCACCGTGGCGCTTAAAATCATGGCAAAGCACCTGGAGGCCGACCCCAGCTTTGGTGAACGTTTCCTGCGCGAGGCGCGTATTTGCGCCGAACTCAGCCATCCCAATGTGATTGCGATCTATGATATCGGCCAGCACGAGAGCTATCGTTATATGGCCATGGAATGCCTGACCGGCGGCGACCTGAAAGCCAAAATGAAGCAGGGTCTCAAAATCGGCGATAGCATTGATATCGTAAAAGGCATTGCCGCCGGCTTGGATTATGCCCACAGCAAAGGCTTTATTCACCGGGATATCAAACCCGAAAACATTCTGTTTCGTGGCGATGGCAGCCCCGTGATTTCCGATTTTGGTATCGCCCGCAATACCGACTCCAAAACCCAGATGACCAAAACGGGGACCGTTATTGGTTCGCCACACTACATGAGCCCCGAACAGGCGGAAGCCGCTCAGTTGGACAGCCGCTCAGACCTCTACAGTCTCGGCATTATCCTCTACGAACTGCTTACCGGGCGTGTGCCGTTTAAAGGCGAATCCGCTATATCCATTGGCATCAAGCACATCACCACCCCACCACCGCCACTACCGGCCAATGTCAGCGTGTTTCAGGATTTTATCGACCGCGCCTTAGCGAAAGAGCGGGAAGATCGCTACCAGACCGGCGCTGAACTGCTGGCTGCGCTGGAGTCTGTGGATGCAGAATTCAGTGAGGAAGAAGCGGCCACTATTGTTTTGAGCGGCTCAGCAATCCAGGCCATTGATGCCTATAGTAACGATGCCACTCAGGTGTCCGGCGATGCCACGCAGGTTCGCCAGCCTGCCGCCAAAAAGGCCGCAAAGAGCCGCTCAGGACTCTGGAAGGCGTTGGGGGCGGGCTTGGGCGCCTGCGTAGTGGTGATCGCCCTGGCGGCTGGTGGCTTCTGGTACTACCAGACCCAAATGCCGGGACCAACGGCAGCGACTCAGACCAATCAGGAAGAAGTGCAGTTGCTACAAAAAGCCGGCATTGCCCTGAGCGAATCGCGCTACTACCAACCGCCCGGTGACAATGCCCAATACTACCTGACGACATTACTCGGCAAGTACCCGAACTCGCCGCAAGCGCAATCGGCACTCAACCGACTATTTACTATCTACCTGGACGAGGCACAAGCAGCACTGGACGTGGGTGACCTGGCCAAAGCTAACGCTTTTCTGAACCAGTCGTCACAGATTACGTTCTACATTCAGGAGCAGGCGCTACTGGATCGTTTGCGTGCGTTAAGGAAGGACGCCAACAGTCGATAGGCATCCAAAGCAAGATCGTCATTCAGGGTGATTTGAGTGCATCGAATCGCAGCTCGATATTGCCAAAACTGACGCGATCTCCGGGACGCAAAATAGCCTCGCTGACCACCTCGCCGTTGACCCGGGTCCCGTTAGAGGATTGGTTGTCGACGACCATCCACACAATGTCGCGACGACGCAGTAACGCGTGGCTCGAGGAAACAACCGGCGCTTTGATAAGGATATCAACGCCGTCACCGCGCCCTACCAAGCACTCGTCTCCTCGCAGTGCAAAGGTTCTGCCTTGCACCGGCTCACTCTGACCAAACAACGCATAGCCCTGCTCGTCCGGCCGCTTCACCCGATCCAACAGAACGCGACCCTGTGTCAATGAATCGGTGATCACCGCCTTGGGACGTTCAACCCGCTCAACCTGATATTCCTCGCGGTCAAACCGGACTTTATCTCCTACCTTAAGCTCGGCAATATCGACTCGCTGGCCGTTAACAAACGTGCCATTGGCCGATTGTTGATCGCGAACAAAAAGCGACTCATGCTTAAACAGGAAACTCGCGTGGCGACGCGAGATTCGCTTCTGGTCAATCGCAAGATCGCAGGAGGGATCGCGACCAACCAGAAATTCCTGAGATAACGTAATCACCGCGCCGTTGTCGCACTGCGGTTTCAGCTGCCATACAAGCTCAGTGACCACCGGGGAATTCATGCAGGACACACCCATTGCCAAACAATTAAGTTGAACAAAAACCTAAATGAAATAAAGCACAACACCCACAACCAGCACACCTAGAAGCCAGGAAAGAGGGTTTCGCCACCAACCGGCCGTGGTAGCGCTAACGTTGGCTGACGCGGCTGGTGCACTATCCAGCTCAACAACCACCACAGTGACATTGTCGCCGCCATCGTTAGCCAGGGTTTTAGCAACCAATTGATCGGCTATGGCATTAACATCGGAATGAGTCTCAAAGGCTGCGACAATATCTTCGTGCGCCACGTAATCATTGAGGCCATCGCTGCACATCAGGATGATCTGCCCATCCTCAAACCGGTCGTGGATGGAATCGACTTGCAGACGCTCGACATTTTCCTGCCCCAGAGCCTGCAGCACCACGTTGCGGCCAGGATGCTTAGCCGCTTCTTCTTCGGTGATGTGCTGCTCTTCAAGCAGTCGCTGCACAAGAGAATGATCACGGGAAATCTGCTCAAGGCCGCGGTCGCGACTCCATAGATAGCAGCGGGAATCGCCGACCCAGGAAACCTTATAGCGATTGCCTTCGACCTGTAAAGCGACCACCGTCGAGGCCATACCCGGCCTGCCCTGCCCATCTTGCGGAGCCGCAAGAATCGCGTCGTGGGCTTGATGGATTGCTTCTTCCAATCCGGCGCCCGCTGAAACAGATTGGCGAATCACCCGGCAAGCGATTTCACTGGCGACCTCACCCGCGTCCTGCCCGCCGACACCATCGGCAAGCACCCACAGGTTCAACTCAGGCGCAGCAGCAAAGTTGTCTTCATTATTGCTGCGGTGGCAGCCGACATCGGATTTAGCGGCAAATTTCAGCATGCAGCGCGCGCTTCCCTATTTTCAGAAATTGTTGTTATAAACCGCAGCTTTAGTGTTCTGAGACTGAGTATAAGCCATTTAGGGGTAATAGCCAGCGAAGGACCTCCTCAAGCCTGCACGCTAGCGAACAGACAATTCCCGGAGTTCACTGCTGTATTGACGGCACTGTTTCCATAACCAGTTATTATTGTCGCGCAAGGTATGGCGCATGTGGGGGCGATCCCGGTAGCCCCGCAAAACCACCCCTTTGCGCAGCGCCTGCTGCAATCGCAGACTTTCACGTTTCACTTGCCGGCAGTCTTTCCATTGTGCACTGCCCACGCCGGAAAGCGGCAAAATGACCAATAACACCGCAAGTATCCATCGGTATCGCATGACCCAACCTCCCTGTCAGTTTGTCAGGCTCAGTCTACAAGAAAAATTCGATTCCCACAGTCACCAGGTCATAGTCCGCGACCACGTCGGTACCGTTATCCTTGAATTCAAAACGGTCGTATTCAACCTTGATGTCCATACCGGGTGCCCCGCTGAAGCGAAACCCTATCCCCCAGAAAGGGTCTACGCCATCTTCCCGATAACGATCCACAATGCGTGACCCCGCCGTTTGCTCATCCGTGATTTGCTCCCAGCTCAGAATGCCGCCCTTGAAGAATACCGTGCTGTACTGCGAGATGGGCAGATCGAGTTGCAGATCGAAGGCCAGCCCAGAGGTTTCAGCCTCAGCCGACGCCGTCGGCGTTGTCACCGCAGACTGCCCAAAATTCACATAGGAGAGGTTGCCGCCAATCAACCCACTGCGAAAGCCAATGCCGCCGCGAAAGGCAATATCCTCATCATCGATATCTGAACCCGGCGGAAAGTCGGAAGCATCTATATCTTGCATTGCCTGACCGACATCGACATGAAAATTAAGCGACTGTCGCGTGTGATCAGACCAAACGGGTGACGCTGCTATTGCCAGCAGACTGGCAACCACGGCCGATGACACCCTGGCGGGCGCCTGGAAAGCGAGTAATTTCATGACAGCAATCCTCAGGGAACGTGCTGTCATCCTGCGCCAAACCTGATGAATGGAAACTGAACGCTAGGTGGTTAACAGCGAGTCGTCGAGGTAACGACTGAGCTCCTTGATGCGAAGCTGGAGAGGATAGGCGGGATCATGTATCCAGTTCATGATGACGGTGTTGATAGCTCCCATCACCATTTCACCAGCAAACTCAACGCTGTAGCGCGTGGTCACATCACCCAATGCGTGACCTTCCAGCATCAGATGAACAAAGGCACCATTGAGTTTGCCCAATTGCTGCCCCGCCTTATTGCTTTCGCTGGAAAGCTCCATCAAGGCCTGATGGATCAGACAACGCTCAAGATCCTCGTAACGCTCAAGGTTGTCCGCCATCATCGAGAAGATATAGCCAAGACGCTCCCGGGTGGTCGGGAATTTCTCGATGGCCAGCTCTACCATATTGGAGGTTTCATCGTAGAGCATGGAATCGCTGAGTTCGCGAATCAGATCCTGCTTTGAATTGTAATAATTGTAAAAGGTTTTGCGGGCCACCTCGGCAGCCTCGCAAATCTCTTCTACTGTTGTCAGCTCAAATCCCTGGGAGCCAAACAGTGACACTGCGGCCTCATTGATTCGGCCGCGAACTTCCTGCTTGCGCTGCTCACGGCGACTGATGGCTTTCGTTTCGGCGGACCGGATCGGGGTAACGCTCGTCATAACACATTGGGGGGTACTGGGTTGGTCTGGCTGATTATACCTTCAATTCGCTCGCGCAGGGCCTGATCCGACTTTTCCGTACTGGGGCGAATCCAGAACTTGTCTTCTTTCAGGGCCTGTACGGCATAGGCAGCCACTTCCTGAGGCGATGTGGTTTCCAATTCCATGCCAAACTGCTCCATCATCTTTTTCATATCGTCGA
This sequence comes from Litorivivens sp., assembly GCA_041638115.1. Taxonomy (GTDB): domain Bacteria; phylum Pseudomonadota; class Gammaproteobacteria; order Pseudomonadales; family Spongiibacteraceae; genus Litorivivens. The sequence continues at coordinate 24,352 of JBFKXO010000005.1, read as the reverse complement.
CGGAGCTGATACCCGAGGCTTTTACACCGCTGCCTGGCAAGTCTTCAGGGCGTACCCTTTCGGAATTGAACAGACCGGTATCAACCACATGTGGGCCGGGGAACAAGGCATTGACCTTGACCGGCGATTGCTTAGCCAACATCTGGTAATAGAGCGTTTCAGTGATGGCCATCACCGAGGCTTTGGTGGTGGTGTAGATCGGAGCATCCGGCAGCATCAGGAAGGCCCCATTGCCTGAGCCTGTCACCACAAAGTGTGCCTCTTCGTTCTGCTCAACCAAGCGCGGCATAAAGGCGTTAATGGAGTGAATTACCCCCCAAATGTTCACCGAGAAAGCCCACTTCCAGTCGTTCAGGTTGTAGTCCCACATGTCGCCCGCTTCACCGGCACCGATACCCGCGTTGGCAAACATCAGATGCACAGCGCCAAATTCAGCGAACGCGCGCTCAGCCAGATTATTCAGATCCTCCTGCCGGCTCACATCAGTGCGTACGCCGATGGCCTGCGTGCCACGTTCGTTGAGCGCAGAGACGGCCCTTTGCAGACCTTTTTCATCCACATCAGCCAGCACAATTTTGGCGCCCTCGGCTGCCAGTGCGTCGCCCAATGCTCGACCGACGCCGCTCGCGCCACCGGTAATTACCGCCACTTTATCCTTGAAATCCTTCACCTTTGATCACTCCAGCCGTTATCGTTATCGGGTTGATTTGCGCTGACTGTAGTACAGCTTTCAGTGTTTTTACACACTTGTTACCTTTTTTTAATTTCTTCGCGGCGCCCGCCTTTGCTGGAGCCCCTATCGCCCAAATGGCATAATGGCGCGCTTTGAAATCCCGCCATAGGAACCCCCATGATCACTCTGGATGCCTTTCTCGCTGCAAGTCCTGCCGATTCCGCTCTGAAAGAGGTGGTTGGTCGCATTGCCACTTGCTGTCAGAACATCAACGATCAACTGCAGCGCGGCGAGCTGGCGGGCATTCTTGGCAGCGCTGGCGCTGCCAATGTGCAGGGAGAAACTCAGAAAAAGCTCGATGTCATCGCCAACGACATGTTGAAAGACGCGCTGAAGGCTTGCTCGGCCGTGCGTGGCATCGCATCAGAGGAAGAAGACGAGGTAGTGGGTGCCAACCTTGATGGTCGCTATCTGGTCACCTACGACCCTCTGGACGGCTCCTCGAATATTGACATCAATTCGATGGTCGGCACCATCTTCTCGGTACTGGCCAGCGACAACAGCGGCGCCGTGAGCGAACAGGAATTCCTCCAGCCGGGCCGCCAGCAAAAAGCCGCCGGCTATGTGCTTTATGGCCCGTCGATGATGCTGGTGTTTTCAACTGGCGATGGCGTATCCATGTTCACCTTCGACCCGCAAAACAGCAGCTGGATTCAAACCGTAGAACGGGTGCAGCTGGCACCGGAAACCAAAGAGTTTGCCATCAATATGTCAAACCAGCGCTTCTGGGCCGCACCGATGCAGAACTACATTGCCGACCTGCTCAAAGGCAGTGATGGCCCACGCGGCAAGAACTTCAACATGCGCTGGGTAGCCGCCATGGTGGCTGATGTTCACCGCATTCTGTGCCGCGGCGGCCTGTTCACCTACCCGTGGGATTCACGCAAACCGGATCAGGCAGGCAAACTGAGGCTGATGTATGAAGCCAACCCGATGGGGTTACTGGTAGAACAAGCGGGTGGCGAAGCCTGGACAGACAAGGGCCGGATTCTCGACATCCAGCCGGAGAAGATTCACCAACGGGTACCGGTGATTCTGGGTTCGGCCGAAGAGGTGAAGTGCTGTGTGGAATACCACCAGCGCTGAGATAAGAAAGTGGCTGTTTTTACAAGAAGCGCAGCGACGAAGCAATCTCTCACGCCCGCAGGCTCCTGCATGAGATTGCTTCGCGAATGCTCGCAATGACGTCACTAGCCTAAAGCGAAAACACGCCGTCCTTAAGCTGCACATTCCGACCCACAAACTCTTCCTTCATGGCATCAGCCATTAACTCGGCGTTCTCGTTGTAGGCAATCGTGCGCTTGCCATTAGGCAGCGTAACCACCACCACCGCACGCCAGGGATCATCACCCTGAAACAACACGGTGCAACCAACAATCTTGCCTTCGCCACTGTCGACTTTGACCATCTCCAACGGTGGCGCTTCGGCGCGGGCTTCTTCGGTGAGATCGGCAAAACCAAAGCCTTTGGGGTTCGGCTCGGTGGACCACACACCAAAGCCCTGCTTGGTCAACATGCCGCTGACTGACGTGATATAGCCTTTTTTGCCGGGCTGCTCGCGCAACAGCTCCGCCATGCGCGCGGTCGACTGCAATACATAGTTATTCAGGGGGCCGCCACCAAAGGTCATACCGCCGGTAACGGTAATCTGCTGATCCAGCGAGATGCCGATTTCGCGGGCATAAATCTGTACCGCCGAGGGGAAACAGCTGTACAGCTCCAGCAAGTCGATGTCGTTCACCGTCATACCCGCCAGTTCCAGCGCCTTTTTGCCTGCCAGCCGGGCGCCCGGACATCCGGCCAGATCCACCCGCTGGGAGGTGTTAACCATAAAATTGCTTTCGGTGCTGGCCCAGGGGAAAACCCATTTGTCTCGGGGAATACCGAGAGCTTCAGCCTTGGCCACCGAGCAGAACAACAGCGCACCGGCCTGATCCACATTCCACTGGCTGTTGTGATATTTGGTGTAGGGGAAGGCCAGCATTTTATTCTTGGGAGAGGCATTGCGGATCTGAGCTGCCGCCATGCCGTCACGATTCCAGGCGTGGGGGTTGCCCTTGGCAACCTCCGCCATGCCTTCGTAGAGCGCGGCCACGCGATCGCGATGTGTTTCCAGGTCTTCTCCCTGCGCCTGGCGCAGGGCACTTTCCATCAGCGCGTAAAAGCCGACAGGCATACCCAAGCCCGCGTCGGATTCCACCTCAGACCAGATTTCCTGCTCAGGCTGCAGATGCACATCCGGCGCATCGTCCTGCGCCGTTTCCGGCGCGGCAATGCCCTGAATCGTGGCTTGCAAGGCGCGGAATTTGGCTTCGCCACCGACAACCAGAGCGCTATCAATCTCTCCAGCCGCGATCTGGCGGCAGGCGTCGGCAAACAATGACTGCTGCAATATGCCTATTTCCGCCAGTACGGTGGTTGCCTTGGGCGCACCCACGGCCTCGCCGATCAGACGCCCCGGGTTGGTGTAGCCCCACACGCCTTTAGGCACGCTGATACGTTTAACGTCGCGTAACAGCTCTGGCACGCCGCAATCTTCCGCCGCCGCTCTGGCCGCGCGAATCATCAAGGCCACCGCCTCATCAGCTTTGGCGACGTCGGTTTCGCGCTGGTTCAGCACGCCAATTCCAACCAGTACCGGGGTTTGAGGGGAAAGGGTCATACCAGCATCTCCTGCAGTCGTGTTACGAAATCAATTGGCGCGAATCACCAACGATGCAAGGCCGTCCTGCCCCCATATGGCCAGTGCGACCGGGCCTTCAATCGCCGCCAGGCCTTGCGGCAGTTCCATCATCGCGGCTTTCACGTCGTCGGTCAGTGGCCCCAGCAACGGTAATTTGTCGACCTGCCCCGCCGCGACACCCAATGATTTGAGCTGGGCGCCACCAATGGCTACCAACTCCACCTTATCCAGGTCGGCTGTAAGCACATCGTTGATATCCAGCAATCCGGTTTTTTCCGCGACATCCGCGCCCAGGCGCGCCTGCAATCGCTGCAGGGCAATGCCGCCGCTGCCATTGCTGTCGAGCGCCAACAGCTGACTGTACAGCGCCAGCATCGGCGCCAGTAAGGGGGACATCTCGGGCTCGTTGCTGGCCAATTCCAAACCTTGCAGGGGAGCATCGTACGTGTTCACGGCGGGAGCCGAAAGCTCGACAAAATCATTGTGCGAGGGCACGGCCGGCGTCGACGCCGACGGCGTCATGCCAGCGGGCGAGGCAAGCGTCAATAAAGGTTGTGCAAGCAAGCTGCCGGCGCTCAAAACCAGAGCAACCGCTGTCGCGGGCACCAAACGGGGCTTTTGCATGTCGAAATCCAAAATCAGACTACTAACTAGGCCAGCCCGCCTCTGACTTTTTTCTTAGCGTTTTCAACGGGTAGCGGCGCAAATCAGGCATTCACCCAATCTGCGCCGGCACGAAGTTTACCCATTCAGACGCTTGAGCACCATAGGCAAATCGTCAGCAGGTTTGGGCAGGGGGACTGTCTGCATTTCGGTGCCGAAATTGGCGGGCAACTCGAAGTCGTAACGAGTCAGGAACTGATGCAGGAAGTTCTTGGTTTGCATCAAGGCAAAGTGCATCCCGATACACTTGTGGGCACCGCCACCAAAACCGACAAAGCTGAAGGAGTGGCGCTTGTGCTCGTTACGCGGCTCCAGCCAGCGGTCCGGGTCAAACTTCTCCGGCTCGTCCCAGTATTCGGGCATGCGATGTACATACTGCGGCGCAATAAACAAAATGGTATTCGCCGGGATATGGTAGCCACCAATCTCGCAGTCGTTGATGGTGCGGCGCTGCATCATCATCACTGAGGGGTGCAACCGCAGGGCTTCGCGCACGGCAGCATCGGCCAGCGGCATGCGATCCAGGTCTTCGTATTCCAGATAATCTTTGCCAATGGACTGCGCCTCTTCACGCAGACGCTGACGCAGCTCGGGGTTCTGACCCAGGTGATACAGCATGTGGCTCAGTGCCGAGGTGGTGGTATCGTGCGCCGCGAACAGCAAAAAGCTCATGTGCGCAACGATATCTTGATCGCTAAAGTATTCGCCGTCTTCATTCAGCTCTTTGGCGAAATAACTGAAGGTATCCTTGCCATCGTTATTCCGACGATCCTGGATGAGGCTGCCAAAGAATTCGTGAAGATAACGCTCACCCTTCTTGCCCTTGGCGTGCAGCGTTCCCGGGATTTCCTTGGTGACAAGGCCCATCAGGCCATTGGCAACATCGGTAAAGGCCTGATTGAGCTTTTCGGCGCGAGCATCGTCCTTTTCCAGACCGACAAAAATCGTCGCAGCCACGTCCAGCAAGGCCTGTTTGATCGCGGGGAAGAAGTGAAAATCTTTCTGCCCATCCCAGCTTTCGACCGCCTCGGCCAACATTGGCCCCATGGTGTCGATATAGCCCTTCATCGCATCGTTTTTGAAAGCTGTCTGCATCATACGACGCTGGAAACGGTGCTCCTCATGGTCACGCAACAACAGGGCACCTTTGTAGAAGCGCCCCAGTGAACCCATGTAGCCCATCTCGGCAGAGAAATTCTTGTCTTTGTCGAGATATACCTGCTGGTACAGATCCGGGCCACACAGCAGCACACCCTTGAAGCCCGCCAGACCAAACTTCGAAACCGGTCCAAACTCCTTGTACTGCTTGTCGATGGTGCCGTACAGGTCCTTCACCAGCGAGATGGTGTGGCCGATTACTGGCCAGCCAAACGAGCCTGGGATGTGCGATAGCTGGTGGTTGTCTTTGGCCAGCTTGTAGTTGGCGACTGCTTCAGTCATGGGTCCCTTCCTCCTGCGGTCGTTGCCGAGGTTGATCAGTTTATTTCGAACAGATGATATGTAATAGTTTTATACATATCAAGCGTTCGATATGAAAAAGTCCCGAGTCCGGGTATACTGTCACAGTTGTTCAAAAAATACGCTGAGGGAAGAGGGAGTGCGAAAAGTAGATCACGACAGCCGCCGGGAAGAAGTGGCCTCGGTAGCGTCCAGATTGATTGCCGACAAAGGTTTGGAAGCACTTACTACGCGCGCACTGGCCAAAGAACTGGGTTGCTCTATCGGGGTTCTATCTCACTACTTCAACAGCAAGGAAGAGATTGTCATGGCCGCCTTCCAGTGGGCCGACCAGCGTATTGATCAGCGCATGCAGGACGCAATCGCCGACCTGGAAGAAATCTCGCTGGATTACTTTATTCCGATGATTACCTCTGGCCTGCCCCTGGACGAGGAATCAGACCGGGAGTGGCGGGTGCGCTTTAACCTCTACCACTACTGTCTGACCCGCGGTGGCGAGGGCCTCAAAGCCCAGATTGAGAAAATCAGCCAGTTCCGGCTGTTGATGCACGAGTTTATCCGCACCCTGCAGAAGAAAGGGGAAGTACGCCGCGACATCGACCCGGAACTGATCACCAAGATGGCCTTCGATATGGTCATGGGCGCCGCCCAGAATCTGCTGATGGTGCCCGTAAAAGAACGCCGCCAGCACGCGACCTACCTGTTCGACATTGTCGAAAAACTGCGGCCAACCAAGGCTCCGGTGGCGACGCTGGTCGAAGCCTGAGGTCACGGCAAGCCAGCCGCCAGCGTATCTGCGGTAAGAAATGACCAGATCAGGTCTGCCGCATCCACATCGCGAATGTCACCGCCCAGCACGCCAAAATCCATATTGACGCTCGGCAGCACGTGACCACCGCCCTGCATGGTGTACAGGCCCACCCGATAGTCACGCCCATACCACAACTGCGCGGTGATATAGCCGTCGTCTGAAGAATCCGAATCAGCCAGATCATAGGGGTCTGGCCCTTGCACGTAGCCGGCAAGGTTGGCGAAATAGCGGGCAGTCTGCGCTGCCGACAGCACCTCGCCACGACTGTCATCCCACAGCAGCTTGACGACTCCGCCGCCATACGGATTGACCGGGTCATTCGTCCCCTCTATAAGGGCAATGTTCACCGGCTGGCCGCGTTTTACACAGTCCAGGTTAGCGTCAACCGGCAGGTTCGCCACGATTGGCGCGTATCCGGCCATCAGGGTTGGGGCCTCTAGAGCCAGCCGCAGTACCATATGACCGCCGTTGGATAACCCCGTGGCATACACGCGCGCCGGGTCTGCCGATCGAGAAACGGCCAGCTCATCAATCATCTGACGAACAAAGCCCACATCGTCGATATTGCGCGTATTGGCCGCGTAGCTTGCGGAGGCGCGACAGTCGTTCCAGTGCCGCTCAACCCCGTCCGGATAAACCGTGATCAAACCCTGCTCATCGGCCAGGCGATCAAACTGACGGGCCGACATGTTCCGCATCGACTCCCCGGAGGACATCGACCCGTGAAACACAAAGAGCAACCCGGGATTGGGCGGCAGGTTCGCCGGCACATAGATGCTGTACTGCCGTGACAAGCCGCCGTGGGAGGTATTCACGCTGTGCAGTTCGCCGCTAAGCTCAGGCATCCTGAGCGCTTTGGGCGCAAGGAAAGAGCGGGCCGCCAGAACGGCGACCGCCAGTAAAATCAGAAAAGATACAAACCAGTAACGTTTTTTCATTGCCCCCGCCCTTCAAACATTGTTGCGGGGGCATTGTAGCCACGGCTTAGCGCGACTTGGCAATAACCTCGTCCGCAAACCACTTCATCATGCCGATTTTTTCCTCAACACTTTTGTCGTCTGGCTCCGCCTCGTAGACATTGCGGAACGCGACCAACACCTCGTCGATACCGATCTCTTTCAGGCGTTTGATACCGTCTGGGCTGTAAGCGTCCTGAGTCATCGCCTGAAACTCAAAGGGTAGATGATCGCGGCCATATTCTTTGCGGAATTCATTGATCTGATCAACCATCACCTTGATGGATTCAGCATCACCCCCAGCGGCAATCCAGCCGTCCCCCAGGCGCGCCGCGCGGCGCAGCGCCGGCTTCGAGTGTCCGCCAACCAGAATCTTGGGGCGCTCGCTGGGCACGGGGCACAGCTTGATTTCCGGCATCTGGAAGATTTCCCCCTGATAGCCAAAATACTCACCGCTCATCAGACCGTTAACGATTTCAATGATCTCATCCAGACGCTTGCCCCGCTTCTCCCAAGGGGTATTGGTCACGTCGAAATCTTCTCCCCAGGGGCTGATACCGGCACCGTACATAAAACGGTTGCCGCTGAGCACGGCCAGGCTGGACATCATTTTGGCCAGCAGCGCGGGCTCGTGCACCGCCGTTTTATGCACCGATGTTGAAAAGCGGATTTTGGTGGTAATCGCCGCCAGGTGAGACATCAGCAGGAAGGGCTCGATAAACGGCACCCCATCCAGAAATTCACGGCTGCCGTCAGCGTTATAAGGGTACTTAGAGCTCGCCTCTTTCGGGTAGCAGATACTGTCAGGGAAGGTAACGGTATCAAAACCAATGTCTTCAGCCGCTTTGGTCAGTGGAATGTACTGTTCCGGCGGACACATGCTGTGGTGGTAGGCAAATTTCATTGAAATGCTCCTTCGAGTAATGCTGTCGATGCAGGCGATAGCCTAGTGATACGGAAATCCAGCCGAAACGGATACCTGGAGGCGCCGCTTGTTATTTTGATCAGATCAAACATCCTAATGCGCCGCACCATAATATGGAATAAGCGCCAGCCCGCCTCACCCGTATGTAGGGGGCCAGACTAAATCCTGCATTAGCCTCCTCCGCTCGACGCGACCGCCGCTTTCACGGACAATTCGCAAGGCAAGCAAATGCCATAGGATCAGCCGTCTTTGAATCACACCGCAAACCGCAGTGAACGCACCCGCCAAGCCATCGTGCGGGCCGCTGAGGCGCTATATGCCAGGCATGGCGTGGAAGGCGTCTCGCTCAACACCATCACTCGAGCTGCGCGCCAGAGCAATCGCAACGCCATTCAATACCATTTTGGCGGCAAGAACGGCCTACTTCAGGCAATCTTTGACAAGCATTCGCCTGGCGTCGCCAACCGCCGCGCGGCCCTTATTGACGAATTGGCTGGCAGCGGTCAAAGCACCGAAGTTGTCGTTGCCAGCGCCATGGTATTGCCCCTGATAGAAAAGCTGGACGATCCTGACGGTGGCGAGGCCTATGTGCATATCAGCGCGGAGCTGATTACTACCAACACACTGGGCTACCAGGCGCCTCAAAGCCATCCACTGCGGCTGGTAAGGGAAAGCAAGATCGCCGAGTTCACCGCAAAACAGCTCAGCCAGTTACCGCGCGCCATCGTCGAGCAGCGCATTCTCCACATGAACATACTCGCCTTTCACGGGGTATCAGATCATGCCAGACTGCGGGCCGACCGCCACTACGCACCGCTCTCCGCTGACACCGACTTTATGGCCAGCAATCTGATTGACAGTATTATGGCCGTACTCTCTGCCACGCCCTCAAGCCGCACACTGGCGCAGTATTCACTACAAAGTGAAGCCGGCTAACTTCTGCGCGGGCTATAATTCAGGACATGAAATTCACTTTCCTTGGCACTAGCGCCGGTGTACCCACTCGCCATCGAAACGTCAGCGGATTTGCTCTGTCGCTGACCGACCAGCGCCACTGGTATCTCGTGGACTGCGGTGAAGGCACCCAACACCAACTTCAGCACTGTCGATTAAGCTTGGCCAAACTGCGCGCCATTTTTATTACCCACGTGCACGGCGATCACTGCTACGGACTGCCCGGACTGCTGGCCAGCGCCAACATGAGCGGTCGTAAAGATCCACTCGTATTATGCGCACCCGACGGTATCGAACAGTTCGTACGCGCGACGCTCGAACATACCGACTTGCGCAGCCTGCGCTTTCCACTGGAATTTGTGCGAACTGATCTTTTGGTCGCTGCGCAACCTGAAGTATTCAGTGATCACTGGTTAAAGGTCTCCGCTCACCCCCTGTCGCACAGAGTACCAAGCTTCGCCTATCGCTTTGAGGAAAGGCCACCGAATGCACTCCAGCAGGACACCCTGACTGAAATGGGTGTGCCGCGCGGCCCGCTGTGGGGCGAACTACAAGCGGGCAACAGCGTAACGCTCGACGATGGCCGGGTGATCCACCCCGAACAGGTCTGCAGGCCTGCGTGGAAACCTAGGGCTGTTGTGGTCGGCGGTGACAATGACAAACCCGAGCTGCTGTTAACTGCACTGAAAAACGTTGACCTTCTGATACATGAAGCGACATTTACTGAAGACGTGTTGGCGAAGATTGGCCCGCAATATATGCATAGCACCGCTGCACAAGTCGCCCGCACTGCCGCAGAAGCGCAGCTTCCGCATCTGGCGCTAACCCACTTCAGCCAGCGTTACCGGGACACACCGGCCCCCAACCACCGACATATCGCCGAATTGCAGGAAGAAGCCGCGGCGCACTACTCTGGAAACATCATTATGGCGCGCGACCAGGACCAATACCTCCTCGACACGGAAGGCAATCTGGCAAAGCACAACGGAGAGTGCTAACCATCATAGAAGCGTTGAAAAATGCGGTAAGAAAAAGCAGAAAACCTGGGGAAGGGAGAGATTTAGAAAACCAATTATGTCGGTAATTTTTACCACTGTGAAGCGCTTTATAAAGAATTCCGTAATAAATCAAAAAAACGGATTCTACCTATGCCACGCAAGAATAAACTGTGCTAGAACAAAACAACGAGGCGGAAAATTCGCGACGTTTTCTGAAACCTTGTTCAGTTGCTTCACTCTAAGCCACTAGAGTCGAAGCAATAGCGCCGCAACTCCGCTTTGCCTCACAACTAGCGTTGGCATGGAGGTTCTCATGGCTGGCAGCAACGGGCACGACGCGTTTATTCAGTCGCTGGAAACATTCACCCACCAGCATCGCTCCCGTCAGTGGGAGGGAACCTTTGCGGATTATCTAGAGCAGATCGTCCAGCCCAAACCAGAGCTTGCAACCCGCAACAGCCACCAGTACACCTGGGATATGCTGCGCTGGATGCAGGCGCGCGAGGAAAACGGCGACGGAAAAGTGAAACTTTTCTCTCGAGAACTCTATGGCATTGATCCGCCACTGCAACGCATTGTCGATTATTTCAAAGCCGCCGCTGCCGGTTCAGAAGTCGGTCGCCGCCTGCTACTGCTGCTCGGCCCTCCCTCCGGCGGCAAATCCAGCCTGGTAATCCTGATGAAGCGCGGCATGGAAGAATACAGCCATACCGACGATGGTGCGCTTTACGGGCTAAAAGGCTCACCGCTACACGAAAACCCGCTGTGCCTTGTGCCACATACCCTGCGCGCAGATTTTCGTGAGACCTACGGCGTCGATATTCAGGGTGAGCTGTCGCCCTACGCACAATCCATTCTGGAGCAGGAATACGAAGGCGACTTTATGCGCTACCCGGTGGAGCGTATTTTCCTGTCGGAAGCCAAACGTGTCGGCGTCGGCACCTACGCTCCGCACGACCCCACCACCGCCGACATCGCCGACCTGATTGGCTCAGTGGATCTGGCTAAAGTATCTGAATACGGCGACGAGGGCGATCCGCGAGCCTGGTCCTGGTCAGGGGCGGTCTATTCCGCCAGCCGCGGGCTACTGGAGATGATCGAGATCCTCAAAGTTAAACGCGAGTTTCTCTACTTGCTGCTGACACTTACCCAGGAAAAAAACGTCAAGGTCTCCCGCTTCCCGCTGATCCACGTGGACGAAACGATTCTTGCTCATACTAACCTTGCAGAGTTTAGAAAGTTTCTGCAGGAAAAAGAAAACGAAGCGCTGCTTGATCGGATGGTGATTGTGCAAGTGCCGTACACGATGAACTATCGCGAAGAGGCCAAAATTTATCGCAAACTGATAGCACAGGCACCCACCTTTCGGGACGTCCATCTGGATCCGCACGCGATGCGAGTTGCAGCGCTATTCGCCGTCCTGTCTCGGCTGAAGCCATCAGAGCGTGAAGATTTGGATTTGTCCAAGAAGGTACGACTCTACGCCGGAGAAGATGTAGAAGGGTTCTCCCGCAACGAACTGGAAAAAATTCGCAACGAATACCCCGACGAAGGTTTGGCTGGCGTATCGCCGCGCTTCGTCGTCAATGCCTTGTCCAACGCCATTTCCCGTTCGGAAGCGAAAAGCCTGACCAGCATGGAAGTACTGGTTACCCTAAAAGACGCAATTGAAAGCGACGCGCGGATGGATGCCAAACAGAAACGCGAATGGGTCGATTTTCTGGTGGTTGCACGAAAAGATTTCTACAACCATTGGGTGAAGGAAGATGTACACAAAGCGCTGTTCGTCTCCTTCCAGGAAGAAAGCGAGAGCTTGCTGGAAAAATATCTGGACGAAGTCGAAGCCGCTCTCGACAAGCGCGAAGTGAAAGACCCCATTACCAATGAGACCCGGGATCCGGATGAGCGTTTTCTGCGTGCGGTAGAGGAAAAGATCAAAGTTTCCGACGCCGGCAAGTTAACCTTCCGCCAAGAGGTAGTGCGCAAGGCCATGGTGGCCTACAAAAACGGCGAGAAGTTCACCCTCGATTCCCACGCTCGCCTGAAGGAAGCGATGGAAAAATACCTGTTTGAGGAACGACGCGACGTGCTGCGCCTGGTGAGCTCTATCTCCCGGCCGGATGACGAGGCCCAGGAAAAAATTGCAGCTGTCGAAGAACGTCTCATTGAGGAATACGGTTACGACAAACACAGCGCCCGCGAGGCACTGAATTATGTAACAACTCTGCTCTCGCAAGAATAGGCGAGGGCCAACGGCGCACCGAGGTGCGCCTCACAAGGCCCTGCAATTGGGTCGGGAGGAGGCATGTTTCTTGAGGATGGTGGTCAAGGAAACAGCCACAGACACTGGTACGATCTTTTCTCACGCGGCACCCGAGACTGGTTGCGCCACAACGAGAAAGTTCGAGAAGCCGTACGCGAACATCTCCCTGAGATGATCGCCAAATCTGACGTGCTTTCACGGCCAGAGAACCGCACCGTTCAAGTGCCGGTCAAATTTCTGGAGCACTACCGTTTTAGCCTGCGCAACAGTGACGAGCAAAGCGGCGCCGGCCAGGGCAAGGCGAAAGAAGGTGATACGCTGCGTCAGGCGCAACCCGGCCAGCCCGGCGGACAGGATCAGGGTGGCGGCGATGGCGAGGGCGCATTCGAATTCGTGCTGGAATTCAAGACCGACGATATTCTCGACTGGCTGTGGGAAGAGCTAAAGCTTCCCAACCTTCAACCCAAAGAAGGCACCAACGTCGACGTTGACGAATACGTTCGCGAAGGCTGGGACAAGCGCGGCGCTCGCTCACGACTCGATCGGCGCCGCACCATGAAGGAAGCGATCAAACGACGCACCGCGATTCCCGACACCCCGGTACCGATCAGCAACGACGACTTACGCTTTCGGCAGCTGGCACGCAAACGCCACCCCACAACCAACGCCGTGGTGATTTTTTTGCTGGATGTTTCGTCCAGTATGGATGACCACTGCCGCAAACTCGCCAAAAGTTTTTTCTTCTGGGCGCTGCAGGGTATTCGACGTCAGTTCAGTCATATCGATACCGTCTTTATCGCCCACAGTGTCGAGGCCTTCGAGTTTGAGGAAGAGGAATTTTTCCAGGTCAGTGGCCAGGGTGGCACGAAGTCTTCTACCGCGCTTGAACTAGCGGAGTCGGTTCTGGCGGAGCGTTTCGATACCGCTCAATATAACTGTTATCTGTTCTATGCCACCGACGGCGAGAACTTCAGCAATGACCGGGAACAATCTGCCGCCAGCCTGGCCCGGTTGGCACCACTACTCAACTTCGCGGGCTACGCCGAGGTATCCCACAGCAACACCCGACGGCTGAACACTGAAGTAGGCAGGCTTTGGCAGCGGCTACAGGACGATGGATTTCCCAGCGGAAGTTACTCACTGTCGAATGACAACGACATATGGCCCGCTATTAAAGCGTTTTTCACCGACCAGGCCGCGCGCCAGCAGGTAGACGTATGACCCCAGATATGAGCCGGGCGCTGGCAGAAACCATTCCACGCATGGAGGCGCTGGCTGTAGAGCAGGGCTTGAAATTCTTCCCGGTGGATTTCGAGCTGGTTCCCCCCAGCTTTATGATGGAGGTGGCCGTCTATGGCCTGCCCGTGCGCATGGCGCACTGGTCTTTTGGTCTGCGCTGGATTTATCAAATGATTCAGCACCGCATGGGTCACTCCAAGATTTTCGAAGTAGTATTCCCCGGCAACCCCAACAGAGCCTATCTGGTCAACACCAATAGCCTGCATGAAAACACGCTAGTCGTGGCGCACGTACTGGGCCATGCCGACTTTTCCCGAAACAATATTTCCTTCGCCCGCAGCCAGGATCAGGTTGGCTACCATATTGTCGAGCAGGCTGCCGCTCACGCCCATCGCATCGATGAAGTGATCAAGGAACATGGCGAAGAGCGCGTCGAACGGGTACTGGATTGCGCCCTGTCGCTGGAACCCCATATCGATACGCAACAGTCGCTCAATCGCAAACAATTTCCCATCCGTAGAGTCAGCGAACCCAAGCAAGCCGCCGAGGGATTTCAGAGCCGCTACGCCGCACTACCCGGCGAGGAAGCACCCGATAGCGAACCGCGAGTGAGCAATGCTCCAATACCGCCAAAGCCGGAAAAAGATCTACTGTGGTTTATCGCAAACTATGCACCGGAAATGGAAGAATGGGAACGCGATATTTTTCTCGCAGTGCGCAAGGAGGCCTGGTATTTCCAGCCGGTATTTAATTGCCAGATCATGAACGAGGGCTGGGCCAGCTACTGGCATTCGCGGCTGCTGCGCGAGGCCGACTTTCTGCCCTCGTCGATGTACGTCGATTGCATGAAAACCCACTCTGACGTCGTTAGCCCCTACGCCGGCGATCAGCAGATCGCGCTGAAGCTGAACCCCTATCACGTAGGGTATGTGATGTGGGAGAAGATCATCAAAGATCAGGGTGTGAAAGCTGCTCGCCGCATTATGGAACAGGAAGATGACTTCGGCTTTATTCGCAATTATCTCAGCCGCGAACTTGCTGACGATATGCGCCTGTTTTCCTTCAACGCCAAGCGCAATGGCGAGATAAAAGTGGCAGACAACAGCCTCGATGCCTTGCACGAAAACATCCTCGCGCCCAAGTTTAATTTCGGTGCACCCCGCGTTGTCGTCGACGAACTCAAGAAAGACGGCAGCCTGATACTTCGCCATGAAAGCGGTATCGACGGTCGCGGCCTGGAGCTCGACAGAGCTCGTAAAGTGCTGGCTTACATCGCCACCGTGTGGAAGCGTCCAGTGAAACTGGTCACACTGGACGCTCAGGATCAGGAAGTATGGATCTCACCGCCCGAGGGTGAAGCTGCCTGAAGCCGAAATGTCACTCTGAGGCTAATTGCAAGGCGCGCGCCTCTCCCATGCGGCGCAGATACTCCAGAATCTCCTGGGTATTGCTGTCCGGGTGCAGAATTCTCGCTTTGTACACCGCAATCACCGCCGCCTGCACAGCCGGATTATGGCGATCCGCCTCCCACGCCCAGTCAACAAGGTGACACGCAAGGCGCACGTCGCTGCTCGACAACTCAATGGCCTGTGCCGCCAAGGATTCTATCCCTCCTGCAAGTTCCGCAATCTTCTGACCTTGCTCACTCAGTGGCGCCGGCGACCAGTTCGAGGGCACGTCGTCCCACCAGCCCGCGTACTGCTTAATCAGCATTTTCGAGATATCCGCAGGCGTTACGTACTGCACATTCAGGCTAGGGTGGTTCGCAAGACGCTCAGGCAACTCGACACTCTGAAAAATCTGCTCGCGAGGCAGGGCGGCATTAAGGCCAGCCAGTGTGTGTTGCACAATGTGGTCAAGTGCATCTGCCAGCACGTGGAAATTTTCCTGAATCCTCGCCGGGTCGGTGATCGCCTCACCGTGGGCTGGCAATACGATAGCCGGTTCCAATGCGGCCATTTCGCGGAGCGCCGTCACCCAATCTTCCACATAACGTTGTACCCGTTTACCGTTACCGGCATTGGGAAGAAAGCCCTGATAGTAATCGGCGCTGGCCAGCACTTTACGACCTGGCACCCACACATACAGCTGATCATCCGTTTCACCGCGATGGTGCTGTAACACAAAGGTTTCGCCACCAATAGTCAGCTCCAGACGCTCCTCAAAAGTACGGGTGGGCCACACCAGATCCTCACGAGATTGCGGCAGCTGGTCTACCGGCTGACTCATATAGCGTGCCAGCGAACCGCGCAAGCGAATATAGCGCTCAAACCGGGCAGGCAACGCGTCGTGCGCAATCACCTCGGCATTCGGTGAATCTTCAATTAACGGCCAGGTGCCATACGCGTGATCAACGTGACCGTGGGTGTAGATGATAGTGTGAATGGGTTGCTGACTGACCGAGCGAATCGCTTTCAGCAGCGCCGGTCCAGCAGGTGCCATGCCGGTATCAACCACAACCAGCCCGTCCGAGGTTTCAAAAAACACCGCGTTAACAATGGGCATTCGCACCAACCAGCTGCCCTCACCAAACTCATGAACCGAGGTTTTGTCTTTCACATCCTCGATGGCGCCGTGATGGTGACGGCCAAACATATTCTGCGCGGCATCACGGGAGAACTCCCCGCCAAACGCGCCACCCTCTGAAATACGATCGATCAGTTCAGGGTTTTCCACCAATACCAGACGCTCGGCATCGCGATCAGAGCTTTGCTTCATTGCCACCGACAATGCCTTGAAGCCTGCGTGCTTTAGCGCAGTAGCGGCACTGCTGCCACTCTGCCCCGTACCGTAACCCAACCAGTAACCCACACCGGCCGCTATGACAATACACAGCAGGGTAACGCTGACTTTACCGGATATTCTGCTCATTTATGGTTCTCCTTGGCCTCTATGGCATCGCCACACGCGCCTTGTGAATCAAGGCGCGATTCGCAAATGGGCATCCCAGAAGGCCCACAATCGATCTGCATAGTTTTCCAATGGCGCCACTGCGATATCAGTGCCTTTCAACGCCGCCTCGGTATTCGATGCGTCATATTCCGTTTCCCACTGCATCATTCGTATTGCTTCTTCGGGAATACCTACCCTGGCCAAGGCGGAGCGTCCCACCGCCAACACCGGCCCGAATGACAGCAAGGTGTTAAACAGCGCGCCATCGGTATTAATGGCAAGGCGCTCGCTGAGCCTCGGCGCCCCGGCGACTTGGGCAAACACGTTGGTAATCTGCACCGGAGAGTAGCCACGGCTATTGGTCAGGTGAAAACACTGCCCATCCAACGCTGGCTGGTGGGCAATGTGATCTATCGCATTGGCAACAAAATCCACCGGCACCAGATTCAGCGCACCGCGCCCTTTCACGCCTGGCAATGTCAGAAATGCGGGCAAGGCTGCCAGCTTACGAATCACCGAGAAGCTGTAGTAAGGGCCGTCTACCTTATCGATTTCACCGGTTTGTGAATGTCCGACAATACCGCTGGGGCGGTAAATACGCCAGGGCAGGCCTTTTTCAGCCCGAACCAGGCCTTCGGCATCGTGCTTGGTCTGGAAATAGGCGTTATCGAGATTTTCCGCTTCCGCAAACATCGTTTCGGTAAAACGTCCCGAATACATACCCGACACAGCGGTTGAGCTGACGTAATGAAAACTCACTGCCTGCAAGTCTTTGGCGCAGGCCAGCGCATGGGCGGTACCGTCTACGTTCATCCGCTGTTGTTTCTCGGCTGGGGCCTTCAGGTCATAGAGCGCTGCCACATGAAAGAAGGCAGAGATCTGCCCCTTAAGTGCCTGCCGGTCAACCTCGGACAAACCCAGCCCCGGCTCAGCGATATCGCCCCCAACCATGGCCAGCTGCTCACTATCGACACCTAGCTTGGCACGCAGCGCCTCGAGCTTGCCTTCTGAGCCCGGGCGGATCAGAAGCAAAACGCGTGACCCTCGATCCAGCAAACGCTCAACCAGAAAACGCCCGAGAAAGCCCGTGCCGCCCGTCATCAATATTGTGTTGTGTTTAGTCGTCATGAGGGCACCCTAGTAGCGATAGATAACGTCTAGGCCGTAACTACGTGGCTCGCCCCAGATCACCGCACGGTCTGCATGAGGCAGGTTATCGATGGCGCTAACCACGTATTCGGTGTCTGCCAGGTTTTTACCCCACAGCGCTGCATTCAACACGCCCCCCAACAACGGCATGTCATAAAGGCCCAACCGAGCATTGAACAAATCATAGCTCTCCATGAAGACACGTTTGGCGACTTCTGTACGGTTGGTACCGTTGCGATCATCCATAAAGTTGTAGCTAACATTCAGACCAAGGCGACCCCAGCTCCAATCTGCAACGGTGTAATCAATAGCTGCGGTATAGGAATGCTCCGGCGCGGAACTGAATACAAAGGTTTCAGTGACATCTTCTCCCGTATCCGGATCGATGGCTTTAGTGATCTCCGCATCGAGCCAGGCGTAGTTAAACATCACTAGCAAGTCACGGGATGCCAGAAAGGTCAGATCCATCTCAAAACCTTGCATCTCGGCTTCACCGGCGTTAACGACCTGAGTATCGGCAATAGAGTTGCCAATCAGGAAGTTCAACTGAATGTCAGTGTATTCGCTAAAAAACACATCAGCGTTAATCCGCAGGCGCCGATCCAGCAGTTCGCTTTTCACCCCCAGTTCTACTGAGGCGACTTTCTCTTCGGCAAAACCGCGCTCAAATCGGGCCTGATCCGGATCGCGCGTATTGAAACCGCCGCTCTTGTAGGCCTCAACAAACTTTCCGTAGACATTGGTGCTGTCGGAAAAATCGTATTCGGCAATAAACTCAAAGGAATCATCGGAAAATTCCTGTCCAGCCTCGGAGTAATAGCCCGCGCTCTGTACCGGTCCGGTACGGGGTGTCGTTGCTATCAATGCGCCGGTGCTGGTCGCCCGCGTTTCTGATTCGGCATAGGTCGCGGTGGAGTAGTCCTTGGTGGTGTCTCGGGCGTCTTCCGAATGCCGGGCGCCAAAGGTTAAACGCACTTTGTCGTCCAGGATTGGCAGCGTCCACGTGGCCCGGCCAAATATCGCCAAGGCCTCGTTATCAATAGTGAAAAACTGGCTATTAAAGTTGGTGATAAAGGTTGTCGTCGTTGTCGCACCAGTCTCAGTAATGGCAATGGGCCCGGAGAACTGATGGTGGGAGGGAGCGTTGTCTTCAGTCGCCGATTCCTCAAAGTAATACAGACCAACGATGTACTCCACTCGCTCATCAAAGGTGAGGCCGCTCAACTGGATTTCGTGGGAACTTTGCTCCTGGTCGAGCACCCGAATGGTACCGGGCACAAAGATACTGCCGTCGCGACTGCGGTAATCACCATTATCGATACGGTAGTTGGGGTTGCCGCTGGCCGGCAGATCCGAATAGGACCCGTCTACCAGCTCGCGGGCAGCATAGATGTATTTGAGTTCCGCAGAATCAGACAGGCTGTAGCGCGTGGTCAAGCTCCATCCCCTGATGTCGCTGAACGACTCTTCCAGCGGCGCAAAGGTGGTCATACTGTCTATGCGCTTATCCGAATAGGTCATATACTGCTGGGTATTGGCCGCCAGCCCGGCATTGATCACCTCGCCTGCGGTCGTCGGATTGGGATTCACGGTTGCCGGCGTCACGCCCTGATAGGCGTAGTTGTAGTAGTTCAGGTCTGCATCGTCGTAAGCAAAATCCAGGCTCAGACGATCGCTAACGTCCATTGCAAAATCTACGCGAAACCCTGACACATCCTTGTCACCAAAGTCACCACCAGGACCTTCGTTTTCAACAAAGCCATCCCGTTGCGAGGTCAGGTAAGCCAACTTTACGGCCGAGCGATCGCCCAAGGGCACATTCAGTGATGTCTTGCTGGAAAATAAACCGCGATTACCTGAGGTCAGTTTTTGCTCGAACTCAAGTGCTTCAAAACCCGGGCGCTTGGTAATCAGGTTAATGGTGCCGCCGGTCGAGTTGCGGCCGTAGAGTGTACCCTGTGGACCACGCAATACCTCTATGCGTTGCAGGTCGGCAATATCCAGCGACAAACCCGACGAGCGCGCGATATAGGCGCCATCGATGTACACACCGACAGGCGGGTCTTGGGTTAATTGAGCATCAATCAGGCCAATGCCGCGAATAAAAATCCGCAGCGTGGAGTTGTTGATTGGAAAGGGTTCGATGGTCAGGCTGGGAACACTGGAACCGATATCAGCCAGATTACCTATGCCGTCTTTCTCGAGTTGCTCCTCGCCAAACGCTGTCAGCGAAATAGGGGTATCTTGCAGCGACTCCGCTTTTTTCTGAGCGGTAACAATAACTTCTTCCAGCGCCAGTTTGGCGGTGGCGCCTTGCGCCAGAGCCAGTGAAGTACACAATACAATGGGTTTTAGTTGAAATTTCATGGGGTTGACTCCTGTTACACAGCAGGCTGCGGCTCTTCGCGCAGCTGCAGCGCGCATAGCGCGACGACGATAAAATCAATGGCAGTGTGGAAGTAGCTGAACGGGGTGACGTCCTGCGTGACAATCCGGTAGCTGGCTCCCAGCCCGAACAATAGAGGCAGTGCAACTCCTAGCCACAGACTCCAGCGCTTGCCGGTGAGCAGACAGGCACCCACCACCAGAAACAACATACCCGCCAGCGAGGAATTCACCAGATTGGGATCACTGGTGCCGTAGATCAGTAATTGCGAAGGATGAGTGAGACCGGACAGCAGCATCAGACCGGCGGCAACTTTCTGTTTCATAGCATATCCTCGTTATTGTTGGTGGTTAATAAAGATGGGGGATGACCAGGCGCGTTCGTGCACGGGCGCAAGGCAGTTGTCATCAAATTCGGTGCGATAATCGCCGTAACATGGTTGAGTTGTGCCATCCGATTGCATGCGCAAGGGGTCACCGTTAATTGCTGGCGTGGGTGCCTGCAGTGCGCGCACGTAATAGATGCTGTCGCGAGAAAAATGCTCGTCTTCAAACTCGACGATGCAACCGTGGCTGGACGGCGGACACTCGAGCACTTTCCACGGATCTTCAATCAACTGTTCAACCGGCTCGCCGGGCACCCGCTGCGGCGTGATACGAATCACTTCAATACGCTCAATGGGATGGCGTTTATCGTCCGGGTGGTAGCACTCGCCGGCGCAGAGGTAGTCCATGCGCGAGGCCGACAACGGCGATTCACCGGGTGCCGGGCAACCGGGGTTCTGCACAAAATCGCCACCCGCGCGCACCCGAAACTTCGGCGCGCTTTTTAATGATGTCTCGCTGCCCATCGGCAGCGGCTTCGCCTCATCGTTAATCAACTCAAACCACAGCAGCATGCGCGGGCCGCTGGTGCCATAGGCTTCGCGACGTTTCAATGCGGCCCAGATATCTTCGCGGCGACGGCTTTCACTGTGCACCGCCACAATGCCGCCCGGGTAACTGAAACTGCCGGAGCGAAAATCGGGGATGCCGGAACCAATATCCACCGTCTGCGGCTGCGTGGGATCATCCGCTTTCGGCATCGCCATGCGCGCATAAAATTCGGAACGCAAGCCAGTGGCGAAGGTCATCTTGCGACGTTCGTACTGCTTATAGCCGGTGCCGGGGCGTGCGGTGTGGTCATCGGTTGAAGCGATAAAGCCCCACTTGAATCGCATCGGCCGCCCGTCCTCGTCGAGTTCATCAAAGTTCGAGATCGCCATAGCGTACTGTGAACTCGAGGCGGGACGCAGCGACAAAGAGGGCTTGAAACAATCCTGACATTGACCACACGCGCCCCACTCCTCAACCGAGGCTTCCGGGAACACCGCGTGGGGATAAGGGCCGGCGTGCACGGCTTTATTGCGTGCGTCTGCCACGCGCTGTTCGCAAACCTCCTCAGACAAGCCATCGCAGCGCTGGCGCATGATCTCGCCTGCCTGCCAGCAACAGGGCGTAAAGTCATCCGTCGGCGCAGGACACTGCGGATTGCCCTGCTCGTCAAATTCCACATGCCGCCATGATCGGTATTCTTCGCTGTTGCCGTGACCAGACATGATTTCCAGCAAGCCCTGATTGGCTGCGTGCTGCTGGCTGTTCAGCTGTTTGTCCCAGCTGGCACCCGGTGGGGTGTAAATGCCCCAAGTGTTGCCGTGGGGAATCACCAGATTGTCAAAGCCCCAGCGATTGAGCTTGCGAAATAAATCCTCGGGCGTTTCTGCCACTTCATTGCAATAGCCGTCGATATCCGGACCATCCAGGCCCGGCGGACAGTCGGGAATTTCATCGATGCGATCCAGCAACCAGCCGAGGTCATTGTAGCGACGCCAGTTCATGGGATCGATAAAGCGCAGCTTGACCATATTGCGCGTGGTATCGAGATTTCCTACCGTGCTGCCGCGGGGTCGCGCGGTAATCGGGCGCGACGGCAACTCGTCTTCCGCGGTACCGGGGAAAATCACATTCTTATGACCCCAGTGGGTTTCCGGCGTGGTACCGACCTGGGTCCACTCCCAGCCGGCAAAGGCCACCAAATCCGGATTATCAGGGTCGAGCACGGAGGCATTGCACTGCCGCACGGTATCTTTGGTAACGCGCCAGTGTGCTTCAGTTAGATTCTCCGCGTGATCATTAAAGCTGAAGAAATCCAGATCGGCACAGTAGCGGGCAAAATCGCAGGCATCCGGCGGTGGATGAAAACCCTGCTGCGCCATCACCGGCATTTCCATGGCCATGCCGTCGATGGAATAAGTGGTGTGTACATGGAGGTCGCCAAACAGAATACGTTTGTTCCGAGCATCCGACACGTGCAGTGCACTCGCGGTAGTTTGCCGGGCGGCATCACGTTGCTCCACTTGCGCAGCCGACTTGCCCTTTCCTTCTACCCGACCCACCGGCTGATCGCTGCCGCCACAGCCAACCAGCCACAGCGTGCTGGCAAACAGTGCGATGCCTAACCTAGTCATAAAAACGCACCACACTATCAAGGGCTGCACGCTCGGTTTTGCAAGCTGCGCTGGCATGATCGAGATCGGGATAACCGAAGGAAAGCCCAAACAACAACTTCCAGGATTGCGGCAGGGATAGCGCCTCGCGCACGATATGCGGCTGAAAACTCAGCGCCGTTTGCGGACAGGACGCAAAGCCCTGCGCGGTCAGCGACAACATCACGGTCTGGGCGTACATCCCCAGATCTCCCGCTTCGCGAATTCCGAAGGGTTCCGGCAAGAAAAAGAACGCGGCATGCGGTGCGTCGAAAAAACGGAAATTGCGCATAAAGGCTTCATGGCGTGCGCCCTTGTCCTCGCGAGCAATGCCCATGGCATTGTAAAGCGCGCTGGCCGAAGCGTGTTGCCGCTCCCGGTAGATCCCTTCATAGACACCGTCGTAGGGAAAATCGGGTTGCAGGTCACCGGCCATCAACGCTTCACTCAGGCGCTCGCCCAATTGTCGCAGCCGCTCGCCGGACACTACCGCCACTTGCCACGGCTGAGTATTACAGTTAGAGGGCGCACGCTGGGCCTCGGCAAACACTTTATGCAGCGTCTCGTCGGGAATCGTCTGCGAGGTAAACCCGCGAACGGAACGGCGCTGCTGCAAGACATCACGAAAGGTCGGGGGCACGGATAATCTCCTTACGCTGAAGCGCTCGACGCGCTGAGAAACAGACTGATAAACCACGCCACCACTTCATACCAGGTTCGCTTGATCGCCAGCAGCCAGGGCGGCGTTTGCCGCAGCTCGTGATCTTCATGGGCTTCATCAATCAGATAGGTGTGAATGGCGTCGATGTCGTCATCGCTAAGCACCTCACCAAATTTCGGCATCCCCAGCGCCTGATACACCCCTTCGCCGACGATGCGGTCAAAAAACTCGTGCGTCGGCGCCTGCATATGGCGCAGATCGGGCAGGGTGCCGCCACTGATAGCGCCCACACCGTGGCAATAGGCGCAGTTTTCGGCGTAGAGCGCGCGCCCCTGTTCGATTTTGTCAGCGTCTACCGGGCGCGGCTGAGGTGGCTCCGGCAAGGGCGCAGCGGGAGGCAAGGCCGGCAAGGTCTCGGCGGCCCCCAATTTGAAAGTAAGAAAACGGCTTTTGGGCGCCAGCGACGGCGGCTTTACACCAGACATTAAGCCAAAGGCGCCACCGCCGCCCACCGCGATGGTCACGTATTGCTCGCCATCGAGTTCATAGCTTACAGGCGCCGCCAGAACCGGTGACTGGGTGTGGTATTCCCACAGGATGTCGCCTGTTTGCGCGTGATAGGCCACAAAGCGCGCATCACCGTTACCTTGAAACACCAGGTCCCCGGCGGTTGCCAGTATTCCGCCGTTCCAGGCGGTCGGCAGGGGGACTTCCCACGCGGCTTTGCCGGCTTTGACGTCCCATGCCAGAAGGAAACCCTGAGAGATACGGCGACTGATGGCACGGTGTAACAACTCATTGCCGGGAGGCGATTCGCTGCGGTCTGTGCCCTGATTGCGCCAGCCGGGCTTATAGATAAAAGTTTCCGGCTCGACGTAGATGAAGGGCGCCTCCATTTTCGGGATAAACATCCATTCCCGCTTCGGATCCCAGGCCATAGGCTGCCAGTTGTGGGCGCCACCGCCACCCGGTTTGACCGTGGCTTTACCTTCCGCATAATCCTGGCCGGGGTTTTCGACCGGGCGTCCGGTTTCCAGATCGTAGTGGCTGGCCCAGG
>JBFKXO010000004.1:0-30326 GCA_041638115.1 Litorivivens sp. | reverse complement strand
GACCGAGGTGGTACCCGCGGTAGAAGCGCAGGCCTTGGCCAGTTCAGTGATTGCCAGACTGAAGGCCACCACACCGGCTTCGGTGCCGCCGTATTCGGCTTTCACGTTTAACCCCATAAAGCCGAGTTCTGCCAGCTTTTTAAGGTTACCCATAAAGGCTTCTTTTTCTTCGCCCCGATCAAATTTTGCCGCCAGTGGCGCCAGCTCGCTTTCCGCAAACTGGGCGGCGGTATCGCGAATCATGGTTTGCTCTTCGCTTAACTGAAAATCCATACCTGTCGTATCCCGCAATGTTTTATGTAGACCAAATTTCTCTATATAGTGGAATAATTATTCTGTAATTAGGGCTGACAATGGCTACAGAACTCAGCAAACAGGACATTACGATCCTGAATATTCTGCAGAAAGATGCCAGCAAAACCTCGACTGAAATTGCTGAAACACTGAATATGTCGCAGTCGCCGTGTTGGCGGCGCATCAACCGCATTGAGCAGGCCGGACTGATCCGGAAAAAAGTGGCGTTGCTGGACCGGGAAAAACTTGGCATGGAGCTGGTTGTTTTTACCACGGTGAATCTGACAACGGTGGGCCGACAATATCTGGAAGATTTTGAAGACGCCGTGCGCACCCTGCCCGAAGTGATTGAGTGCTATACCATGACCGGCGTGTGGGATTATATGCTAAAAGTCGTGGCCAAAGACATTCGCCACTACGAGTCTTTTGTCCGCGAGCGCTTGTTATCCTTGCCTATGGTGGGCGAAACCCACTCCCACATCGCCGTGACTGAAATTAAAAACACAACTGAACTGCCGCTCGACACCCAGCTTTAATTCAACATGTTGAATCAGGCCCGTTTACGCGGCACTTCCTGTTGCGCTGCGTAACGACCAGCCACTGAAAACAGCGCCTGCAACATCGCCGAGGTTGTGTCTTCACCCAGCGAAGCGGCTGAGTATGTTTTCCCGGCGATAACCGCACGAATACAGGCAAGCGCCTTCGCATTCGTACCGCCTTCTACCGCAAACTCGTTGTATTCATCGATATCAATTGTCTCGCCCAACTCAGCTGATACGGCCTGCACGATGGCTTCCAATACCCCCTGACTGAGACCTTTATAATTGTGTCCACTGCTCACCGTTGCCGTAGCGGAAACCCCGCTATCACCTCGGTGCAGATCGTAGCGTTGCAGCGCCCAACCCTCCGGCACTGACAGGTAGTGCTGATCAAACAACCGGCGAATGGTGAGGGAATCAATCTCGCCGCCCTGATCTTCAGCTTCTTTTTGCACCAGACGAGAAAATTCCTGCTGCAGCCAGCGCGGCAAATCAATGTTGTAGTCGCGTTCCAACACGTGGGCAACACCGCCCTTGCCCGACTGACTATTAATACGCACCACTTCTTCGTAGCGACGCCCCACATCAAAAGGATCAATCGGCAGGTAGGCAACGTTCCAGACTTCTCCCTCCTTACGGCGTACCAGACACTTGCGAATGGCATCCTGATGGCTACCGGAAAACGCCGTGAACACCAGTTCACCCACATAGGGGTGACGCGGGTGGGTTGAGATATCAGTGCAGCTCTCCACCACCTCGCGAATCTCTGCCATATTTTCAAAATTCAACGCAGGATCAATCCCTTGAGAATAGAGATTCATCGCCATGGTGATAAGGTCCATATTGCCGGTGCGCTCACCATTGCCCATCAAGGTGCCCTCAACGCGATCCGCGCCGGCCATCACACCGAGCTCGCCGGCAGCCACTGCACAGCCGCGATCGTTATGCGTATGCAGACTAATGGTAATGTGTTCGCGCTGTTTAATGCCTTCACACACCCTTTCCACCTGATCGGCAAAAACATTAGGGCTGGACATTTCCACCGTGGCCGGCAGGTTGATTATGACTTCCTGACCAGCTTCAGGCTGCCACACCGCATTGACCGCATCGATCACTTCAATCGCGTAATCGGTTTCGGTACCGGTAAAACTCTCGGGCGAGTATTGGAACACCCACTCGGTATCGGGATATTTCGCCGCTTCGTCTTTCACCAACTGCGCACCGCGAACGGCAATTTGCTTTACGCCTTCCCTGTCCATCGCAAACACCTGTTCACGCTGTACCACCGAGGTGGAGTTGTAAACGTGAACAATGGCGCGGCGTGCCCCCTGCAATGCTTCAAAACTGCGCGCGATTAATTCCGGGCGGGCCTGGGTCAACACTTGAATGGTCACGTCGTCGGGAATGCGATTTTCTTCGATCAGTTTTCGGCAAAAATCAAAGTCCGGCTGCGACGCGGAAGGAAATCCAATCTCAATTTCTTTACAGCCGACTTTTACCAACAGGTCAAACATGCGCTGCTTTTGCGCCGGACTCATCGGTTTGACCAAGGCCTGATTACCATCGCGCAGGTCAACTGCACACCAGCGCGGGGCGCGCTCTATGCGATTGTTGGGCCACTGGCGGTCGGGCTTGTTAGGCACCTCAAAGCGGCGATACTTGCGATGGTCAAAGGACATGTTGGACTCCGGTGTATTTGGTCTTGTGGAATTCGTTACCGACAGGGCCCTCTCCGGTAGGAGAGGGCCCTGTCCGCACATCTGCTGCAACGGCGTTCTGGCTTGTGGCCTGGCGCCCACACCCGCGATGTTTGCGCTGGTGTGCCTGCCTAATCAGATGTTGACCACTTTACGCCCTTCAGCGCGCAATTTTCTTGCGAAGTTGCCCCCCAACCGCTAAATATGAGACATTTATTTCAACATTTACGATATCATTGAAATATAAAATCAATGGAAGATAAAACCCTGATAAAACTGGACCGTATCGACCGCAGCATCCTCGCCCAGCTGCAGGAAAATGGCGATCTCAGCAATACCGAGCTGGCCGATCGGGTAGGCCTCTCGCCGTCGCCCTGCCTGCGCCGCGTTCGGCTGCTGGAAGAGGCGGGCATCATCCTGCGCAAAGTGACCGTGCTGGATGCCAAAAAGCTCGGGCTGACGCTGACAGCGATGGTGCAAATTGGCATGGATCGCCATACCCCGGATCGCTTTGAGACCTTTGAGACAACCGTAGCCAGCTATCCGGAAGTGCAGTCCTGCTATCTGATTACCGGACAGGACGCGGACTACCTGTTGCAGGTGATCGTGCCGGATATGGATGCTTACCAATCCCTGCTGCTGGAGCGGATTACCCGCATCCCCGGTGTGACCGGTGTGCACTCCAGCTTTGTGATGCGCAAGGTGGTGGATCGACGCGCTCTGCCGCTGAGCTATTTGTAAGCGAGCTTCGCTACCTTAGGGCCGCGAAGTGCTGGAAGGCGACCAGGTCTTGAGCAGCTTCATGACATCACGTGCATGCCGCGCCCCCAACATCACCGCCGTAGTCATTAATCCGCCCATCACCGCTCCACCCACACCGGCGGTCACAACATCGGCGCCCGTAAGGTAGAGGTTCTTGATGGGGGTTTTTGGGTGCAGAGACGGGTGATCAAAGCGCTCGACGAAGTGATCCAGCCCGTAGATCTCCCCCTGCTCATTGCGCTGGTAAAAGCGGGTCGACAGCGGGGTCGACAACTCATGGAAAACCAGCGCGTCTTTCAACCGGGGCATACGCTCAAACAGAATCGCTAACAGGCGCTGCGACAGAGCCGTTTTCTTTGCCTCGTAATCCTCCCCTCGTTGCTGCCAGGTTGTTCCCTCCCACGGAGAAAACCATTCGGGCTGAGCCACCGTCACAATCTCCACCGTGGATTTACCGGGGTAGCGATTATTCCAGTCGGGATCTTTGGCTGACGGGAAGGAAATATAAACCAGCGGAAAGGGCTCCTGCTCCGGGTTTTCCAGGTAGCGCCTGAGATTGCCTTCGTGATCGCGACTGGGGTACAACCAGAGATTTGTGGTTTCCATTCCCAGCTCCTCAGGCGAACCCTCGAAGCCCGCGTACACACACAGATGGGCGCTAGACAGTTTGATGCGATTATCCTGCTGCAGCTTGAAGGCCGGTCGCAGAGCTTCCGGTAACAGCTGATTTACGGTGGGCAACACACCCGCGTTACTCACCACCAGTGGCGCGGCTATCTGGCAGCCATCTGCCATCTCTACCCCAACGGCCCGATCACTCTCCACCAAAATGTCCGTGACTTCCGCGTAGGTAAACACCTCGCCACCGGCTTTTTGAATGGTTGGGATAATACTGCGCGCTATTGCAGAGGCACCGCCTACCGGGTAAGCACCACCGGCCAGGTAATGCTTGGCCACCAGCGCATGCATAAGGAAGGAAGATTCCGCGGGCGGTAAACCGTAGTCACCCCACTGGCCGGTTAGCACAGCAATCAACTCCTGATTGTCTGTCAGCCCTTCCAGCACCTCACGGGTCGTATGGCGAAACTGTTGACCCAGCAGCAAACCACGAGATCTGTTGTAAACACCCCCCAGCATCCTGGGCATCGCCTGCCCCGCAAAAAACTGACTGCTTTTGTAACTGGTTTCCCGTATCAGCGACACATAGCGTTTGATTGCCTCCTCTTCAGCCGGAAAGTGCCACAGCAATTCGGCAATAAAATTCTCGGTACCAGCAGGAAAATCGTATTCTTTGTTGCCCAATACAATCCGGTCATAGACTGGTGCCATTTCCGCCCACTGCAATCGGCCTTCACTCACCACGTCAAAGATCCGCCGCAGACGACTGTCCGGACGATGCACATCACCGATGTAATGCACGCCAACATCCCATTCGAACCCTTCTCGCTCATAAGCGTGGGTATAGCCGCCAGCGGTGTAATGCTGCTCCAACACGCATACCCGCTTACCCATTAAAGAAAGCAGCGCAGCATTCACCAGTCCACCGATGCCAGAGCCTATAACGACCACATCGTAATGCGACGCCAATCGATGCGCTCGATAGCGCTTGCCCGTTCTGACCTTAGTCATTGAATCCCCTTTTATTTTTATCTCGCGAATGCCGCTGACGGAGACCGCCGCTTCGGACACTACGTATTGTCGGCAAAGCTACCTGTGGATTTAACTGTTACGACCTTTATAGCGTGACGTTGCATCGACTGCCAGCCATCTCCACCCCGCACCCGAGGAGGGCCTGTATGCCAGCCAATCGACAAGGCTTCACCCTGGACCCAAGCCGCGTGGGCGAATTGTTAGTGCAGGGCGGATTTGTCAGCCGACGCGAATTGCATCAGGCCCTGCAGCAAGCAGAAAAGCAAGGCCTGCCGTTATGTCAGCTCCTGATGCGTCAACGCCGCATCGGCCGGCTGGAAAAGAAGGCACTGTTGAGCCTGCAACAACGACTGCGCGAGACCTCCGGCGAAACGTCGACCAGCGCCCTTCACTGTCGTCTGGGTGACCTGATGCTGGCCGACGGCCACTTGACCCGGGAAGCACTCGACCACGCGCTTGATCAACAACAGCAAACCAAGATGCCGCTCGGGACCATCTTGCTGAAAGCCGGGCAAACCTCGGTGGAGAAACTGACCAGCTACCTCCGCCTGCAACAGAAGTTACTATCCGCAGCAACCGCTGTGCTATTGGCTTGCGCTGCCGCCACGCCGTGTCACGCTACAGACAAACAGGCCCGATCGGCAGCCTGGGGCAGTATTGACGCAGAAAAAGCACACGCCTCACCGCATTCACTGAGCGCCAACTGGCGACGCCCCGGTCTTCTGGAAAGCGTCTCGCCGCTGCGCTATTCCAAGGACGATGAAATTTTGCGGAGCCGGAACGGGAAGATGGTCTTGCGGCTGACGGAAACTGGCGTCGAGTTCCGTAAATTCTTCTAGCGCATTTCAGCCTTGCTTGTCCGACGCACCACTGGAGCGCTTCTTCGTCGATTGCTTTTTCTTGGCGCCCGAACCTTCGACTTCCGACATGACTTGCAGGCAATAATCCACCGACGC
This sequence comes from Litorivivens sp., assembly GCA_041638115.1. Taxonomy (GTDB): domain Bacteria; phylum Pseudomonadota; class Gammaproteobacteria; order Pseudomonadales; family Spongiibacteraceae; genus Litorivivens. The sequence goes on along the minus strand of JBFKXO010000004.1, from coordinate 24,428 downwards.
CGACTGCAATGTGAGGAAGGTTTCAAAAGATTCATCGCTCATCTGTCGCAGTCGGTCGTGCTTGCGCACCAGATTCACGTAACGCCGTTCTCGCTCAAACTGCCTAGGCAACTGCAGTATGCCCAGATCATCCAGCCGCTTTTCCAGCGCCGGGTTGTAGGTGCGAACAAACTTGAGAATGAACGGGATAGGGTCATGGCGAGCGACCAAGGCAGCAATGCGCAAAATCATATCGAAGGGTAGCGTCGCGCGCCCACTTTCGACTTCACGCAGCAGCTCCTCGTCTTTCAAGCCAAGAATCTCAGCCAACTCCTGCAGGTTCAAGCCTGCGACTTCACGCGCGTCTTTGAGAAAATCACCGGCTTCCGCCATCGCCCGTAGCCGTTCCGGGTCCAGCGATTTGATGTAGAGGTCCTTTAACCAGTTGTCGGTGTACATCAGGGGTATCGCCGAGCCGGTTTTCACGACATCCACCACACTGGCGGTAATCAAGCCGGTATAATCAAGAATCTGGTCGATCAGTGACGATCGCCCTTCCCGGTCTTCTTTCCCAGATCGCTTACCTTTGGAATCGTCACTCATAGTCAGCTCCCAATCCGCCCCTCACCCAAACGCCGCACCCAGCCGCCCGTACAAAAATCGCTCTATTTACCCAGCATAGCGACAACTTGCGATGACAGAAAGCGCAGTCGCTGCCAAGGAAAGGTGAACAGGCTAACAAAATTGCCTTTTCGCACACTGATTACTGTGACCTCTTACCACAACCGTCGAACTGATCGGACAATTGCGGTTCTATGGCAGAACAGCATGAATTGGGACGCCCGGGGATGGCTTACGCCAGTGTCATAAAAATCTTGCTTGCAGGCCTGTTGATCGCCTGTCTGTCCGGTTGCGCGGGACATGCACAACAGGCGCAAACAGTGACAGCTCCAGCGGGACAACCGGCGCCGACCGTTGTCGCCCACCGCGACTATCATGACCCACTGATTCGCGTAAACCGGGCCGTCTTTGCCTTCAACGACGTCGTCTACCGCTACGCAACGATCCCGATTGCCGAGGGCTACCAGTGGCTACTGCCCCAGCCGGTACGCACCAGTATCGGCAACGCCTTTCACAATATCAAAATGCCCATCCGCAGTATCAACTATCTGGCGCAGGGAAAAGCCAAGGCCGCGGGCATTGATGCCATACGCTTTGCCATCAACACCACCGTGGGTCTGGCCGGACTGTTCGACCCCGCTGCAAAATGGTTTTCACTGGAGCGCAGTGATAACAGCTTTGAACAGACGGTAAGTCGATACGGCGGCGGCTACGGATTCTATCTGGTTCTCCCCTTTCTCGGCCCCTCCGATCTTCGAAATGGCAGCGCGGTGATCGCAGACTACCTGCTGAATCCGATCCCCTATATCACATCACAACCCGACACCAGCCTGATCATGACCACTGATCAGCTACAGTCTTTTGGACCGCAGGCAAGTCGCTACGAAAAACTCCGCGCCGAAAGCGATGACCCCTACCTGTTTTTCCGCAACCTGTATCTACAAGGCGTGCAGCGCGACGCCGCCTACGACCACACGAATTGCGAGGCCAACGCGGAGAGCGAACCATGCTAGATCGCCTCTTTCGCCACCCAAAGCTACTACTGACAGCTTTCCTAGGCGCCACACTCGCACTCGGCTGGCAAGCGCGCCACTTTGAAATTAACGCCTCGGCCGACACCCTGATTGCGGACGACAATATCCATTTTCTGGAGAGTCGAGAGGTTGCGCAGCGTTTTGCGCCTGAAGAATTTCTCCTGCTGGTGTATCAACCCCACGACGGCGAGATATTCAGTGAGCAGAGCCAAAAGGCGATTGAATCTCTGGCCGATAAACTGAACACACTGGAACGCGTAGAGACAGTCCGCACAATTCTGAATGTGCCGCTACTGTCTCAGATGGACGGGCTGAGCGCCGAAATCGATCCTGATCAACACACCCAATCACGTTTGAAATTACCTGCAGAAAAGCTCGCCAACGTGTTTCGCGATCACCCGGTCTACGAAGGCCTGATTATCAATCCGGCGCAGAATGCATCGGCGATACAGCTGATTTTCAAAGAGGATGCGAGGCTAAGGAAACTGGAGTCGCGTGAACTGGCGTTGAAACAGAAAGCCATTCAGTCGGAGCTGTCTGCAACAGAGCAAAAAGAACTCGCCCGACTCGAAGCCGATATTGAACCGCTTTTGGCCGAGCTGCGCGAACAAAGAAATCGCGAAGTTCAGCAGATTCTCACTCTCATCAAACCCTACGAGAAAACTGCCGACATTTATCTTGGCGGCCTGCAAGTACTTGGCTACGAGCTGATCTCCATTATCAAGCGCGATCTACTGTTATTCGGCTCAGCCATCGCTGTGAGCATCTCCGTGATGTTGTGGCTGCTGTTTCGCAGCCTGCGCTGGGTAGTGATACCGATGGTTTGCTGCGCCAGTAGCGTCGCTATCACGCTGGGGTTATTTGGCATACTGGGGCTCAAAGCCACCGTCATCTCATCCAGCTTCGTTGCCTTGCAGCTCATACTGACCCTGGCGATTGTTATCCACTTGATCGTGCAATACCGTGAAACCGAGCAGGAGCGACCCAACGCCAACCAGCGCGAGCTCGTACTCACCAGCCTGAAACGCAAGCTCGCCCCCTGCTTCTACGCCGGGCTAACGACCTCGGTAGGGTTTGCTTCGCTGCTCCTTAGCGGCATTCAACCGGTAATCAGCTTCGGATGGATGATGGTGATTGCCATGGCGATATCGATTGCCTGCAGCCTTTTGCTCATGCCCGCCATCAATCTGTTGCTGCCAAAGCAGGAGACTCCTTCACGCAACAGCCTGTTTCGCTGGTTTATTCATCGCTGCCACTGGCTGGCCACACATCAGGCCAAAAACCTGTATCTGCTCTGTACACTGCTCGCCGTGGGTCTGGCCTTTGGCCTGGTGCGGCTCGATGTCGAAAACAGTTTTATCAATTATTTCGATAAAGACACGCGCATCTATAAAGAGCTGCGGTACGTCGACCAGACCTTTGGTGGCTCTACCCCGCTGGATATTATCTACAGCATTCCCCAGGAGCAGCAGGCAGACACGCCGACACTGTCGGCCCAAACCGTGCAAACGCTCCAACAGCTACAACATGCTCTGGAACAAACGCCCGCAGTGGGAACCACCCTGTCGGTAGTGAACTTCACCGAATTGGCTAAGCAAATCAATGATCACAAACCGCTGACCGAATATGAACTGACTGCACTGTACCGCACCCTTGATCGCTCAGTGCGCGAAGATCTGGTAGGCGCATTTTTCTCACCAGAGACCCAGCAGTTGCGTATCAGCACACGCATCCAGGACAGCACTGAAGGCTTGGACCGAAAAGCGCTATTACAAGAGATCAAGACAAGTATCGAGAACCTCGGGATCGCCCCCGAGACGGTACAGATAACCGGCCTTTTTGTCCTTTACCAGCAGCTACTGGAGCGGCTTTTCAACTCCCAAATACTCACCCTGGGTGCCGTGTTTGCCGCTCTGGGAGTTATGTTTCTGATGATCTTCAGATCGCTGAAGGTAGCAACCATTGCGCTGATCCCCAATGTGCTGACCGCGCTGGCCATACTGGGATCAATGGGGTGGCTCGGTGTACCACTGGATTTTATGACTATCACGACCGCGGCGATTGCCGTCGGGATTGCTGTGGATGACACGATTCACTACGTTCACCGTTATCGGGAAGAACAGCACCGGGACGAACCGGCACGTCGAACACATGATGCAATCGGCTACGCCTTGCTCTATACCTCCATTATTGTGATCAGCGGCTTTTCCTTGCTGCTGCTTTCAGACTTCACACCCAGCGTGATGTTTGGACTATTCACCGCGCTGGCAATGGCAGTGGCCATGATGACCGACCTCACCTTGCTGCCCGCATTACTGGAACGATATGTACGAAAAGCCCGCTAGGTAACCTTGCCGAAGAGCAAATATGCTTTATATAAAGCATATTGCCACCCATCGCCTCCAAGCAAAGCGACAACCAAAGACGTCGTCTCCGCGACAACAAATTGACATTAAAAATACATTTCAATCGATATTTATTTTTCATGGACACCAATATCGCAGACAAGTAAATGCGTTAGATTAAAATAAAACCCAAAACTGCAAAATTATCGCTAGTTTTTTATTTGTCAACTCAAAATCCGACGAAATCCATGCATTTTTCTAACGCAAGGTAACAGGTGGGAATTTCTGCGCATTTGCGCTATGCTTCCTAAAACAGGTGATTTTCAGCACTCAAGTCACCGCAGCAGCTGAAAAAAGAGCAACTGAATGCGCAGCTACCTGAAGATTACAGCATTCGCTACCTTATTGTTTTTTAGCGAATTTTCGACCGCCTTAGGCCTCGGTGAAGCTGATCTGCGCTCACATTTCGGCAGCCCTCTGGACCTTACTATCCCCGTTCACCACCTCGGCGACCTTACCGGCGAAGACCTGCGTATAGCCCTGTCCGCGCTCAACGACGATGTCTCCGGCCACCCGCTTGACGCCTTGGTGGGCAGCAAATATCAGATCGATTATGACGAGGCCAGCAACACGATTCGCCTGCGCTCTGACGAGCCCGTCATGGAACCCTACCTGGCGTTTACCCTGAACGTGCGCTGGCCGCGCGGTTTTTTGCAGCGCGAGTACACGGTGTTGCTCGATTTTCCCGCCATCCAACGTACACCGACAAGTGAGCGCGTTGCCACTGCGCAGCAGCCTGCAACACCAGTAGATGCACCCGCAATGGCCGCTGCGCCGACAACCGCCGCACAGCAAGTAGTTAACGATCCCGTTACGCCGCGTCGCAAGCAAACATCCCTGAAAAACGAGTCACTGAACCTGCACCCCGCCGCACAAGCCGTCGATGATTTTGCAGATGGCCAATACCGCGTTGCGCGCGGCGACTCGCTGTGGGGGCTAGCGGAAAGACTCAGCACGCAGCGCGAAGGCAGTCACGCGCAATGGATGGCGACCATATTTGAGGAAAATCCGCGCGCGTTTATCGCCAATCAACCGCATAGACTCAAAGAAGCCTACCTGCTTTTGATCCCCGAATACTGCAGTGATACACGCCTGGTATTACAGAGCAATGGCCCCGGCTATCGTCTCGTAGGCGGCAACGGTGACGAGGGCACACCACAACTCGCCGCCAGTACACCCGAGTCTGCAGTCATTGCACAAGCAGAAACCACGCCGAAAGAGGCACCGTCTGCGCCCGTCAATCCAACCAGCAGCATCGAATCTGCACCGGTATACGAGTATGACGGCAAGGAGTTTGTCAGCGACCCCCAAGCGGAAACAGGCAGCGACGGTCTGTCACCCTATGAGTTGTATTCGCTTACGGAATCCGAGCAATCCGCTGGGGAAACATCGGCCACGGAGCCATCTCTACCCGAGACAGAGGCAGCGACACAATCACAAGCACAAGCCGCAGCCATCACCGAACAGCGCATTCAGGAACTGGAACGCCAACTCGACGCTGCGCTCGCACTGATTGAAAAACAGAGCAAGCAGGCCGCATTGCCGGCACCCCTGCAGCCCATCGTCAGCAACAGCTCGCCGGCGCTGGCCGAGCTCACTACACCCGCCTACCTGTTTCGATCCATGGGCTGGCTGGCTTTTGGCATGTCCGTCGTGATGGGCTACTTTATGTACCGCGACCGAGGCGGCCCCAGACTAACCTTCATTTCACGGCCCCGCCGGCAGCGCAAGGATTTTGCTTCGATGCTGCAACGCAATAGTTAGTCGATAGTGACCCATAAAAAAACCGGCAACCGCCGGTTTTTTTATGGGTCATAGGTTTTGGTTTATTGCCCGCTAAACTCAGGCCAGATTAACAGTGCCGTAGAGGCTGGTATAAACCCGCCGCTTTTGGCGTATGCCAAGGCGCGCTCAAGGTTGACAATGCCATTGCTCACTGGCGCTGCGCCGCCACCAAAGCCGACACCGACATCACTGAGAATCGCCAGTGCACGACCATCCTCATGCAATACGGCGCTCCCGCTATCACCGGGCACGCCGGCATTATCTGTTTGCACGCGATAGGCTAAACCGCCGTCGACAACCTCGGTAATTCGCCCCTGCTTTTCCTCCAGCGATGCCTGCCCGAGGTGAAGGGAGGAACGACCGTAGGTAAATACGTCATCTCCAACCGATGCTATGCCTGTGTAAAGCCCGGTCGGCCCACCATAGCGAAGCGCCGCAGGGTGGATATTGTCGAGATCGTCGACATGGATTTGAACCAGCGCAAAGTCGTTCAGTCGGCACAGGCTTGAACCCGGCGCTTGACCCTGCTGCTGCATGGCACTCCAGCTGCTGTAGACCAGCGTGCCTTTACGCTGGGCATTCTCAATGGTGATGTTATTGAATCCGTTGGGCGCATTGCGCGACTCGCAGGGATCGCCATTGTTGGCGTCATCACTGAAACAGTGCGCCGCCGTCCCGATGTAATACGTGACGTCGTTGGCCGTAAAAATGAAGTTGGTGGTACAACCACCATAGGATGAGGAGATTCTTACACCGGGACGAATCTGACTCTCCGTGGGCTCGCCAAACTCCCGACCTGCCGAGCTTTCAACCGCGGGCGCCGCCGCATCACTTGAGGAGCTGCTCGAGGAGTTACAGCCCGCGAGGGTGGTCATCAACCCCAACAACACGAGATATCGAGGGTATGCGTAGATCATAGTGAACCCATCTGAATGAATGTAAGCAGCCTACCACCATCACCTCAAGCCTTCCTAGTGGCACGCTGGACTCAACAGGCTAACGGAAACCGGAACTAAAGCGACACAAGCGCGCAAAATCACCGTATTCTACCAATCAGCGTTTGCGCCACCGCCAAACCGATGGCCGCGGTAGGCATAATTCGCAACTTGCATTTCTCACCGTCCGGGAACACCGTATGAGAATGAGTCTGGCATGGAAGGCAACAACCCTGATCCTGCTGAATGTGGTACTAACCTTTACCGCAGGCATCCTGGCGCGTAATTACCTGCTAAACCCGGAACTCGCCAAGGTGGAGAGGCTAAACGATCAAAAGATCTTGCATCAACTCGGCGTACTGGAAAACCTGATCAAATCCAGCATGCTGGAGTCGGTTCATCGACTCAAGGGGATCGCCGCGCGCATCGAAAGCGACCATTGGGAGCAATTCGCAACAGCACTGTCGCAACTGGCGGCCACCAGCGATTTAAATTATGTCATCGCTGCGAACGAGGCTACTGATGTACTCCAGGTGCGACCCGGACGTTACTTCGATAGCGACAATGCGCCCTCGCCAAACGAGATTAATCAGATTTTGCAGGCGGTGCGCACGGCACAGGAATACCCGGCAATCGATCTTCTGCAGACCGAAGGCGGGGCCGTTGTATTTGCCAGCGATCTGATCGCCCAGGACAACCCCTACCGGCCAGCCCTGTTTGTCGCGGTCAGCCGCATCGACACCCCCTTTGTTAACCGCATTAGTGCCTTTTCCGGCGTTGATATCACGCTGATAGATCGTGCGCATTTCAACACCCTGCAACAGGAACCCCGAGCGCTTTCCGGCTTGCGTAGCGAGTCTAACCGCCTCCACTGGAGCGTCAATAACAGCTCAGGGCAGCCCATCGTCACTACCGAAATTGATCTACCGCCTCGCAGCTACGACGATCGCTTGATGACGCCCACGTTATTTATTGCGCTGCTTTGCACACTGGCTATGTGGGGTATTGCCATCTGGCTGCTGTACCGCACTACGATCCGCCCCATGAATGTCGCCAGCAGCACCCTGCGCACCATCATGGAAAACCGCGATTACGAGCAACGCCTGCACTATCAGCACCGCGACGAATTTGGCCGCCTGATCACTTTCTTCAATCGACTGCTGGGGATGGTTGACCGCCATACCAACGAGCTGGAAACCCTTTCCCTCACCGACCCACTGACCGGCCTGGGCAACCGGCGCGCCTTTGATCACCAATCGCAACGCTTTTGGTCGCTGGCAGAGCGCACCCAGTCGAGAATGGCGCTGATAGCTTTCGATATCGACTACTTCAAACGCTACAACGACACCTACGGCCACCCGGCGGGTGACGAGGTCATCAAGGATTTTGCGCGGATTTTAATGGAGACATTCAAACGCGCCAGCGACGTCGTGGCCCGAGTCGGTGGCGAAGAGTTTCTGGTATTGACCCACGACACGCCAACCGGCTCTTGCCAGATTCTAGCCAATCGCGTTTTACAGGACCTGCGCAAGCTGCGCCTTGAGCACACGCTGGCCCCGAAGGGAATCGTCACCGCCAGTGCTGGCGTATTCCATTCCACCCCCGATGCCAACCTGACACTGGACATTGCGCTGTCGCGCGTCGATGAGATTCTGTACGCAGCCAAGGCATCTGGTCGCAATCGCGCCATGCACAGCGAGGCGCTGGTCGACAATATTCAGCCCGCAACAATGGCGGACGTGGTCACTCTGCCACGCAAGTAAGCGGCGATTCAGTAAACGCCGGACGAACGCGCCAAAAAAATACTAAAGGCGCTAAAGCCGGTCACCACCACAATCAACATGATGATCATTCGCATGGGCTTGAAGGGCTTGCGCTCGACATCGTTGTACCCGGTTTTCAGGTATTCATCGACGCGCTTCTGGTCTTCGGGGTAGAGCTTGCGTTGTTCAGACATGGCAAATCACTTCAGGTGAAGACAAAGCACTATTATCCCATCGGGATGCCATCAGGCCAAGCGAGAGAAAAGGAAGGAATGCGCGGCCGGAGAGCTCCGACCGCGTAAGGGAGTGCTTAGAAGCCTTCTTCAGGCAACGCCATCAACACATCGCTACCGGCACGCACAGAGGCCGCCATGGCATCGAGTTGCGGCAACAGACGCGTCATGTAGAAACGCGCGGTGTGCAGCTTTGAGCTGTAGAAGGCATCATCGCCGCCCTGCAGCGCCACTTCTGCCATTCGCGCCCACATGTAAGCGAAGATCGTATAGCCAGCAGCGTTCAGGTATTCCACTGATGCCGCACCGACCGCATGAGGATCGTCTTTCGCGGCAGCGAGAACATCCTGAGTCAGTGACTCCAGTGAATCACAGGCTTTTTTCAGGGGTGCAGTGAATTCATCCATACCAGCAGCCGTTGCCGAGGCCGCGTAGTCACGCATTTCCTGAATCAGTACCGCCATGTTCTTGCCGCCGTTGGCAGCAACTTTACGGCCCATCAGGTCGAGGGCCTGAATGCCGTTAGTGCCTTCGTAGATCTGGGCAATACGCACATCGCGCACGTACTGTTCCATGCCCCACTCGCGCACGTAACCGTGGCCGCCGAAACACTGCTGACCAATCACGGTACACTCCAGACCTTTATCGGTCAGGAAGGCTTTCGCGATCGGCGTCAGGAGTTCTACCAGACCGGCAGCGCGGGCCTGTTCTTCACCTTCACCGAATTTCGCGGTATCCAGCTGCTGCCCAACAAAGACAGAGAAGGCACGACCGGCTTCCACATAGGCTTTTTGCGTCAGCAGCATGCGACGCACGTCGGGGTGTACAATAATCGGATCAGCCGGGCCATCGGCGTTTTGTGGGCCAGCCGGTGAACGGCTCTGCAGACGCTCGCGGGCGTAGTCCAGCGCGCCGTTGTAAGACGCCGCCGCAAGACCAAGGCCTTGCACGCCAACCGACAGGCGCTCGTAGTTCATCATGGTGAACATGGCCATCAGACCCTTGTTCACTTCACCGACCAGATAACCCTTGGCACCGTCGAAATTCAGCACACAGGTTGCCGAGGCGTGAATACCCATTTTGTGCTCAACGCTGCCACAGCTCACGCCATTGCGCTCGCCCAGGCTGCCGTCGTCATTGACGTGGAATTTCGGCACCAGGAACAGGGAAATGCCCTTGGAGCCCGCCGGGGCATCCGGCAGTTTCGCCAGCACCAGGTGAATGATGTTCTCGGTCAGATCGTGTTCGCCACCGGTGATAAAGATCTTGTTGCCGGTGATGCTGTAGCTTCCATCCGCCTGCGGCTCAGCCTTGGTGCGGATCATGCCGAGGTCGGTACCGGCATGGGCCTCGGTCAGACACATGCTGCCCGCCCATTTGCCCGCGTACATATTCGGCAGGTATTTCTGCTTCAATTCCTCGCTGGCGTGGTTGGCCATGGCCAGCGCCGCACCGGAGGTGAGAGAGAGGTAAAGACCCAGCGCGATGTTCGAGCCATAGCTCATTTCCTCGAACATCAGCACCAGCATCTTGGGGATAACCTGGCCGCCGTATTCCGGGTCGCCCGCGAGGGCGCCCCAGCCACCTTCGGCCAGTTCCTTAAAGGCTTCCGGATAGCCTTTAGGGGTAGTGACAACCGTGTCGTTCCAGCTCACACCTTCTTCGTCACCGCTGCGATTGAGCGGTGACAGCAGGTTTTCGCTGATTTTCGCAGCTTCATCGAGAATGGCATCCGCCAGCTCCCGGTTCACTTCATCCAGACCCAGCTTGGCCCAGATCGACTCTGCGTTAAATACCTCATGCAAGACAAACTGCATGTCTCTGACGGGGGCTTTATATTCCGGCACGGTTATCCTCCAGTGTGGGCCTTGCGGCCCTGATTAAAACGCGAACTCGTCTACATCCATTGCCATCAGGTTGTCGGCGCCACTGAGCATGCTCAGCTTATGGCTCTCGGTACGCGGCAACAGGCGCTGGAAGTAGAACTTCGCAGTCTTCAGTTTAGACGCCATAAAGGTATCGCCCTCGCTGCCCCCAAGCGCGAGTTCGGCCATTTGCGCCCACATATACGCGAGCGCAATGTAGCCGGAGTACATCAGATAATCAACTGACGCCGCACCAACCTCATCCGCATTCTGCATGGCTTTCTCACCGATTTGCATGGTGATCTCGCCCCATTCCTTGTTCAATGCGGCCAACGGCTCGATAAACTCTGCCATGGCGGCGTTGTCTTTCTGAGACTCGCAGTACTTGTGAATGATCTTGGTCAGGGTCATCAGCGCCTGGCCACCAGTACCCATAATCTTGCGACCCAGCAGGTCGAGGGCCTGAATGCCGGTAGTGCCTTCGTACAGGGTAGAGATGCGCAGGTCACGTACGATCTGCTCCATGCCCCACTCGCTGATAAAGCCATGACCACCGTAAATCTGCATGCCGTAGTTGGCAACTTCCAGACCGGTTTCGGTGACAAAGGCTTTTGCGATCGGCGTCAGCAGGTGCAGCAGATCGTCGGCTTCTTTACGCTCTTCTTCCGTGGCACCACAGTTGGCCTTGTCGACAACCATCAGGATCCAGTACAGGAAGGCACGGCTGCCCTCAGTCAGAGCCTTCTGGGTCAGCAGCATGCGACGCACATCGGGGTGAACAATGATCGGGTCAGCAGGACCATCCGGGTTTTTCGGGCCGGACAGTGAACGCATCTGCAGACGCTCGCGGGCATACTCCAAACCGCCCTGATAGGCCAGCTGGCCCTGACACAGCCCCTGCATCGCGGTACCCATACGGGCAGTGTTCATCATCACAAACATGTACGTGAGGCCTTTGTTTTCCTCACCGATCATGTAGCCAGTGGCGCCGTCAAAATTCAGCACCGCAGTGGCAGAACCCTTGATGCCCATCTTGTGCTCGATGGAACCACAGGTTACGCCGTTGCGATCGCCCAGACTGGAATCTTCATGGGCAATAAACTTGGGTACCAGGAACAGGGAGATGCCCTTAGTGCCTTCCGGCGCGCCTTCGGTGCGGGCCAGTACCAGGTGAATGATGTTCTCCGCCATGTCGTGCTCGCCGGAGGAGATAAAGATCTTGGTACCGGTGATAGCGTAAGTGCCATCGCCATTGTCTTTGGCTTTGGTGCGAGACAAGCCTACGTCTGAACCGGCGTGGGGCTCGGTCAGACACATGGTGCCCGTCCAGGTACCGTCGACCATTTTCGGCAGGTAGCGTGTCTGCTGCATTTCGTTGCCGTACTCTTCCAGTACGCGCGCAGCGGAGCTGGACAGACCCGGATACATGCTCCAGGACCAGTTAGCGCCGCCCATCATGTCAGACAGCAGCAACCCCACGGACGGCGGCAGACCCTGACCACCGAATTCGGCGCGGGCGCTGACGCTGGTCCAACCAGACTCACAATATTGCTGATAGGCTTCCTTGAAACCGTCAGGCGTTTTTACACCGTCCTCGCTCCAGGTACAGCCCTGCTGGTCACCGATCTGGTTCAGCGGAGCAATCACTTCCTCAGCGAATTTGGCGCCTTCATTCAGAATCGCGTCCAGCAGATCAGGGGTCACTTCCTCGCGACCGGACAGCGTCGGGTAGTGCTGATCTACTTTCAGCAGATCATTCAGCACAAACTGCATATCGCGCAACGGAGCTTTGTAAAGTGGCATGGCTCTAACCTCAAAAGTTTGTGGCAGGAGAACAACTCAACCGCCAATGTTGACGGCGAGTATATTAGGCAAATCACCGTCAACATTGCAAGATGTTTGCCGCCAAATTCACAAAAACCGGGTTTTACACCTTTAAATTCAATATGTTAGAGGAATAAGGGCTTACTCGTATACGTGCGGATTGGCGCGATCGATCAACAAATCCAGCGTCAATCCGGCCGGTAACGCGCCAAAATGATGACTGGGAGCGGCACAGCGCCCCGCCAGAAAGGCCTCGGCAATCGCCGGATTTTGCCCTCTGAGCAGCAGCGAACCCTGCAGGCTCAACCCCAACAGTTCGGCCAGCCGGCGCGCAGAGCCCTCTTCTGAACTAGCCAATTCATGTTTGAGGTTTTCAACGATCGCATCCTGACGCGGATCAACATTCGCCGTCGTCAGCAGTTCAGCCATCCAGGCATCGACCACTTCCGGGCTGCGCTGCATAGCGCGGCGCACATCCAGCGCCTGTATATTGCCGGAGCCCTCCCAGATCGCGTTGATCGGTGCCTCACGATACAGGCGCGGCATAATGCAGTTTTCCATCACGCCATTGCCGCCGATGCACTCCATGGCTTCGTAGGCATGTTGGGCAGTGCGTTTGCAGATCCAGTATTTGCCAACGGCCGTGCCAAGACGCAGCAACAGCTGATCCTGTTCGCTGCCGCTATCCAGCGCTTTCGCCATGCGGAATGTCATCGCCAGGGAACCTTCAACTTCGAGCTGCAGATCGGCAATCACATTGCGCATGATGGGCTGGTCAATTAAGCGCTTGCCGAAGGCTTCGCGCTGGGTAGCGTGATGAGCAGCCTGCACCACCGCCTGACGTTGGCCAGCACTGGAACCGATCATGCAATCAAAGCGGGTCATCGCCACCACTTGTATTATCGCTGGCACACCACGCCCGGGCTCACCGACCAACCAACCCAACGCGCCGCGAAATTCCACCTCTGACGAAGCATTGGCAACGTTGCCCATCTTGTCTTTCAGGCGTTGAATTTCGAGCGGGTTTTTATGGCCCTCCGGGTGCCAGCGCGGCACCAGAAAACAGCTGATGCCTTTATCAGTTTGTGCCAGCACCAAAAAGGCATCGCACATAGGCGCAGACAAAAACCACTTATGACCAACTAAAGAATAAGCCGTGCAGCCTTCTACCTCACCGATCAGCGTCGCCTTCGTCGTGTTCGCCCGCACATCGCTGCCGCCCTGTTTTTCCGTCATCCCCATGCCGATGGTCAGCGCCGATTTTTCGCTGTAGTGCACATTGCGCGGATCGTATGCATTGGCCAAGACCTTGGGCAGCCAGCGTTCAGCAAGTACGGGATTCAATTGAAAGGTTGGAACAGAGGCGAAGGTCATGGTAACCGGGCAGCCGTGAGCCGCCTCCACCTGCGCATGAAGGTAATACTTCGCTGCCCGCGCCGCATGGCTGCCACCGGTCCACGGCTCACTGTGCAAACCCGCCTGATAGGCCTGATCCATCAAGGCGTGATAGCTGGGGTGAAATTCGATTTGATCCAGCCGGTGACCAAAGCGGTCGTGGGTGTGCAGCACCGGCTTGTGGGCATTGGCCTGAAACCCCAATTCGATAAACTCCGGCAGACCACACAAGGCACCGTAATCCACTAGGGTCTCATCGGCACCGGGAGCCTGAGCCAGCACGGCTTCCCGCAGGGCCTGATCCCCCAGGTAAAGATTGTGATTTTCGAGGGGGGAAGCCTGATTGGTGACTTCATGGGTAGGTTGGATAGCGTCGAAACTCATAGCCGCTCCTGAACACGTTTTCCCGGTGAGGGTTCTGCAAAATATGCAGAGTAAACATTGTCCCGACGCAGGCGTAAAGCCCGCCATCTAAATAGTGCTTATCACGCGGCAATCAAACGAGGGGCGAGATATCCAGATGCTCCGCCAGTTCCGCTGGGTTCACACCCGGCAAATGGGGCACCACGCCCAAACAGGGCGCCGGTAGAAACTGCTTCAGGGTTTCGACATTCTCGTCAAAACAGGACATATCGGGGTCGACACGGTTAGCGACCCAACCCGCCAGCGGCAGGCCATCACGACGAATCGCTTCCGCGGTCAGGAGGGCGTGGTTGAGGCACCCGAGTTTCATGCCGACCACCAGAATCACCGGCAGCTGCAATTCAACCGCAAGTCCGGCCAGAGTCTCGCGACCACTCAGGGGCACACGCCAGCCACCGGCGCCTTCTACCAGTGCAAAGTCGCTGGCTGTCATCAACGCGCCTCGGCAAAAACCGGCGAGTTGGGAAACGGTCAGCCGCTTGCCAGCCTGCTGGGCAGCAATGTGGGGCGCAATAGGTGGTTGAAACAGTACCGGATTAACCTCTTCATAGCTGAGGTCGATACTGGCGCTGTGCATCAACGCTAGCGCGTCATCGTTGCGCAAGCCTTCCGGAGTGGACTCAGCACCAGCGGCGACCGGTTTCAGCCCGAGAGTTCGCAAACCCTGTTGATTGGCTTTTTCGAGCAGACCACAGGCGATGGTGGTTTTGCCGATTTCTGTATCCGTACCCGCAACAAAAAATTTCTTTCCCATTGTCATCAACTCTTTGCTTGATCGTATGGCTTCTGCAAGGTGAGGTACCACACCTGATAGCTGGCGGGCAGTTTGCCATTGGGCTGTCGAAAGCTCTCATAGGCCGCAATAAAGCGCTTCATTGCCTGCTTACCCATCATCCCCCGATCACTGTTGACGTTGTGGGCACCGAGGCTTTTTAGTTCATTCATCAACTCGCGCAGGGCCTGGTATTCCAGCACTTCAGTGCTTTCCTCCCATTCCCGCAGTTGCAGGCCACTGCGCTCAATACCTTGCTCCAGTAGGTTGCGCGGCAGAAAGCGATTGACGTGGGTGGCGTCATCCGCCGCTTTACCCGCCTCACGTAATTCAAACAATGTGGCCGGCCCGAGCGTACTCAGCAGCATCGTGCCGCCCGGTTGCAGCACGCGATAGGCTTCGGCAAATACCGCTGCGATATTTTCGCACCACTGCACCGCCAGCGACGAAAAAATCACACTGACGCTGTCGTCGGCCAGGGGCAGATCTTCGGCATCCCCACAGACCCAGCCATCGGCCCGCCTCGCTTCCTGAGCGCGGGCGTAGTTCAACATGCCTTCGGCGAGATCCATGGCGATCACGGTATCGGAATGGCTATTCAGCGCGGGCAAGCTATACCCCGTTCCCGTACCGAGATCGAGAGTCAATGAGGAGGGCCCACTAAGCTTACCCGTCAGGTGATCAGCAACCCGGCGCTGTAAATCCGCTACGCCATCATAACTTTCGGCAGCGCGACTAAATGAAGCCGCAACTTTCTGCTTGTCGAGGTAGTGTTGCGCTGCGACCGACTGATTACTGTGTCGCTGACAAAAATCCACCACCGCCGACCAAAAGGCGTCAGGCTCTTCCAGAAAGGGCTGGTGGCCACTGTCCGAAAAAACGCGAACATTCTCTGGCGGAGCTATCTGCTGCGACACTTGTACTGGAACCAGTCCGTCGTTTTTCCCGAATAAAAACACGCTTGAGCAACTCAACTGTTTTATACCTTGTCGGTTATCCAGATCAGCCAACCAGCGCAGCAAATCGTACTGCGTTTCAGGATTGCCCAGTTCGCTGCGAGCAACACCACCTTGAAGCAAATCAAAACGCTTTAACCCGCGCGCGGGGTTTTGTTGAAATCGGGTTAGAAAATCTTCAAAGGTCGCCGCCGGCATGGCTGACTCCCAACCGTCCCGCCGGATAAAGCTCGGACTGCTTGCAACGGTGACGAGCGCACTGACGCGTTCAGGAAAATCCGCCGCAATACGCGTCGCGATCATCCCACCCAATGACCAGCCCAGATAAATCGCCTGCGTCGGCAGTTGTTCGAGCAGTTCACGAGTAAATTGTTCGTAGGTGGAAACATAGCCTGAACTGCGGCCATGGCCGGGAAGATCGACCAGCGTGACGTTAAAGTGTTGGCGCAACCGCGGCAGTGCGCCGCGCCAGCAGGCACTGCTGGAACCCCAGCCATGGAGCAGCACCAACTCCACATCGCCCTGTCGCGCGGGCAGTCGCTCCCGATACAGCATTACGCGTTCGATCCTGAATCTCGAGCAACGGTTTCGAGTGCATCAAGCAGCTGATCCACCTGCGCTTCGCTGTGGGCAGCACTGAGGGTAATGCGCAGTCGAGAGGTTCCTTCCGGCACGGTCGGCGGGCGAATCGCCGAGACCAGAATGCCTTTTTCTTCCAGTGCCCGGCTCATGGCCAGCGCCTGATCATCCGGACCAACCTGCAGCGGCTGAATAGCCGTGTCAGAAGCCATCAAGGGCAGACCCAGCTGCTCGGCGCCCTGCCGAAAACGCTGAATCAGGGTTTGGAGTTTTTCGCGGCGCCAACGTTCACTTTCGAGCAGTTCCAGCGCGGCCAGATTGGCAGCTGCAACGGCGGGTGGCATGGCGGTGGTGTAGATATAGGGGCGAGCGAATTGAATCAAGCTCTCAATCAAGGCCTCGCTACCCGCCACAAACGCGCCAAAGCCGCCGATGGCTTTGCCCAGCGTAGCCATCAGAATCGGCAGTTCATCCTGAGAAAAAGCATCCGCACAGCCCGCGCCACGCTCACCCGACACGCCAAAACCGTGAGCATCGTCGGCCATCAACCAAGCCTCGTTCTCGCGGCAAGTAACGGCCAAGGCTGCCAGCGGCGCCTGATCGCCATCCATACTGAAGACGTGATCAACGACCACCAGCTTTCGACCGGACTCGGTTTTCTTCAGGCGCCTTTCAAGATCCTGCACATCGTTGTGGGCAAAGCGCTGAAAGCGGGCACCGCTGAGCAAGCCACCATCGAGGAGGGACGCGTGATTCAAGCGGTCCTCAAATACCGCATCACCCCGCCCGACCAGTGCGGCAATCACCCCCAGATTGGCCATATAGCCGGTGGAGAACAGCAGCGCCCGATCACGCCCGGTCAGCTCGGCAAGGCGATCTTCCAAGGCGTGATGACAACGGGAATGGCCACAGACCAGATGGGACGCACCGCTACCCACACCCACTTGGTCGACAGCGTTTTTCATGGCCGCGACCAAAGCAGGATGATTGGCCAGCCCGAGATAATCATTGCTGCAAAACAGCAGAAAGTCTTTGCCGTCGACACGCGCGGTCGCGCCGGTGGCACTGTCCAGCGTCCGGCGTACGCGATAACGATGCAGCTCGCGGCGCTCTGTTAGCGCCGCAGCCAAGGTGTGTTCAAGCGGATGGGTCACGGGGGTTCCGTGTCAGAAATAAGACCGACGGATCAGGCGGTAGCGTCGTAAAAGAACTGGTCGTTGCGCGCCTGCTCCACCTTGGCCTGCAGGGCCGCTTCCTGCTCGTCTTCGCAGTACTGCTCGTCGCGCTCTTCCGGCTTGATGCCGAGGCGATCAAACAGTTTGAGATCCTTGTTGGCCTCTGGGTTCGGCGTGGTCAGCAGCTTCTCGCCGTAGAAAATCGAGTTGGCACCGGCAAAATAGGCCAGCGCATGCATCTGCTCGTTCATTTCTTCACGGCCAGCCGACAGGCGCACGTGAGAAGCGGGCATCAAAATGCGAGCCACGGCGATGGTACGGATAAAATCGAAGGGGTCGAGATCAGCCTCTTCAGCCAGTGGCGTGCCTTCCACGCGCACCAGCATATTGATCGGCACACTTTCCGGGTGCTCAGGCAGATTGGCCAGCTGAATCAGCAGGCCGGCGCGATCACGCACGCTTTCGCCCATCCCCACGATACCGCCGCTGCAGACCTTCAGACCGGCCTTGCGCACATTGCTCAGGGTATCCAGCCGATGCTGATAGGTACGGGTGGTAATGATTTCGCCATAGAACTCGGGCGAAGTATCAAGGTTGTGGTTGTAGTAGTCGAGACCGGCCTCGGCCAGCTCTTCAGCTTGCTCCTCGCTGAGCATGCCGAGGGTCATGCACGTCTCAAGACCCAGTTCCTTTACCCCTTTGACCATAGCCGTCACGTAGGGCATATCTTTCTTTTTGGGCGAGCGCCAGGCCGCGCCCATGCAGAAGCGGCTGGCACCGGTGGCCTTGGCGGCGCGGGCCTCGGCCAGCACCTTTTCCACCTCCATCAGTTTCTCCTGCTCCAGACCGGTGTCGTAGCGGTTGCTCTGGGGGCAGTATTTGCAATCTTCCGGACAGGCGCCGGTTTTGATGGAGAGCAGGGTGCTCACCTGCACCTGATTCGGATCAAAGAATTCACGGTGAACGCTCTGCGCCTTGAACAGCAGATCATTGAAGGGCAGCTCAAACAGGGCTTTAACTTCGGCGTGGGTCCAGTCGTGGCGAATCGGGGTGCTCATGGCGTATCCTGTGGGTGTTTATGACAAACAAGCCTCGCATTTTATCTGTCAACCTGCAGGGACGCAAATGGTTAACAGCTCAATTAAACACCTGTCTTACAAGCTTTTTCCCGCGAACTGCCAACTCTGCCTCGCGCCAACGCGGCGGTCACTGGAAATCTGCCGCCACTGCGAACAGGATCTTCCCTGGCTTGGTCCCCATTGTCTGCGCTGCGCCCTACCTCTGGCCCGGCAGGGCGTTTGCGGTCACTGCCTGAAAAAGCCGCCGCACTTTGAAAGCTGTACTGCTACCTGGGAATACACTTTCCCCATCGACACACTGATCAGTCGCTTTAAATACCACGGCGATCGCGCCGCCGGCGCTCTACTGAACGAGCTGGCCTACCCACGGATGGCACCACTTAACGCTGAACTGCTTGTCCCGGTACCCATGCATTGGTGGCGCCGGTTGCGGCGAGGCTACAACCAAACCGCCGACATCGCAGCCCACTGGAGCGCCGCATCAGGCATACCGGTCGCCGATATCTTGCGTCGGCGCAAAGCAACTCCTCCACAACAGGGGCTCAGCGCCAGCGCCCGTCGCAAAAACCTGGCCGGCGCTTTTGTCCTTACCCGCCCTGAAGCCATTAAGGGACGCCGTGTCGCACTGGTCGACGATGTTCTCACCACAGGCGCGACAGCCAATATCCTCGCCGCTATACTGCGCAGGGCTGGCGCCAGCCACGTAGCAGTGTGTTGCCTGGCGCGAACTCCCTGACAACGCTGTATCGGAGCTATCGTATGCGTGAAGATGAAAACCCACACCCCTACGAAGCCCTGACACCCGACATGGTGATCGATGCGGTTGAGAGCCTTGGCGTTCTCTCGGATCTTCGCATCCTGCCCTTGAACAGCTACGAGAATCGGGTCTACCAGATTGGTATCGAAGATGGCGAACCGTTGATCGCCAAGTTTTACCGGCCCGAACGCTGGAGCGATCAACAAATCCTCGAAGAACATCATTTCAGTTGGCAACTGTTCGACGCCGAAATCCCGGTAGTACCGCCCTGGAAAAACCCCGACGGCGATACCCTGTTTACCTTCAACGGCTACCGTTTTTCCATCTACCCCCGACGTGGTGGCCACGCGCCCGCACTGGATGATCTGGACAGCCTGTTTCAGCTGGGCCGTCTGGCGGGACGCATCCACAACGTCGCACGACTGGAAAATTTTACCCATCGGCCCGAACTGTCGACCGCGACCTTCGGCGACAGCAGTGCCGCCTTCCTGCTGCAGCACTTTATCCCCAGCGAATTGCGCAACGCCTATGAAACGCTTACCCGGGATCTTCTCTACCGCATTCGCCAACGTTTTGACGAAGTGAAACCCGCCCTGCAGCGAGTCCATGGCGATTGCCACGTGGGCAATATTTTATGGCGCGGCGATGAGGTGCACTTTGTCGATCTGGACGACAGCCGCATGGCGCCGGCGATCCAGGATATCTGGATGTTTCTCTCGGGCAGCCGCGATCAGCAGCAGCGTCAGCTATCAGAGCTGGTCGAGGGCTATAACGAATTCAGCGATTTCAACCCACGCGAGTTACCCCTGGTTGAAGCGCTGCGCACACTGCGCATTATGCATTACAGCGCTTGGTTGGCCCGCCGCTGGAGTGACCCAGCCTTCCCCCGCACTTTTCCCTGGTTTAATACCGAGCGCTATTGGGCGGAGCATATTCTGGAGTTGCGGGAACAGTTGGCCTTGTTGAATGAGCCGCCACTGGAAGTTTTTTGAAGACTAATAAGAAAGGGCAGATTTGTGGATATCGCTTGCCAATGGATTGCTATGGTTGAGACCGGCGAAACGCTTGAAATCATTATCTGCTGAAAAAAGTGTCGCACCGTTCTCTATCGCCAAGGCAGCCAGATGTGCATCGCTGGTCAAATTTCCTGCAGCACCCGACTGCTCGCCGGCTAACTCACGCACGACCGACCCCGCTCAAAAACCTGAGCGGGGCGACATAACAGCGCGCTTACTGAACGCCGCGCTTGGCATCTCCCCAATATTGGGCTTTTAGCGCTTTCTTGTCCGGCTTACCCACCGGCGTCATGGGCAGGCTTTGCACAAAGTCGACTGACTTCGGTGCCTGAACCGAACCCTTGGCTTTCTTCACGTGCTCCGACAGCGCGGCAGCCAGCTCATCACTGCCTTCCACACCCGGTTTAAGCACCACCACCGCCTTGACAGATTCCCCCCAGCGCTCGTCCGGCACACCAACTACCGCCACTTGCGCCACGACATCATGCCCGGACAAGGCGTCCTCCACCTCTTTCGGGAATACATTGAAGCCGCCGGTAACAATCATGTCTTTTTTGCGGTCAACGATGTAAAGAAAACCTTCGTCATCAAAGCGGCCAATATCGCCTGTGTGCAACCACCCGCCAGCAAAGGCCTCTTCTGTCTGTTCCGGCAGACCTTTATATCCCTTCATCACCAGCGGACCGCGCACGCAGATTTCACCGGGTTCACCCTGAGGCACCGGTTGGTTGTTATCATCCAGCAGCGACAGGTGAATCCAGGGTGCCGGGCGACCACAGGACGCCAGACGTTCGGGCTTGCTCAGATCGTGATCTTTCTTGGCTAGATTGGTCAGCACCATCGGCGCTTCGGATTGACCGAAGAATTGGTAGAAAATCTGCCCCCACTTTTCGATGCCTTCCTGCAGGCGGGCCGGACTCATCGGTGACGCGCCGTAGAAAATGGTACCCATGCTGGACATATCGGCCGTGGCTGCGCGCGGCGAATCCAACAAGATGTAAAGCATAACGGGCACCAGCATAGTGGCGGTGATTTTGTATTTTTCTACCCAGTCAAAAAACAGGTCGGGCGAAAAACCGGGCAATACGTAAAAGGCTCCGCCCTTCTGCAATACCGGCACAAAAAACGCCGAGGCCGCATGAGACAGCGGCGTGGCCATCAGCATGCGCAGCTCTTCGGGAAATTCCCATTCCGCCGCCTGAATCATCGCCATGCAGGCGGTGCCGCGATGGGTCGACATCACGCCTTTGGGCTTGCCTGTGGTGCCGCCGGTGTAATTGATAGAACCCAGATCATCCGGTGTGATATCTGCTTTCACCAGTGGCTTGGGCTCAAATTTTTCCGCCAGGGCCAGATAATCTTCACCGATGTCGTTCGGCCCAAAGCCGATAAAATGTTTGATCGTCGGCACCTTCTCTTTCAAGGCTGCAGCGACTTCCGAAAACAGGGCCGGGTCGAAAATCAGCACGTCGATTTCCGCATCTTCCAGCACGTAGGCGTGATCGTCGAGCGAGCCCAACGGATGCAAAGGCGTACCGACAAAACCGGAGATCGACATCGCCGCGGTATTAGCCAGTACCTCGGGACGATTGCCTGACAGAATCGCCGCACGGGTACCCTTGCCAAGACCCAGTGACGCCAGCGCCTGCATCAGGCGACTGACCATGGCGCGCATATCGGCGTAGGTCAGTATCTGGTCATCTCCCATAAACAGGCAGGGACGGTCGTTATAACGGTTAAGACCCTCGATCAACAGATCTGGCATAGTGATGCCCTGCGTTAGGGCCGGGTTATTGGCTTGGTCAGACATAACATCCCTCTTCTAATTTTTACGTAAAGTCACAGTGTTGACGAAAACACCCGATTCTATCGACAACCAACCGGCACCGTGGGTTACCGCTGGATTACCTCAACTCAGAAATTCTGCGGCATCCAGATCCACGCAATGCTGCAGATGGCGCTGGATCATAGCCAGAAACATGGCATCCCCTCTCTCTTCCGGAGAGGAAAAGCTGGCACCGAGTATGGTGATCATCAGCCCGTGCATACTCTGCTCGCGATACTGGGCCCAACACTCGTCGAATCCCAGCGGAATCCCAAGCGCTGCCAGGTGATCGCCGTATTCCGCCACCAGTTCTTTCTCCCACTGACGCCGGTCTGCAATCTCGACACTACCGCCCAAAAAATAGGCCGCATCGGCCAATGGGCTGGTTTCCATCGTAGTCTGCCAATCTACCGTGCAGGCCTGATCATCATGAAACAGGATATTCTCGCTGCGAAAGTCGCCGTGAGCTAATGTCTTTGGGCCTTTGAAACGGGTCGCGAAGTGAGCGTGATTGTCGATATAGCGTTCGGCAAAGGCCAAACATTCGGCGTTCACACCGTGGCCGAAACGCTCTTGAAAGGTCGGCCAGCTTTGCTTGAGAAAGTCTTGCGCCAGCGCACCACCGTCGGTGCGGGCCTGACTCAGCACATGATCGTAATCGCCGAGCGTTTCATCCCCATAAAACGCGGCTGCCAGTTTGGCGGCTTCACGCAGGGCAACCCGGGTTTGCTCTTTCGTTGCACCTACCAGCTGATTACCGGGGGCCGCCGGGCTCATATCTTCCATCACCGTGTTAAACAGCAAGCGGTCTTCACTGATGATATTCGCGTAGATTTTCGGGGTGCGCATGCTCGTGCGCGAGGCCAGATGGCGGTAGAACATCACCTCGTTGTAATAGGCGCCCTGCATGCCCGCCATGGCCCGCGCGGTTTCATCTGCGGCTGGAAATTTGATAATGACGGACTCGGGCGCACTGGCACCGGAACCCTCATAGCGCAGGGTAAAGCGCGCGTTATCGCCCATTTTCCCGGTGCCAATAATTTCATAGTCGCAGTCAATCACGCGAACAGACAGCCGTTGGTCCGAGGTTTTCAAGGCCTCAGTGAGCCATTCAGGCGTGATTTTGTCGGGATGGGTAATGATATCCAGCATAGGCTTACTCAAAGTTGTTGGCTTACTATATTGTTTATTTCAATTGTCGGTAGTGATCGAGCACACCGGCAAATTCATCCGGGGTAGACGCGTGTATACAGACTTCGTCAGCGCCATAGCTGAGTTCGTCGCGCAATCGCTTCGCGCACTCTGCCTCGCTACCCATCGCCGCCGCAGATACCCACTCCTCAGGGATCAGCGTTGCAATTTCCTCGAGCTGTTCCAGCGTCGCCACACTGTCGATGCTGCCGAGCATATTGGCCACCACGGGCTGCTTGCGGAAGGATTCAATCACGCTTTCATCCCAGCCGTTGAGTGCAACCAGCATCTCCGCGTAGCCGGGCGCCTGCATATAGGTCGCCATCCGGCCGACCACTTTGCGCAGGTACTCCTCCCGACTCGGATTGATCAGTGTGGCCATTACACTGCAGAGTTTTACCGGAGTTTCCCGCCCCGCCTTTTCTGCCCCCTCGTCCACCAGCTGGCGAGCCCGGCGCATGCCCTCGGGGGTGATAAAGGTATGCAAATGCACGCCGTTAAAGTGCTGCCCTGCGAAACGCAGGCTTTTCGGACCAAAGCCTACAAAATGGATCGGAATATCAGCATTAAGCCAATCCCCGCTTTTGAGGTAGGGCAGGTTCCCCATAGGACCGTCGTATCCCGCAACGGATTCGCCTTTCCACAGGCTGCGCAAGATCTTCAAACCATCCACGATCTGGGCATTGGTCACCGGCTCCAGGCCCATCAGTTGATTGCGAATGGCTACACCGCGCGCCAGCCCCAGCTCAAATCGTCCGGCTGACATATAGTGCAGTGAACTGCACATGGTCGCGAGCACCTGGGGGTGACGGGTAT
>JBFKXO010000003.1:0-37311 GCA_041638115.1 Litorivivens sp. | reverse complement strand
TGCTGACCATCTTCGGTGCTGCCAGCGGCATCAATGACCGCACCTTTGGCGATCCTAACGAGTCCACGAATTCCTGGTTTATTTTCTGGGTGGGTCTGGTCTTCTTTGCAGCAACCCTGTGGGTGTGGTTCGGCACCGCCATCAAGGAACACCTGGCGGGCAAAAACAGCGCCCAGCTGAAGCGATCCTACGTGATCGGCATGCAGTGGTTTATCTTTTCCGAGGTGATGTTCTTCTTCGCCTTCTTCCTGGCGCTGTTTTACATCCGCTGGTTTGCCGCTCCGTGGCTGGCCGGTGAAGGCGACGCCGGACGTTCCAACTACCTGTTGTGGGGAGACTTCTCCTACAGCTGGCCGCTGATGCAGACGCCGCAGGATGCGATCGGTGGTGTGGCCAATCAGGTCATGGCCAACAACGGTGAGTTCTCCGGTCCCGAGCGCAGCATGGCTTTCCCCGGCTTCGGTGAAATGTTCAAGTGGCTGCCCTTCTACAATACCGTGATTCTGCTGACCTCTTCCGTGACCGTTCACTGGGCGCACCATGCCCTGCTGCACGACAACCGCAAGAAGTTCCACCAGTGGCTGACCGTGACTGTGTTGCTGGGTATCGTGTTTGTTGGCCTGCAGTTGCTCGAGTACTACGAAGCCTATGCCCACTACGGCCTGACACTGGAAACCGGTGTTTACGGCACGACCTTCTTCATGCTGACCGGCTTCCACGGCTTCCACGTGGCAATGGGTATGGTGATGCTGTTGATCCAGCTGATCCGCAGCGTGACCAAAGGTCACTTCACCAAAGACGACCACTTCGGTTTCGCCGCGGCGAGCTGGTACTGGCACTTTGTTGACGTGGTGTGGATCTTCCTGATGCTGGTGGTTTATATCTTCTAAGCCACGACTTCACTGGTAGTTTCGACAGGGCCCAGACGCGAAAGTGTTTGGGCCTTTGTTTGTTTGGGGAAGGTTTGTGTGGAGAGAGTTTCTTTCAATACCCCGTCATTGCGAGAAGCGCAGCGACGAAGCAAACTCAAAACGACACTGCCAGACTCCGGAGATTGATTCGCTTTGCTCGCAATGACGGAGCGGCAAATGGAGAGGGGTAGTTACTATGGTTACTAGTTACTCCCCAACCGGCAGCATCTTATGCCGGTCCCAAGGCGCACCAAACTCCAGTTGCCCGGTCTGAATGCCATAGGCAATAAGGGCCAGCATACTGCCAGCGAGCAGGACGCGAACACCCAGGGCCACCCACTGACGTTTTTTACCGTCGCCCTGATCTTTAACCAGAAAGGTCAAACCCGAAAACAGACTGATGACGACGCCGATAAACAGGATGGCAATGGCAATTTTGAGCCCCATGGCGATAATACCCCCGGTTGAAAGCGGGCAGTATACACAATCGCCCATCAGTGGGGAGAACCGATGAGGCGCAGTCTCTGGCAAAGCAATTGGCCGCTGGCCCTGCTGGTCGCTGCGGTGTTGCCGGTTTTGCTGACGCTGGGCTTCTGGCAATTGGAGCGCGCTGCTGACAAGCGCGAAGTCCTCGTCCGGCAAGCGCAGCAGCAGGCCTTGCCACCGCTGGCAATTCACAGTGTTAAAGGTGACCTGCCGGAATTTCGAGCGGTCACTGTGCGAGGCCAGTTCGACAGCGAGCGCTATTGGCTGCTGGAGAATCGTATCTATCAGGGTCGTTATGGCTTTGAAGTGGTCAGCCCCTTCGTACTGACCAATGGAGAAACCGTGTTGGTGCATCGCGGCTGGGTGCCCGGTGACCGTGGTAGACGCGAATTACCGAGTATTGAGACGCCGGGCGGCGAAATCAGCCTGAGTGGCGTTATCGACAGCGGCAGCGCCAGTGGATTTAGCCTGGGCGAAGAAGCCTCAACGAGCGACTGGCCCAAGCGCTTGCAGTGGCTGACCACCGAGCGTGCCGAACGCGAACTGGGCACTACCCTGCCCGACCTCTTGCTGCGTTTGGAGCGCGGCCAGCCGGGCATGTTTGAACAGACCTACAGTGCGGTTAACATGCCGCCAGAAAAACACACGGGCTATGCCGTTCAGTGGTTTGGCATGGCGGTCGTTATTATCGCCCTATTTGCCTGGCGACTGTGGCATCAGAATCGATCCCAAGGAGATCTGCGTGAGCAATCCTGACAATAGTTCACCCAAGTTGGTGTTTTCCCTGATCATCGGCATACCGCTGCTGGTGATTGCCCTGTCGACACTGGTTTACCAGATGGCCAACCGTGACATGCTGGCGCTGGGTACCGTCAACAACGGCACCCTGATTCAACCGCCGCTGGCGATCAGCGAATTAAAGCCCGTGCACCGCAATGGCGAGCCGGTGCAGTTTAATCAAATGGATTCCCAATGGCAGTTTGTGGTGGTTGGCGATGAATACTGCGAAAGCACCTGCGAAGCCATGCTCTACTTGACGCGTCAGACCCACACGGCGCTGGGTAAAAAGATGGGGCGCGTATCGCGCATGTATCTGAACACCTCGTCTGAATTCAGTGCCGGTCTCGACAAGCTGTTGATTGATGAACATGAAAAACTGACCCCGGCGTTTATCGACCGTACGGCCTACCGCGAGTCCACGTTACCCTTGGAAGACGAGGCGCGAGGCTTTTACGTGGTTGACCCCAAGGGCTGGGTCATGATGTTTTACCAACTGCCGGATCTGGAGCAGGACACGCTGACCAGCACGGGCAAACTGGTTATCAAGGATATGAAGCGTTTGCTTCGCTAACGGGTTTGTTGGGGAGACACACTCTGTGAATAAGGGCACGAATCAAACGAAACCGGGCTATCGCCTAACCTTGCTGGCCTGCGCCTTGGCGGTGGTGGTCGTGGGCCTTGGCGCCTTCACGCGACTGGTTGACGCAGGTCTTGGTTGCCCGGACTGGCCAACCTGCTACGGCCATGTGCTGTGGCCGGATTCCCACGAAGAAATTGCTGCCGCCAATGCCCATCCGGATTTTGAGGCGACGCCAGTAGAAACCGACAAAACCTGGCCAGAACAGGTACACCGTCTGTTTGCCTCAAGCCTGGGGCTGCTCGGGCTGATTATTTTTGGTTTGAGTCTGAAGCATCGGCCCGAAAGCACACCCTGGAAAGGCACGGTGGCCCTGCTCGCGGTACTATTCTTGGGTACGGTGGCGCGCATTATTTATGGCGACGGTCTCGATCCCTATTTGTGGAAGATGGTTGCCGCCTATTTCGGCTGGCTCGCCTGGCTGGCGATCAAGACCGGGACCTCCCCGTCGCAGCCGGTCAAGCTGCCGGCCTTTATCGCGGGCTTTTTGATCCTGCAGGGCCTGTTCGGCATGTGGACGGTCACCCTCAAGTTGTGGCCGCAAGTCGTTACCGCCCACCTGCTCGGCGGTTTTACCGTATTTGCCCTGCTCTGGCTGTTGGCCCTGCGTCTGCGCAATCAACGCTGGCAGATCCGGGCGCACAGTATGGGTGCTGTCCAGTCCCTGAAGCCCTTCGCGCTGGCGGCATTGTTCGTGGTGATTGCCCAGATTGCCCTGGGCGGTTGGACCACTTCGAATTATGCGGCGGTCGCCTGCCCCGACCTGCCGACCTGCCAGAATGAATGGTTGCCTGACATGGATTTTGCCGAGGGTTTCAATATTACCCAGCACATTGGCCCAAACTATCTCGGCGGTACAATGGATAATGCCGCGAGGGTGGCAATTCATTTCTCGCATCGCATCGGCGCCATTATCACCACTGCAGTGCTATTGGTTTTGGCCTGGCGTCTGCGCCGCGCCGGCCCGCAACCGCTACGCACCATGTCGGTTGTCGTGGTGAGCGTTCTCGCCCTGCAGGTTTGTCTGGGGCTGGGCAACATTCTGCTAAAATTCCCCCTTTGGGTTACCGTGTCGCATAACCTGGGTGGCGCGCTGCTGTTACTCACCATGGTGACCCTCAACTATGGCCTGCGCACGGCAGAGTCGACTGAACAAGAGAGTGGAGCAAGATCGTGACTGACAGCCCGGCCAAGGGCCGCGCCACTTGGCGAGACTACTACGAAATGTGTAAACCCAATGTGGTTTACCTGATGCTGGTCACCGCCATGATCGGTATGTTTATGGCAGTGCCAGGCATGGTGCCCTGGGAGGTGTTGCTCTACGGCAATCTCGGCATCGGCTTATGTGCTGCCTCGGCCGCCGCGGTGAACCATCTTGTGGATCGTCGCATTGATCTTGTGATGTCGCGGACCCAAAACCGCCCGGTCGCGCAGGGTCGTATTGATACCCTGCACGCTTCGATCTTTGCGCTGGTGCTGGGTGTGGCGGGTATGGCCATGCTGCTGATCAAGATTAATGCGCTAACGGCCTGGCTGACCCTGGCCTCGTTGTTAGGTTACGCAGTGGTTTACACGCTCTGGCTCAAGCGTGCTACGCCACAGAATATTGTGATCGGCGGTCTGGCTGGTGCAGCCCCGCCCCTTTTGGGCTGGACGGCGGTCACCGGCGAGATTCACGGACACGCCCTGCTGCTGGTTCTGATTATCTTTGCCTGGACACCTCCCCACTTCTGGGCGCTGGCGATCGCGCGCAAGGAAGAGTACGCCAAGGTGGATATTCCGATGCTGCCGGTGACTCACGGTGTTAAATATACCGCTCTGCAAATTTTGCTCTATACACTGATTCTGTTCGCCGTGTCGCTGATGCCCTTCGCTACGGGTATGAGCGGCTCACTTTACCTGTTAGGTGCGGTGGTGTTGGGGGCCGGCTTTATCTATTGGGCCATTGTGTTGATGCGCGGTAAAAACCCCAATGCACCGATGGAAACCTTTAAGTATTCGCTGATTTACCTGTTGGCGATTTTTGTCATCATGCTGGCCGACCACTATTTATTGCCAGCCGTTACGGTCTACGAGTTGGGAGCCTGATGTGGCCTATCCGGAACCTTTTGAAGAAGTGAGCAACGAGCGCAAACGCGGCATCCAGATCACGGTGGTGACCATCGTGGTACTGGCAACGCTGTTTGTCGGTGGCTTTTTTTGGGCCTTTACCCGCGAGCGCGTATTGAGTCCAGAAGAGCTGCAGGCCAATGGCGCCCTGCTGTTTGAAAAAGCGCGCAAGCTTCCTGAGTTCTCATTGTCTAACGATCTAGGTGAGACGATCGATGCGAGCTGGTTCGAAGGCCAGTGGGATATCGTCTTTTTCGGTTACACCTTTTGCCCCGATATCTGTCCGACGACCTTGGCGCTGCTCAAGCAGTACTATGATCAACTGACTCCGGAGAAGCAGGCGCAAACACGTATTGTGCTGGCCAGCGTTGATCCGGCGCGCGATACCGTCAGTCAGCTAAGCCAGTACCTGGCGTTTTTCCATAAGGATTTTCGCGGTGTGACCGGTGAGTTTCTGGAGGTGCACCGCTTTGCGACGGGCTTGGGTGCACCCTTTAACAAAGTGCCGGGCGGCGGTGACAATTATCTGGTTGATCACAGCGGTAATGTCGCACTGATCAACCCTAACGGGCACTTTGTAGGGATTCTGAAAGCACCGATCAGCATCGAACAGATCAATCGTGTGCTGCCGACCTTTAAAGCACTGCGCTAGCGGCACTGTCGTCTGTTAGGGCCTCAGTCGTCCGCGCCGTGCTCAAAGCACCACTGCGGTTCACCGCATCGGGTGTCGGTTTCGTGCAGCAGTTCCAATGGGCTGCTGGCAAAAGGTTTGTACTTATCCCTGAGCAGGTTCGCGCTGAGGGTTTCTGTCAATTCGATGGTGAAGCGATCAATGTCGGCGGTCACCGGCGCCGTGTCATCATTGCCTTCGGACAAACCGGTACGAATTTCACGCTCTTTCGCTGCCCAGGAGCTCACCAGCTGCAAGGCGCCGAGTGGCATCCGGCGTTCGGTGAGTGAGTCGCCCAGTTCTCGTGAGAACTCTGCCAACGTTCGGTCAATCAGCAATCGCATCGGGCCGCTCCAGCTGAACTCGTCGGCGATGCCGCTGATACCGGGATTGTCGAGCCCCATCTTCTGGATAAAGCCTGCGTGGTAGCAGTACGGCAGGGTATGCTTGCAGACGAAGGCCCAGGCGCCGGTTACCCCAAGCAGCAGATGGTTGGCCAGCGGGAGCGGCTTGTTAGCCGCATCCAGAACGGTCAGGTAGTGCTGGCACCAGTCATTAAAGACCTTGTAGCGATACAGAAAGGCCGTGTGAATAAGATTGTCTTTGTCGCCGTAATAATGCTGCACCGCGGCGCCATTGCGGGTGCCGGCATTTTCCAGAATACCGGCAATGCGCGCGCCTTCCTTGCCGTAAAGTGCCACCTGTTTCTCGATGGAGAGCAGCATGCGCTCGGCGATGGGCTGGGCCTTGTGGTGTGCGACGAAGGCCTTCGCGTCTTGATCAATCTTTATCAATGAACCACTCCGGGGGTATGGCCAGCAAATCCTCGAACACTGACCGAAAATCGGTCTGCACGGGTTGGTACTGCTCGCGCAGCAGGCTGGCGGCAAGCGATTCCACCAGTTCTTCCAGGAAGCTGATTAACTGATCGACGGCATCGGCGGGAATGCCGTCGGCGGCCTCGGCGGCTTTGCGCAAGAGCGTTTCCTGGCGGGTCAGTGTGCCCGCCGTGAGTGGTGCCACGAGTTGCATTCGGTACAGCGCGGTATCGGCATCCAGCAATTGCGACAGCAATACAAAGAGATCGGAAAAGGCATTGCGCAGTGGAGTAAACCAGGGATAGCGATCCTGGGTGCCCATGCGCTTGGGATTGAGGATCTCCATCTGTTCGGCGCAACCGCAGTAGTAGGCCGCAGGCAAGGTGTGATACATCACCAAACAGCGCGGCGCAAAAATCGCAAACACATAATGCTGAACGGTGGTTTTATCCCGTACCTCGGCAGACCAGCGCTGCATAATGATATCGGCGTAGTAGTTAATCGCCTTGTAGCGGTAATAAAAAACGGCTTCCTGCAGCTTTTCCATATCGCCGTAGTGGTAGCGAATGGACGAGATATTGCTGGAGCCGGCGTCCTTCACTACCCGCTGAATGCGCGAGCCCGGTAGCGTATTGAGGGCAATATCACGCTCGGAGGCGATAATCAGGCGCTCTTTCAGGGGTAAATCCGGGAACAACTGTGCCGTCTTTTTCAAACCGTAACCACTACTTGCCACTTTTGGAATAATGTTTATTTGTGGAGCGGGAAGTTAATACTTACATGCCGCTAATGCAAGCTGCTAGGCCCTATCTAACTGGCGCGGGCTTTTCGCAGTGTGACCGACGCGAAAAACAACAGGGAAGCGAATAATACAATAGCTGGCCCAGCGGGAATATCCAGTTGCAGGGCGCAAATCATGCCTCCGATCACAGAAATCATACCCAGTGCGGTCGCGCCAGCCGCAACCGCCTCTGGGCTGCGGCTGAGGCTGCCGGCGGCAGTTGCGGGAATAATGAGTAGTGCGCTGATCAGTAACACGCCGACAATTTTCATGCCGACGGCGACCACGAGGGCGATCAGTACCATTTGCAGTATTTCAAGGCGATTCACGGCGCGGCCTTCCACCTGCGCCAGATCCCGGTGTGCCGCCAGCGCCACCAGCGCATTCCAGTTGGCCAGCAGCACGGCCAGACTGCCGCCCGCCACGCAGGCCAGCAGGACCAGGTCGCGACGGGTCACCGCAAAGATATCGCCGAACAAAAAGCTGTTCAGATCAATGCCGCTGCCCGATTGCAGTGATACCGCTACCAGGCCCAGTGCCAGTGAGGTGTGGGCGGCAATGCCCAACAAGCTGTCCATATTGTGGCCGCTGACCTTGTGCAGGGGGCCAAGCCCCAGCGCCAGCAGTACGCACACTCCGATCACTGACAATTCAATGGATACGTTCAGCATCAGGCCCAGCGCCACCCCCAGCAATGCCGAGTGTGCCAACGTGTCACCGTAATAAGCCATGCGCTGCCAGACGATGATGGTGCCGAGCGGGCCGGTGGCGGCGACCAGAATCATGCCGGCGGCCAACGCGTAAAGTAGCAGATCAGTCATGCTGGCAGGCTCCGCCACCAATCACATCGCCATCGATGCTGTGGGCGTGGTCGTGTTCGTGAACATAGGGCGCCAAGGCGGTTTCAGCCTGCTGTCCGAACAGGGTCAGGTAGGCGGGATCAGTACTCACGGTTTGCGGGTGACCGTGGCAGCAAACGTGCTGATTCAGGCAGATCACGGAGTCGGTTTTGGCCATTACCCAGTGCAGGTCATGTGATACCACCAATACGGCGCAGTGCAGCGTATCGCGCAGGTCGGAGATCCGCTGGTAGAGCGCTTCCTGGCCGGTGATGTCGACACCCTGCGCCGGCTCATCCAGCACCAGAAGCTGGGGCTTGGCCAGCAGTGCGCGCGCCAGCAGCACTCGCTGGGTTTCGCCGCCGGAGAGTTTGTGCATGGACTGCTCTTTCAGTTGGCTGGCGCCGGCCAGTTGCAGCGCCTCGTCGATACTCATCGCGCTATGGGCTGCCAGGTTGAGAAAGCGTTTCACCTTGAGCGGCAGCGCAGTATTGACGTTGAGTTTTTGCGGCATATAGCCGATGCGCAGATGCTGTGCCCGATGAACACTGCCGCTGGTGGGACGGTTCAGGTCGAGCAGGATACGCACCAGCGAGGTTTTGCCGGCGCCATTGGGGCCAATCACGCTGGTGATCTCGGCTTCGCGCAGCTCCAGTGAGATATCAGACAAAATCTGCCGTTCGCCTTGCCTGAGTGCCACCTGGCGGGTGGATATCAAGGTTTTCATGGCTTGGCCTGGCAATTTGGGCAGTCCCCGACAATTTCCACGTTACTGTGGTGAATGGCGAAATCGCGGGCGGCAGCGCAGCTGGCGAGCGCCGTGGTGACGGTCTCGGCGGCCACTTCCACCGTGGTTTGGCAGTGTCGACAAATAAGAAACTGGCTGTCGTGGGGTTCGCCAGGCGAGTCGCAGCCGATGTAAGCATTCAATGACGACAGTCGGTGCACCAGGCCCTGTTCGAGCAGAAAATCCAGTGCCCGATAGACGGTGGGCGGCGCCGGGTGTCCCTGCCCCTCCTCGGCCAGCCGTTCGAGAATGGTGTAGGCCCCGAGGGGTTTGTGGCTCTGCCAGACCTTGATCAATACCTGTTCGCGCAATTCGGTTAAGCGTGCGCCATTGGCCCGGCAGATCTCGCGGGCGGATCGCAGCGCGTCGTTCACGCAGCGTCGGTGGTCGTGCTTCTCGTAGGCTGTCGGTGCGCTCATTGCGTATCCTGTCGACGAAATACAATGTTATAATATTGCATTTTATGCGGGAGTTCACGTTTTGACGCGTTGCAGGCTATTTCTTGCGGCTTGGCTGCTGTGGTTTCAGGGGGCTGCCCTGGCTGAACCCCTCACCGTGGTCAGTAGTATCAAGCCATTGCAGCTGCTGGTGTCTGCTGTCGGTGGTGATCAGGTGAATAGTCAGCTGCTGCTGTCGCCGGCCTTTTCCCCCCACGATGCGCGTCTTAAACCCTCGCAATGGCAAAGCCTGCATGAGGCGGATCTGATCGTCTGGGTGGGGCCGGAAATGGAGAGCTTTTTGGCGTCGGCCCTGAAAGAGCGGGGAAAGGTGCTGACGCTGGGCGCCCTCGCGCCGGAGGCGATGGAGGTCGATCCGCACATATGGCTTAGCGTTGATCTAGCGGCCGATATGGCAACCGCCATCGCCAAGGCGCTGGCGCGCAATAGTCCGCGCCATGAGGCGGGTTTTTTGAGTCGCGCCGCGCGGCTGGTGACACAGTTGCGGCAAGAAGATTTGCGGCTGCGGCAGCTGTTTGCGGGGGATTTCCCTGCGTATCTGGTGCCGCACCGGGGCTACACCCACTTTGAAAAGCAATATGGCTTGGCGCCGACAGCGCTGGTTAGCCCGAATGGCGATCATATGCCGGGCGCTGCCCACGTGGTCTCGCTGCGCAGCCGCCTGGTTGCGGGGGAGTTTGCCTGTGTATTTCGCGAGCCGCAGCACGACGGCAAATTGACGCAGCGTCTGCTGGACGGCGTGGAAGTGCGCCAAATCAGCCTCGACCCAATGGCGGGGGCAATTCGCGCTGACAGGGATGGCTTCGTGGCCTATTACCGCTCGTTGGCAGCCGCATTTCTCGCCTGCGCAGAATAAACCGATAGAAAAACAAAGGCGGCCATGCCTGCAGGGGCACGACCGCGATCAGGTTTAGGCTTATTCAGCCTGTGCTGTCATCAACGCTGCGATTCGGGCATCCAGCTCCGCACCCAGAGAGGCGCTTACCTCATCCAGCGTGCGATGCATGGCCTTGAGGCTCGCTTCAGACGCGACGGTGTCGGTCTTAGCCGCAGGGCCTGCCGCAGTGGCAGTGTTGTAGGCCAGTACCAGCGACTCGTCGACACGAACTTGCGGATCGGCGGCAGTCGCCAGCGTGCTGGCAATCGACAGGGTGATTGCACTTGCAAGTCTTTTCATCGCTTGGTTCCTCCTTACGTGGGCGGTGTTGCCCTGGTGCCCTCGCCTCTTTTGAGGTTTGGGCGGTTATCAAATGACTTGTTACATTTGATGTTACGTAAGGTAACATAGTGCGGATCAAGAGTCCCCATTAATTTGGTGTAATTTTGCGCCTGCCCGGTGCTAATTTGCATAAAGTGTTACTTTGTTCATGCGGGAGGTAACACATCTGTAATAATCCGGCAGGGTTTTGGTCATCTTGCGGGCGTGTTGGGGCGCGATTTGGCCCCGTGCTACACTTCAGCGCTCCCCGAATCACAGGCTTTAAACACCCATGACTGCGCTTGATCCCGCCTTGGTACTGGTCGACGGCTCGTCCTACCTATACCGCGCCTTCCACGCTCTGCCCATGCTCACCACGTCGAACGGGCGCAACTCCGGAGCAGCCAAAGGCGTGATCAATATGATCCGACGCCTGAAGAAGGATTACCCCGCGGCGACGATTGCCGTGGTGTTTGACGCCAAAGGCAAGACCTTCCGTGACGATATCTATCCCGAGTACAAGGCCAATCGCCCGCCGATGCCCGAGGAGTTACGCGAGCAGATCGAGCCCATTCACGCCATTATCAAGGCCATGGGCTTGCCTTTGTTGGCGATAGAGGGCGTCGAGGCGGACGATGTGATTGGCACCCTCTCTGCGCAGGCCGCTAAGGCCGGCAAATCGGTGCTGGTTTCCACCGGCGACAAGGATATGGCCCAGCTCGTCAATGAGCACGTCACACTGGTCAATACGATGACGGATACGATGATGGATCCGGCCGGTGTAAAAGAAAAGTTCGGTTTGCCGCCGGAGCTGATTATCGATTATCTCGCCCTGATGGGTGACAAAGTTGACAATATCCCCGGTGTTCCCGGCGTGGGTGAAAAGACCGCCCTCGCCCTCCTCCAGAATCTGGGCGGCCTGCAGGACATCTATCAGAAGCTGGATCAGATTCCCGAGCTGCCGATTCGCGGCGCCAAAAAGCTGCCGGAGAAGCTGGAGGCCGAGCGCGAAAAAGCCGAACTGTCCTACGAACTGGCAACCATCAAACTCGATGTGGAGTTGCCGCTGGCCTTTGACGAAATTCAGCCGGGCGACGAAAACGCCGACGAGCTGCTGCACTGGTACCGGGAGCTGGAATTCAATACCTGGATCGATGAGGTCTTGGCCGGGGGCGAAACGGCACCCGCCGAAGAAATACCCGTCGAATACGATGTGGTGCTGGATAGGTCCCTGTTTGAGAAATGGGTGAAGCAGCTCGATGCGGCTCCCCTCTTCGCGTTTGATACCGAAACCACCAGTCTTGATTATATGGAGGCGCGGGTGGTGGGCGTTTCTTTTGCAATCGAGGCCGGCAAGGCGGCCTATGTGCCCTTCGGGCACGATTATCTGGGCGCGCCGGATCAGCTCAGCGAAGGCGAGGTGCTCGGTGCCCTCAAGCCGTTGCTGGAAAACCCGGACAAGGCGAAGGTCGGTCAGAACCTGAAATACGATGCCAATGTGCTGGCCAATCACGGTATTACCCTGCGCGGCATCAGCGAAGACACCATGCTGCAGTCCTATATTCTGGACGCGGCCGGTAACCGCCACGATATGGATTCGCTGGCCCTTAAATACCTCGGTCATTCCACGGTTCACTACGAGGATATCGCCGGCAAAGGCGCCAAACAGCTGACCTTTAACCAGATAAAAATCGAAGAAGCAGGCTTCTACGCCGCCGAAGATGCCGACATCACCCTGAAACTCCACGAAACCCTGCGCCCCCAGGTGGCGGCCGAAAAAGAGCTCGATGACGTGTATCGCGCTATCGAAATGCCGCTGGTTCCCGTATTGTCGCGGATGGAGCGTTTCGGCGCCAAGGTCGATCGCGCCCTGCTGGAAAAGCAGAGTCAGGAACTGGCGGAAAAAATCGACGCCATTCAGAAAGAGGCTTATGAGGAAGCGGGAGGCCCCTTTAACCTCTCCTCCCCCAAGCAGCTCGGCGAAATCCTGTTCGAGAAGCTGGAGCTGCCGGTGGTCAAGAAAACACCGAAAGGCGCGCCCTCCACCGCCGAGGAAGTGCTGGTCGAGCTGGCCCACGACTACAAGCTGCCCCAGTTGATTCTGGATTACCGGGGGATGGCCAAGCTCAAATCCACCTATACCGACAAGCTGCCGCAGATGATCAGCCCCAAGACGGGGCGCATCCACACCTCCTACCATCAGGCGGTGGCCGCCACCGGGCGTTTGTCGTCAACGGATCCGAACCTTCAGAATATTCCTATTAAAACCCCTGAAGGTCGGCGAATTCGTCAGGCCTTTGTGGCAGAGACCGGCTACAAACTTGTTGCCGCAGACTATTCCCAGATCGAATTGCGGATCATGGCCCACTTGTCCGGCGACGAGGGGCTGATCCGGGCCTTTGCCGAGGGTGAGGACATTCACCGCGCCACCGCCGCTGAGGTGTTTGGTGCGAGTCTGGATGAGGTCTCCGACGAACAGCGCCGCAACGCCAAGGCCATTAACTTTGGTCTGATCTACGGCATGTCTGCCTTTGGGCTGGCCCGCCAGCTCCATATTCCGCGCGGCGAGGCCCAGGACTATATCGACCGCTATTTTGACCGCTATCCCGGTGTGGCCAAATTCATGGAAGACATCAAGGCCAGCGCGAAAGAGAAAGGTTACGTAGAAACCCTGTTCGGCCGCCGCCTTTACCTGCCGGATATCAAAGCCAGCAACGGTATGCGTCGTCAGGCCGCAGAGCGCATTGCGATCAACGCGCCCATGCAGGGTACCGCCGCCGATATCATCAAACGGGCCATGATTGAGGTGGACCGCTGGCTGGAAAACAGTGATGTGGATGCCGCCATGATCATGCAGGTACACGACGAATTGATTCTGGAAGTCGCCGAAAGCCAAGTCGAATCGGTGTCCAAAAAGCTGGAAGAACTGATGGCGAATGCCGCTGAACTTTCAGTGCCGCTGGAGGTGGGACTCGGGGTCGGAGATCATTGGGATGAAGCGCATTAAGCCCCTGTTATTGCTGGGGTTTTGGGAATATTACCATTTCCGGAAAATCGGGAACTAATCGCTCTCCAAACCTTCTAAGCTTGTACAACAGCCTAGCTGTTGGCCGACTTTCTCCATGAGTCGGTTTTTCCCCAGAGAAGCTGATTGCCCGGTACCCCCCCATGTACCGGGCCTTTTTTTGTCCGGCTTTTACAACGCGTGCTAACTGCCGGCCCTCACGCGGCCACATTCAAACCGAAATACACCCGGAGCAAGCCGGGGCTGATGGCCTGTAGCTGTTCGCGGGCAGCGATTTCGTCAGCGTTCTCCAAGCGTTTGCGCAAAAGCTGGGCGCAAGCCTGGAAGGGCGCGCTGAGTGGCGTGGGGTACTGGCTCCTCAGATGGTGAATCAGGCCGGGACGGTGCAATAGCAGCCAGGCCGGAAAGTGGCTGGCAGGATGCGGGTCATCGCCGTCGTGAAATGTCTGCCACAGCGAATCGATGGTGGGCAGGAAGGCGAGGGCGGAGACGGCCTGTTGCGGATCAATCTCAAACAGGCGGGCGCCGGTGACGACGGCCTGCTCGGGATGGCCGCCGAAGTAGAGGGCCTGGGTCAGGCGCGCGATTAAGTCGGTATCCCCATCGTCGATCTGTGCGGCATCAATACTGTCGATCACCGCCTGCCAGTCCGGAATCTGAAGCCAGGCGTAGCTTGGATGTTGTGGTGGCTGGGGCAGGGTGGTCAGCGCGTGGCCGATGCGCTGCCAGGCCAGGGCCAGGTAATCCCGGGCACGCGTCCCGAGCAGCTCGTTGGCCAGCGGAACAATGTCCTGTTCCAGCCCGGCCAGTTCGTCTTCAATGGATTCAGCGGTTAGCGGCGCACTGGCCGCCAGGTGCTTGCCGTAGAGCACCAGCATTTCAAAGCGACCCAGCTGGGCGTGGTTGGGGGCTACCTCGCACAGGGTGTGAAACGCCTGCTCAGCGCTTTGCCATTGACGCTCGCTCAGGGCATCAATCAGCGCGTTTTCGGCGCTGGCTGTGCCGCTGTCCATAAACAGGTCGAGCTGCGGCAAATCCTGAGGCCGCAGCCAGCGGCTGCCCAGTAGCGCAGCGAGTTCCGCGTCTTGACTGAAATGCAGCGATCTCTCGGCGTGTTCTGGTCGCCAGTCGTAGTAGTGTTGGCATTCTTCGGCCAGTTTCAGCGCCTGGGTTTGGGCGGCAAGGCCTTTCATCAGGTCTTTAAGCGCGGCACTGTCGTCGCCGATGGCGTCAGCCAGGCTGTCTATCTCGCCATAGCGCCAGGCCTCATACCGGGCGTAGGGTAGATGGCCGGTGTCGATCAGCCATTGAATCGGACAGAAACTGCCGCGCTCCTGTATCTGTAATTGGATCTCCTGAAAATCAGGGGCTTTGTCGGGTGTCATTGCATTCAATCCAGTAGGGCCAGCAGCGCAGCGTTGTCGAGGGTAAGTTGCTGGGTGCGGGCTTCGGCAACGTTGTAAACCTGCTGTAGCAGCTCGCGTTTCTGTTGCTGCAGGGCGTGAATTTTTTCTTCCACGGTGCTTTCGGCCAGCAGTTTGTAGACAAATACCGGGCGGGTCTGCCCGATGCGATAGGCGCGGTCGGTGGCCTGCGCCTCGGCGGCGCTGTTCCACCAGGGATCGTAGTGAATCACGGTGTCTGCGCGGGTCAGGTTGAGTCCGGTGCCGCCAGCTTTTAGGCTGATCAGGAAGATCGGTACTTCACCATCCTGAAAGCGCTGCACTAGCTGCTCGCGGTTTTTGCTGGCGCCGGTCAGCAGGATATGAGGGAGGTGCAGGCGCTTGAGGTCTGTCGCCAGCCGGTCCAGCATCCGTGTGAACTGAGAGAATACCAGTACCGAGCGGCCCTCATCGACCAGCTCTACCAGCATTTCCATCAGGTGTTCGCGTTTGGCCGAGGGCAGATCGCGGTAGCTGTCGTCGACCAGTGAGGGGTCGCAGCAGGCCTGCCGCAATTGCATCAACGCGTTCAGGATCAGAATGCGATCCTCGTTGTCCTCACCCAGCGCCGGGTTTTCTTTCAGGCTGGCAACGCATTGCTGTCTGAGGGTTTCGTAGACTTCAGCCTGCTCATCGGGCAGGGGGAGCTTGATGACGACCTCGGTCTTGGGCGGCAGGTCGGTGGCGACTTCTTCCTTGGTGCGGCGCAGCAGAAAGGGGCCAATGCGCTCCATCAGGGCCTGGGCGCGGGCCTGATTGCCATCTTTTTCGATAGGCTTGCGGTAGCGCCGGCGGAAACTCTGCTCGCTGTCCAGAAAGCGCGGCATCAGGAAATCAAACTGTGACCACAACTCACCCAGATGATTTTCCAGCGGTGTGCCCGTCAGGCACAAGCGATAGGGGGCTTCCAGACGGCGAAGCTGCCGGGAGATTTGGGCGCGCGGATTCTTGATGGCCTGGGCTTCATCGAGAATGATGCCGCTGAGGGGTTGGCTGAGCCAGTAGTCTATATCCTTGACCAACAGCGCGTAGGAGGTAAGCACGACGTGGTAGTTGGCCAGCGATTCCCAGAGTGTGTGGCGGTCCAGGCCGTGGAGCAGGGCACAGCGCAGTTGCGGGGCAAACCGCTCCGCCTCCTGCCGCCAGTTGTGCAATACGCTGCTGGGGGCGACGACGAGGGTGGGTTCGGCCAGCCGCCCGGCCTCCCGCTCTATGCTTAAATGCGCCAGGGTTTGCACGGTTTTACCCAGCCCCATGTCGTCGGCCAGTATGCCGCCGAGACCCAGCTGGCGCCGTTGCTGCAACCAGGCAACGCCGAGCTGCTGATACGTACGCAATTGCGCGGTAAAGGTGGTCGGCAGCTGAAAGCTTTCAAGATTGGGCGGCGCTACCATGTCTTCAGCGCGGCTCAACAGGGCCTGGCTGTTGTCGTCGCTGGCCAGACCGTCCACGGCCATATCTTTTAGCCGATGCAATTGGGCCGCCGGCAAGCGCAGGCTTTCACCGGTCGTTTCGTCATCCAGTTCCACCAGAAGGTTCAGCCAGTGCAGCAGTTTGGGCACCGGCAGCAGCAGGCGACGACCATCTGGCAGCGTGAGCGGCAGCTCGGTATCGGTGTCCAGCGCCATCAGCTGCTCACGGGTGTAGCGCTGAGCGCAATCGGTGAGCAGGGGTAACAGGGGTAGCGGCTCGTCGTCGAGGCGGACGGTCAGCGCCAGTTCAAACCAGTTTTGCTCCAGCCAGTGGGCGGCCACCTCGACCCGGTCTACGCTGACAAAGTTGTGGCGAAAGTCGGGGTCGATGCTGACTGTCCAGCCCTGGCGTTTGAGTTCAGGGACGGCTTCGGTCATCACCTGTCGCCAGCCAGCGCGGTTGGCAAAGGTTATTTCGGCGCCGCTCAGGGGTTGGGGCTCGTAACCTTCAAGGGCGAGGTAGAGGGCCTGTTCCCACTCGTTTTCCTGCTGCGGATTGCGTTGTACGCGATACAGTGTTTGCTGGTCGGCGTCGAATACGTCCTTTTCCTGCGCAGGATCGGCGTGGTCAAAACGCAGGGTTTGTGCCTGGTGCTGATAACTGAACTGCAGTCTCAGGCAATCTTCGCCGGCGCTGCGACCGCCGGGGCGATGATAAAAATGCAGGTGGGGCTGGGCGCGGCTGCTGACCGCCGCAATTTGTATCGGCGTTGGTAGGGGCAGCCCGAGACTGGTCAGGGTATCGCCCCGGCGAGAGACGAAGTCGTCGATGTCTTCGGGGTCGAGGTAGGGGGCTTTGCGGATTTCGGCGAAAGCGGCGCGCGCCAATGGGCTGTCGATCGGCCCCAACTCGCTGCGACCGATATCCCAATAGGCCGGCGGGTCGACCGGAACCACCCGGCAGTTTCTGGGCGTTAGCCAGGTCAGGTACTGGCCGCCCTGATCATCTGAACGCCAGCCGGGCTGCAGTGCCATAGCCGCGCCGGCAAGCAGCGGTTGGCCTTGCGGACTGCGCGCCCGTCGGGTGGCCAGCAGTTTGGACAACCAGGCCCAGGATTTTACCGCGTCGCCACGGCCGGTTTGTAGCCAGCTTTCATCGGTCTCTGCCAGTTGAGTCAGCAAAGCTAGATCGGCGTCGCGCAGAAATGGCGGTGGCTGACGCAAATGCGCCGCCTGCAGGCGATAGGGGTGTGCGCCATCGAGGCGACCATTAGGCTGCTCGCGGGCCACGACCAGGTCCAGGCTTAAAGGTGGCGTCAACACATAGAAGAGCTGGCGGGCCTGGCCCGCCGGTTCAACACTGTGTTCGCGGCGTAGTTGCTGTAAAAAACGACTGGACATGGATTTGCGAGCTTATGACAGAGCGATATTGTGGCAGATTGGCGCTACGGTCTGAATAGGCAGGGATTTGCGCACCGCAGCAAAAGCCGGTGTGGTAAAGTGCGCAGCGCACGTTTGTAAGGAAGGTAGCTTCATGATTGGTCGAAAACTTGTTCTCAATGACACGGTTTTGCTGGTAACCGGCAAGTCCGACAGCCACTGGCAGGCCCGTCGTATTGCCGACCAGAGCAACGTGGATGTTGAATTCCAGCAGCTCGCTGAGGCCCTGGCCACCGGTAACGCCTGGTGGATGGGCAGCGGGGAAGAGGAAGAGTAAGCTTTTAGCTGTCCATGCATTACGATGTTGTCGTGCTCGGGGCCGGTGCCTCGGGGCTGTTTTGTGCGTTTACCGCAGCCCAGCGCGGTCGCCGGGTGCTGGTGCTCGAGCGGTCTAACAAGGTCGGCAAGAAAATTCTTATGTCCGGTGGTGGCAAATGCAACTTCACCAACTACGAGGTGGACGCCGCCAATTTTATTTCTGATAACCCCCATTTTTGCAAAGCTTCACTAAAGCGCTTCAGTCAGTGGGATTTTCTGGCCATGGTGGGGCGCTACCAGATTCCCTTCGAAGAGCGCCAGTTCGGGCAGTTGTTCTGTCTAACCTCGGCCAAGGACATTCTCGCCATGTTGTTGGATGAGTGCGAGGCCGCCGGCGTGACGATTCGCACCCACTGCGAAGTGACCTCCGTTACTGCAGAGCCCAAGGGATATCGGCTGAATTGTGCTGACGACGCTGAACCGATTCGCTGCCAGTCGCTGGTCGTCGCGACCGGGGGGCTGTCGATACCGACACTGGGCGGTAGTGGTTTTGGCTACCAGCTGGCCCAGCAATTTGGTTTGAAGCTCAAGCCCCGACAGGCGGGCTTGGCACCTTTCATGTTTAGCGATGCGACCAAGGGAGTGTGCGAACGGCTGTCCGGCACTGCGCTAACGG
The DNA here is from genome assembly GCA_041638115.1 of Litorivivens sp. Classification (GTDB taxonomy): domain Bacteria; phylum Pseudomonadota; class Gammaproteobacteria; order Pseudomonadales; family Spongiibacteraceae; genus Litorivivens. The sequence goes on along the minus strand of JBFKXO010000003.1, from coordinate 18,584 downwards.
TTATGGTGAGCTGCAATAAGCAGAGCTTTACCGCCGATATGCTGTTTACCCATCGCGGCATGAGTGGCCCGGCGATGCTGCAGATTTCCAATTACTGGAAACCCGGCGACGCCCTGCAGATCGACTTTTTGCCCCAGTTGGATGCCGCAGAGACACTGTTGCAGGAAAAGCGCAGCAGCCCGAAAAGCCTGCTGCGCTCTGTGTTGTCGCGGCATTTACCCAAGTCGCTGGTGCTGGAGCTACAGAGTGTTTTGTGGCCCCGGGCCAGTGAAACCTTGATGGCCGATATCAGCGATCAGCTGTTGCGAGAAACGGGGGAAGCGCTGAATGCGTTTTCGGTAAAGCCTTCAGCGACCGAGGGCTACCGCACCGCCGAGGTGACACTGGGCGGGGTAGACACCGATGAACTCAGCTCTAAAACCCTGGAAGCTAAAAAACAGCCCGGCTTGTATTTTATCGGCGAGGTGGTGGATGTCACCGGTTGGTTGGGCGGTTTTAATTTCCAGTGGGCCTGGTCATCCGGCTATAGCGCGGGTTTGGTCGTCTAATCAAAAGCTAATGGGTTTGGCGCTCACCAGCCTGTGCCAGCATGGCGTAAAACTCCTGCCACACGAGTGCTCGGTCACCCTGCCAACCACTGTCGCGCAACAACATTTCCGCCGCAGTTTTCACTTTGATTGCTACGATCACCGGGCAAGCTTCCAGGCTACGGCTGCGCAATGCGGCGAAAGCCAGCGCCGGCTGTACCTGAGCGCTGTCGGCGACTTCATCAATGGAAATATTAAAAGCGTCCAGTAATTGGAGCACGGAAGAAGAGGGTGTCGCGGGCTTGTTCATGTCGCTTCCAGTCCTTTGGGATGACAACAATCAGGGGGCGACTGTAATACCTTCGCGGAGCCCGGGCAAGATGCGGGCTGTGCACGGGTTCACGCTGGGTGCATCAATGGGCGCTGAAGGCCTGCAGGCAGTAACCCTTGCGCAGCGCTTCGCTAATCTGGGGGTCGGTGTGGGTGTTGCCCTCCAGCTTGATAAGGCGTCGTTTGGTGATCTTGATGTCGCGAAAGCCCTCTTTCATCAAGTAGAGGGTAGCGAGCTGCTCGGCGCCGAAAAGATCGACAAAATTAATGTAGGCAATAAAAGGGCATTCTTCCCCGGCCTTGAAATCGCCTTGGTCTTTGACGGATACGGCGTTGATAGAAAACAGGTACATAGTCGTTGTTCCGTTAGCTGACAATCGCCAGACGCAGTGCATTGAGATTCAATTGTAGACGTTCAAGGGCGGCTTCGCCCTGGGCGCTGCGTTGATCGAAAGCCGCAATTTCGCTATCGCTAACATCAGGGTTAAGTTGCGATAGTTGGACAAGCCGTGCACGCTCCCGAGCTCGTTGTGTTCGATAATTCTCCAGTGCCTGTTGCCGCCAGATGCTTTCCAGCGACTTAGCCTGAGTTTCGGCGCGATCAATCAGCGCAGCCAGCGGTTCTCTGATCTGTCGAAGCAGGGCAGGGATCAGTTTGCGCTTGACCGTTTGGCACAGGCTATTGAGTTGTTCATGCGAAACCTTGCTGCCCAGATCGCGACCTTTAGCGTCCATCAGCAAACGGCTGTAGCGATCCGGTAGATAGCGATCAAGCTGCAATGCGCTGGGTGCCTGTATCGCGGGGTTCAGAAAGCATTCCAGCAACATGCTGCCGGCGGGCAAACCCTTCACCGACAGGGTGCTGATACAGGCGCTGCCAAAATCACCGCTGACAATCATGTCCATGGCGTCGCGCACCAGAGGGTGCTCCCAGCTGAAAAATGCGATGTCTTCACGTGACAGGGCTTTGTCGCGGCTGAATGTTCCCGTTATGCCGTCTTCGGGTAAATGGGGAAAGCTGTCGCTGACCATGTGATCACCGGGGCGCAGGATAATGGTATCCGCGCTGTGATCCTCGTGTTCTAGCCCGAATTGATCGGCGAGCTGATCCATATAGTCTGCCAGCTCGTCGCCACGCTGCTCTTGCTCGACTTGGGCAATCAGTTGCCGCGCCTGCTCGGGACGACAGGAGTTGAGTTCCAACAGACGATTGCGACCTGAATGCAATTGCGCACGCAGCGCCTGGGCGCGGGGCACGGCCTCGTCGATCAGTGCCTGCAAGGCCTGGTCGTCGTCCACGGCTTCAGGCAAGCGATCGCCAAAAGCGTCCAGCATGGCGGCGCCGATCGTGCAGGGTTCCTCGAAAATGCCCAGGGCATCGCGGTACCACTGCAACAGACGCGCGGTGGCGCTGTGCTTGAAATAGGGAACGTGAACATTCACTTCCTGCTTGCGCCCGATGCGGTCCAGGCGACCAATGCGTTGTTCAAGCAAATCAGGGTTGTCTGGCAGGTCAAACAAAACCAGATGTTCGGCAAATTGGAAGTTGCGGCCTTCGCTGCCAATTTCCGAGCATACCAGCAGTTGGGCGCCACTTTCGTCGTCGGCAAAATAGGCGGCGGCGCGGTCGCGTTCAAACAGGCTCATACCTTCGTGGAAGACGGCTGAAGCGATGCCGCGGCGCAAGCGCAGGTAGTGTTCCAGATCGATGGCGGTTTGTGCGTCGCCGCAGATCAGCAGTGCGCGCTCATCAGGGCGCTGCAGCATAAAGCCTTCCAGCCAATTCGCGCGGGCATCTTGTGCAGGCCAGTCTTCATTGGTAAAGGCTTTGCCGGCATCCGTTTTATCCAGGGGGTGTTCATGCAGTTTGCGTTTGGGAAAACCGCCGACTGCACTGCGGGAGTTGCGGAACAGGCTGCGGCCGGTGCCGAATCGATCCAGCAAGGTTTCCAGTACCTGCTGTTGCTTGCCGGCGGGGTCTTTTTGAAAAGCCGCCGCAAGGGCTTCGTCCAGCAGCGCCAGCGTGGTTTTTTGCTGAGCGGCCTGCTCTGGCGAGTCCAATACCGCTTCCACTCGTTCGCTGATCTCGCCATAGCTTGCCTGTTCATCAATAAAGGCATCCAGACTGGGGTAGCGCTCGGGATCGAGCAGGCGTAACCGGGCATAGTGCCCTTCCACGCCGGTGCTTTCGGGGGTGGCCGTTAACAGTAACACTGACGGTGCCACCTGGCACAGGGCCTCGGCCAGAGCATAGCCGGGGTCGGGCTCGGCGCCTTCCTGCCACTGCAGATGGTGGGCCTCATCGATGATCAGCAAATCCCATTCGGTCTCGGCGATCTGCCGGCTGCGCTTGGGGCTATCGCGCAGCCAGTCGATACTGGCCAGCACAAACTGCTCGCTGTCGAAGGGGTTTTGTTCGCGTTCGCGCTCGATGGTTTCGTCGTAAAAAACCGAGCTGTCTTCGTCGCGGCTGGGGTCCAGCTCCTGGCAGCGCTCTTCGTCGAACACGCTGAAATTAAGATTAAAGCGCCGCCGCATTTCCACCAGCCACTGGTTCACCAGGCTGTCGGGCACCAGAATAAGTACCCGGTTGACGCGTTCATCCAGATGTAATTGGTGGAGGATAAGCCCGGCTTCAATGGTTTTGCCCAGGCCCACCTCGTCGGCCAGCAACAGGCGGGGGTGCTCGCGCTGCGAAGCTTGCCGGGCAATATGAAACTGATGGGGAATCAGGTCGACACGGGCACCTTGAATACCACGGCTTAGGCAGGCGCGAGCCTGATTGCGCAACGCCAGAGTGGTTGCGCGCAACATAAAGCGTTTTGGGTCGTCCAGCTGGCCGCTGAGCAGACGTTCGCGGGCAGTGTGCAGCTGGATTTCGTGTCCCAGCAACTGTTCCGGTACCGGGTGCAACTCGCCGTTTTCGTCCTCGGCCAGATAGACGAAACACTGGTTGTGCTCCTGAATATCCCGTACCACCAGCTCGCGCTCGTTAGCCACGTTGATGGCCTCGCCCACTTCAAAGCGCACCCGCGACAGCGGTGCATTGTCGATGGCGTAAGTGCGTTCTTCTTCGGCGGCAGGGAAATTGATGGTAATGCGGCGGTTTTCGGCGTCTACGATCAGCCCGAGACCGAGATCCGGTTCGGTCATGCTGATCCAGCGCTGGCCATTGGCAAAGGCTTGTGACATTGCAGCGAGAGTTACATCGGGAAAAGCGGGCGAGCATGGTACCCGCCTTGGGGCGTGAGGGAAAGGTAGAAATCCGGTTTCGTGCGTTTTAGCAATTGCCGCTGCGGGGAATGGGTTCCAGCCGGGGCCGCCCGTTGCTGCTGATAACCAGTTTCCTTGCCGTATCGACGTTTTGGGCGCAGACGAGGATGGTGCCGGCCTGAAAAGCGCCGCTGGCCAGGCGCGATTCCCCGGTGGCGATGTAAGAAATCATGTTGCTCACGGACGTATTGCCGGTGATTGCCATCGTGTTGGCAAATCCCTCGCGGTTATAGAGTACGGTTTCGGCAGCGTCGTGAACCCCGTCGTTATCGTTGTCGATAAATACGGTCCAGCCGGTGCGCCAATCGCTGTCGTTATTGCTGATGGTGACGCGGGTGGCCCGATTGATGGCTTCGTTACGTGCCAGCTGTACGTCATTGAGCAGGTCATAGGCGGCGCCGCGCAGCCGGTATTTGTTGATCCAGCTGGCGAAATTGGGGGTGGCGAGAGAGAGCGCTATTGCCGCGATGGTAAGGGTAAAGAGCAGCTCAATCAGAGAAAATCCTTTGTTTTGCATCACAGTTCCCTCCATGAAACGTTTGACATTCTAGACAAATTTCCTGTAATTCTGTCAAATTAGTTTGGTTGCTTAAGGGATGGAACCTAAGGCAGCTGACAGCAACCTTGGCGTAAGTAGCGCCCGTCAGAACAAGAGGTTCAGATGACAAGGATAGACCAGGGACGGTGGCGTAAGCCTTCTTGCCTGAATAACTCCCCGTATCTCGCTGTGCAAAGGATTGCGCCATGTTTGCCCGTACCGCCGGTTTTACACTGATTGAAGTGTTGGTGGCCTTATTGGTCACGGCGCTGGGCGTTTTCGGATTGGTTGCGGTCAATCTGAACGCGCTGAAATTCAACCACGCGGCCACGGTGCGTTCCCACGCCAATCTCCTGGCCTACGATATTGCGGACCGCATGCGCGCCAATCGTTTTGCCGCGCTGAGCGGCCGCTACGAAGTGGCCATGGCCGATTCCGCACCCACCGGCTCAGCAATCCACGAGGTAGATTTACGCGATTGGCTGCGCGCCGTTGCCGGGCAATTGCCTTCTGGTGATGGCTCGGTAGCCCGAACCGATAGCACCTTTACCATCACACTGCAGTGGGATGAGGCCCGAATTGGGGCCACGCGACTGGCCGACGCCGATGGTAAGCATTTGCAGACCTTTGTCTTTGTGACGGAGCTATGAATATGGTGCAGCCCCAGCGCGGTTTTGGACTGGTCGAATTGATGATTGCCCTGAGCCTAGGGCTGGCGCTAACCGTTGCAGTATTGCAGGCAACCCTTGCCAGTCAGCGCAATCATCGCTTGTTGGAGGCCGGTGCCCAGCTTCAGGAAAACGGACGATTTGCCTTGCGCTATATCACTCAGGGACTGCGCACGGCGGGTTTTATGGGGTGCCCGAATCTCAGCCATATTGATGTCAATGTGATTTCACAAAACCCACCCGACGATATGGATTTTACCTTTGGCGGGGTAATCAGCGGCGCTGACAATGTCGCCAGTGGCAACGCCTACAGTGCAGTGGTGGGTAGCGATGTCGTGACGTTTCAGCGCGCTGGTTTAGCCATCACACGGCTGGCCGGCAACCTGACACCAAACAACGCCAATATCCAGGTGGAGAGCAACCCGGCGGGGCTGGAGCAAGGCGATTACGTGTTTATCACTGATTGTGTCAACGCAGACCTGTTTACCGCGACCACCGTGTCCAACAGCCAGAACAATAACAACGGCAACGGCAACGGCAACGGCAATGGCAATGGCAATGGCAATGGCAATAATTCGCCAGTCGTCACCATCGTTCACGGTAACGGCACCAATACCAGTAACCGCCTGAGCAAGGTATACGGCAAGGACGCCATGGTGATGGGCTTCGAATCAGTCGCTTTCTTTGTGCGTGAGACCGCGCGCCAAACTCCTCGCGGCCTGCCGATCCGCTCGCTCTATATTCGTGCACGTTCGCCGGGCTCCGGCGGTGCCAATCCCATCGCTCAGGAGCTGGTGGAAGGGGTTGAAGATATGCAGCTGAGTTACGGTGTCGATACCACCGATGATCGCGCCGTCGATGTGTATCAAACCGCCGCGCAGGTTACCGATTGGTCAAAGGTATTGAGCGTGCGTATCAGCCTGCTGTTGCACAGTACCGACGATGGCGCGGTGAGTACTGCGCAGCAAGGGCTTGTGTTTAATGGAGCGGCTGTGACGACAGCCGATGGGCGCCTGCGACAGGTATACGAAACGGCCGTGGCGATCCGTAACCGCTTGCCATAAGGGATAGATCAACGTGAAGGGATTCCGAAATAGTCAGTCGGGGGCGGCACTGGTGGTGTGTCTGCTGTTGATGTTGCTGCTCACCGTGATCAGCGCCAATGCCTTGCGCTCGACCACACTGCAAGAGCGCATGGTGGGTAATGAGCGCGATACCCATGCGGCGTTTCAGGCGGCGGAAGCGGGTTTGCGAGCGGCAGAACAGCGCCTGGAAAGTTCAGCCGTACTGACCTTCAACGGCAGCGGAGGATTGTTTCAGTTCTGCGACGATACAACGCAACTCGCTTGCGTGACGCCATCCTTGCATGACCGCTCAGCCACTGGTTGGGCTACCGTGTCAGGCTTTTCCGGCGATCTTCACAGCGACCCTGAGTACTACATCGAAGAGTATGGCGAACTCAGCAGCACCGCAGTATCGCTGGCTGCCGACGTTCCACCGGAATCATTCACTATCTACCGCATAACCGCCAGAGGGTTTGGTCTTTCAGACAAATCCCTGGTCGTGCTGCGTGCGTTTTACCGACGGAAACAATAGGGCATGGTCATGAAGCGATTGGTGGGCTGGATTCTCCTTGGCAATTTATTTGCGGGGTTATTCCCAGGCTTATTTTCAGGCTTAGTACAAGCCGAGCTGAGTATCGCCACACTCCCCCTGGCAATGTCGGCAGGCGTTACTCCAAACATCCTGTTGTCGGTCGATGATTCCGGCAGTATGGATGCGGAAATTCTGCTGCCGACAAACGACGGTGCTTTGTGGTGGAACACACAAACACAAAGTTTTACCGGTCTGGATGCCGACGACGCTGAGGCACCGGGTGTCTTGAATGTTAATAAATCCGGTGGCGCCAACGGTACCTGGAAGAAGTTTGTTTACGTGTTTCCCAATGGCTCGGGTCAGGGGAATCGGGTCTATGCTGACTCAGATAACGATCACTATGCGGTACCGCCGATAGCCGAGTTTGCGTTTGCCCGTTCACCGGATTACAACAAGGCCTATTTTAACCCCCTGGATGAGTACACGCCCTGGCCGAGCATTGGCGATTACACCTTCGGCACGATCGATGCGGCATCCGCGCCCAGCGATCCTACTCGGGGCAGCATGCGCTTTGATTTGCTGTCAGATACAAACAACGCCAGTGGGGGGTATAAATTCACCTATTTTCCGGGGATGCCTGCGCCACCAGAGGGCGCTGCGGTCACATCGCGTGCGTCGCGGACTGTCGAGTACTACCCGGCGACTTTCTATCTGAAGGAAGCCTTGCCAGCAGACTTCGGCTATACCGGCGCAACGCTCACCGGTTATGCACCTGATGGCTCGGCCTTGCTGGGCTACGAGATAAAATCGGCGAACTTCGCAACGACGGCGGCCTTTGAGGCGATCAGAGATAATTTTGCCAACTGGTTTTCCTACTATCGCAAACGCCACTTAGCCACCCGTGCCGGCATGGCACATTCGTTTTTTGAGGTTCGCAAAGCGCGTGTCGGCGAGTTCAGCATTAATGAGGTCGACGGGAATTCCCCACCCGATGTGGTCATGAAAAATCTGGCTGACACGGCTGATCGTTCTGCCTTCTATCAACGCATTTATCGCCGCGGTGGTAACAGTGGCGGCACACCGAACAAGCAGGCGCTCAACTATGCAGGCGATCAGCTACGGCGCGATGATGCCGACGCGCCGATTACGGCGGCCTGTCAGGCCAATGCCACCATTTTGTTTACTGATGGGTACAGCAATACCCACAATCCCGGGGTCGGTAACGCGGATGAAAACGCGGGCGCACCATACGCCGATGAGGTAAGCAATACGATGGCAGATATCGCCATGTATCACTACGCCAATCATCTGCGGCCCGACCTGGATACCGGCAAAGTGCCGGTGAACAAGGCGTGCAATCAGGCTGACCGGCCAGCCGGGCTCGACTGCAATACCAATCTGCATATGCTCACCTACGGGGTAACCCTTGGTGCGCGGGGCGCGTTATATGATCCCGACAACCTGGTGGACCCCTATGCTCAAGCGCCTGAGTGGCCCACGACTTTTCCGAACCGAAGTCCGAGCGCGGTGGACGATCTGTGGCACGCCACGATTAACGGGCGAGGGGCCATGCTGACGGCCAACAAGCCGGTGGAGATCGCCGAAAAACTGAAGTCCGCCTTGACCGCCATTTTGCAGTCAGTCGGTTCGGCGGCGGCGGTGGCGACCAACTCAACACGGCTGGATACACAATCCCGGGTTTTTCAGGCGCGCTATGACAGCCGGGACTGGTCGGGTGAGTTGCTGGCCTACAATGTGGGTTCTGACGGGGGGTTGGCGAGCCTCGCCTGGACCACGGATTCGGTAAACGCCATTCCTGCCCACGACAGCCGCACCATTTTTACGTCAAACAGCGCCGGTGGCACCGCGTTTCTATGGGCCAATCTGGACGATCAGCAAAAGCTGGCGCTGACCCCTTCGGTGGAGGATGGCCTGCGCGCCACCGCGGGGCCGCAGGTGGTTAACTGGTTGCGCGGCGATCAAAGTCGGGAGGGAAGCGACACCCGCTTCCGGGTGCGATCGAAACGGTTGGGGGATATTGTGAACTCAAACCCCTTTTACCATGGCAAGCAGAACTACGGTTTTGGGGAGCTGACGACGGAAGGGGGCAGTTATCCGGCGTATGTTGAGAGCAAGGCCGCGGAGCCGGGTGTAATCTACGTGGGCGCCAATGATGGAATGCTCCATGCTTTCAAGGCCGCTACCGGTGAAGAGTTGTTTGCCTATGTTCCCGCCGCGGCTTTTCCCAATCTGTACCGCTTGCATCAACCGGATTACGAGCATCGCTACTACGTGGACGGCTCACCCCATGTGCAGGATGCCTACCTCGATGGCGCCTGGCGATCGATACTGGTGGCGTCCACTGGCGCGGGAGGGAGATCGGTGTTTGCCCTGGACGTCAGCGACCCGGATGGGATGGTGGCCAGCGATGTACTCTGGGAGTTTCAAACCTCGGAAGGCAGTGCAGATTCCCTGGGCATTGCGTTGACCGATCCCGTGATTGCTCGCCTGGCCAGTGGTGATTGGGTGGCGATTTTTGGTAACGGCTACAACAGCGGCGATACCCTCAAGCTGTTTGTGGTCGATCTGTGGACCGGGGCGCTGATTCGTGCCATCGATACGGGTGTCACTGGTAGCGACAATGGCCTGGGCAATGTGGTGCCGGTGGATATCAACGGCGATCGCGTAACGGATCACGTGTATGCGGGTGACCTTGCCGGCAATGTATGGAAATTTGATCTGACAGAAAACTCGGCGGCGGACTGGGCGGTGGCTTTCAGTGACAGCGGCGATCCAGCGCCGCTGTTTACCGCCAAGGACGCGAATGGTCTTGCTCAGCCTATCACGGGCCGCATGGCCGTCGGCCCCGGACCAAATGCCAGTGTGTTGGTCTATTTTGGCACCGGAAAATATTTTGAAAGCAGTGACAGCGACGTGGGAGACGCTCCGCAGGTCCACTCGTTTTACGCAGTACAGGATAAGGGTGAGCAGGTTTCCGGGCGCGACGCGCTGGTTGCCCAGACCATCAGCGCGCAGGGTGTCACAGGTTTGGTCGGTAGCAATAACAACGCAAATGCCGAGTTGCGCGCCGTGTCGGCTAACCCCGTCGACTACAGTGGCAAGCAGGGCTGGTATATCGACCTGAAGTTGTCCACGGCGACCCATGGCAATGGCGAGCGAGTGGTGGAAGAGCCGCTGCTGCGTCACGGCCGGGTGATCTTTGTCACCCTGCAGCCCTCGGCAGATCCCTGCGATTTTGGCGGCAGCAGCTACCTGATGGAGCTGGACGCCAAAACCGGTGGTCGCCTGGACTATGCGGCATTCGACGCCAATGGCGACGGCATTATTAATAGCGCCGATAGGGTGACGGTGGGCGGCACCACCTTCGCTCCCAGTGGTAAGCGCTTCACTGAAATCATCTCGCGCCCGGGGGTGATAGAAGATGGCGCGAAGGAGTACAAGTACACCTCTGGCTCGCGCGGCACCCTCGGGGTTACCACGGAAAAAGGTCGGGGTTACGTCATGGGGCGCCAGGCCTGGTGGCAATTGCGCTAGGTCTGGCGATCTTTAGTGTCCTAAAGGAATGCTATTTTTCCTCGTAGGCGCCGGGGCCGCGTTGCTCGGTCTGACGATCCAGTGCGCCCACGTCCAGAAAGGGTGAGGCGTCGATGTGCTGGGCGTCCATCATCTGCGCAACACGCTGCAGTGCGCTGATGATCATGGTCTGCTCCCAATCCTTCAAGTCTTTGAATTGGCGGATAAAATTCTCCTGCAGCAGGGTGGGCGCGGTCTTTAGCTTGTCCAGGCCTTCGTCGGTGATAAAGGCCAGCACCTTGCGCTTGTCCTGTTGTGAGCGCTCTCGCCCCACATAATTCTTCTTTTCCAGGCGGTCGATAATGCTGGTCACCGTGGCCTGGCTCAGGCTGATTTCCTCGGCCAGCTCGCCGATGGGGATGCCACCTCGGTCGCGCAGAGTCTGCATCACCATCAACTGCGGGGCCGTAAGGGCGGCGGTTTTCACCAGATGTTTGGATTGCAGGTCAGTGGCGCGAATGACGCGGCGCAGGGCGACGAGTACGTCTTGGATAGAGTCCATTTGGGGTCAATGTCTGTGAATGGAGCTGCAAAATTTTAAACGAATATGACACCAAAAGGGGAAGTTATAGGAAATATTTCCATAGTGTTATAAGGGTTTTACCTTGATAACCTGGGCGAATATTGGATAGAATGCATCGTACTCAATTGAATATCAAAGGAGGGGTTCGCGAAATATCTTCTATTAATTGTTTAAAAACATGGTGTTATGCGCTTTGTGTCGTTTTTGAGCAACAGAGATATAGTGAATCCTAAATATTTTGAATAGTACAAACTCTCAAGCCTCTATGGACAATGTGCAGGAGGCCTTGAGCCTCCGACCGCCGCGGGCGACCGACGGCGCGGCCCTGCACCAGCTGGTGGAGAACTGTCCTCCACTGGATCCGAACTCTCTCTACTGCAACTTGCTGCAGTGTTCCCACTTTGCCGATACCGCCGTAGCGGTGGAATACGAAGGCAAGCTGGTGGGGTTTATCTCCGGCTATATTCCCCCGGGTAAGCCCGACACGCTGTTTGTCTGGCAGGTAGCGGTGGATGCTTCCATGCGCGGCCAGGGCTTGGGCGGCAAGATGCTCGGCCATCTGGTGGATCGCACCGGCGTGAAATGGATGGAAACCACGGTGACGCCTGATAACGGCGCCTCTTGGGGTATGTTCCGCAGCTTTGCCCGCAAGCGCGGTGCCGAGTGCGAGGATTGTGGCCCGCTGTTTGAGCGCGATGCCCATTTTGGTGGCAAGCACGACAGCGAGCATTTGGCGCGACTGGGGCCTTTTACCTGATCTCCCGGCCTATCGCGTCATCCGATTCTGAGGAATCGTTGTAAGAATATTCGAATTGAAAAACTGACTGAGGACACAACAATGACTATTTTTGACCAGCTTGAATCCGAAGTGCAGAGCTATGCCCGTTCTTTTCCCGTGACCTTTGACAAGGCGCAGGGCGCCAAGCTTTACGATACCGAGGGCAAGGAATACATCGACTTTCTGGCCGGTGCCGGCACCCTCAACTACGGTCACAACAACCCGATTTTGAAGGAAGCATTGATCGAGTATCTGCAGGCAGACGGCATCGCCCACGGTCTCGATATGCACACCCGCGCCAAGCAGGAATTGTTGGAGGCCTTTGACGAGTGCATTTTGAAGCCGCGCGAGCTGGAATATGTTCTGCAGTTTACTGGCCCGACCGGCACCAACGCCGTGGAAGCGGCCATGAAGATTGCCCGCAAAGTGAAAGGTCGCAGTGAGATCATCGCTTTTACGAATGGTTTCCACGGCTGTTCGCTGGGTGCGCTGGCCGCCACCGGTAACCGTCACCACCGTGGTGGTAGCGGCGGTGTTTCTCTGCCCGATGTTACCCACATGCCCTACTCGAACTACTTTGGCAACGACGTGGACACCATTGCCATGATCGACCAGTTGATCGAAGACCCCTCAAGCGGTGTCGATCAGCCCGCTGCTGTGCTGCTCGAAACCGTGCAAGGCGAGGGTGGCCTGAATGCTGCCAGCTTTGATTGGCTGCAGGGCATTGAGAAGCTGTGTAAGAAACACGACATGCTGCTGATTGTCGACGACATCCAGGCCGGTTGTGGTCGTACGGGCACCTTCTTCAGTTTTGAGCCCGCCGGTATCAAGCCCGACATCGTGACCCTGTCGAAATCACTGAGTGGTTTCGGTCTGCCCTTCGCACTGGTGATGATGCGCCCTGAGCTGGATATCTGGGAGCCGGGTGAGCACAACGGTACCTTCCGTGGTAACAACCACGCCTTTGTGACGGCTGCCACCGCGATCCGTCATTTCTGGAGTGACGATAAGTTCCAGCAAGAAGTGCAGGACAAAGCTGCGCTGCTGACCAAGCGCTTTCAGGAAATTGCCAACATGGCGGGTCCCGCCAACATGCAGCCGAAAGGTCGAGGCATGATGCAGGGACTGAGCTGTAAGGACGGCGACCTGGCGAAGCTGGTCATCACCCGCTGTTTTGAGCTGGGTCTGGTGATTGAAACCTCTGGTGCCTATGACCAGGTTGTGAAATGTCTGTGTCCGCTGACCATTACCAAGGACGAACTCAACAAGGCGCTCGATATCATTGAGCAGAGTGTGAAGGACATTATGACCAACCGCTATCAAGCCGCATCGTGATAGCGGCGGTCTCCGCTCACAATCGCATAACGGAACACGCTGAATAGCAAGTTAAGGGATATTCAATGATTGTAAGAACGCTACAGGATTGTATAAACAGTGACCGCCACGTGCGGTCCGATAATTGGGAAAGCACTCGCATGTTGCTCAAGAATGACAACATGGGTTTTTCTTTCCATATCACCCGTATTTTTGCGGGTACCGAAACACCGATCCACTACCAGAACCATCTGGAATCGGTGTACTGCATCTCCGGCAAAGGCGAAGTAGAAACCTGTGACGATGGCAAGATTCATCGTATTGAGCCGGGCACGATTTATATTCTGGACAAGCATGACAAACACCTGCTTCGGGCGGATGAAGGAGAAGACATTGTCTTTGCCTGTGTATTCAACCCGGCGCTCAACGGCAAGGAAGTACACGACGAAAATGGCGTGTATCCGCTGGAAGCTGAGGTCGTGGAATAAGCGTCGTGTATCGGACGCCCCACACTACATCCAACATCCTTGACCACTCAGGGGGAGACTATGTCACATACCGTTGAAAAAATTGGCGGTACGTCGATGAGCCAATACGCAGCCGTACGCGATAACGTGATTATCGGTCAGCGTGAGGGCAGTGAGTTATACAATCGCGTGTTTGTTGTGTCTGCTTATGGCGGCATGACAGATAAGTTATTGGAAGCGAAAAAAGGCGGGAAAGCCGGCGTTTACGCACTGTTTGCGGGATCGGACAACGAGGGCGAATGGCGAGAGGCGCTGAAAGACGTGCGCGAAGCCATGCTCTCGGTTAATGAAGAGCTGTTTGAATCCGGTAAATTGCTTGAGCAGGCTAACGAGTATATTGACGCGCGGATTAACGAAGCCGAGCGCTGTCTGAATGACCTCGACCGGCTCTGCCAGCACGGCCATTTTGAACTGGAAGGTCAGCTGCTGACTGTACGTGAAATGTTGGCCAGTCTGGGTGAAGCGCACAGCGCCTGGAATATGACTCATCTACTGCAACGCGATGGCATCAGTGCCCGTTTGGTCGATTTGAGTGGTTGGCGAGCCGATGAGGCGCTGCCGCTGGACGATCATATCCGCGAAGCCTTTAAAGAAGTCGATCTGAGCAAAGAGCTAGCCATTGTGACCGGCTATGCTCATTGTCAGGAAGGCCTGATGGCGACCTTTGATCGCGGTTACAGTGAGATGACGTTCAGTCGGATTGCGGTTATCACCGAAGCGCGCGAAGCGGTGATCCACAAGGAATACCACCTGAGCAGCGCTGACCCGCGCGTCGTTGATGAAGAGAAAGTGGTGCCGATTGGCCGCACTAACTACGACGTGGCCGACCAGCTGGCAAACCTGGGCATGGAAGCGATTCACCCACGGGCTGCCAAGGGTTTACGTCAGCGCAATATCCCGCTGCGGGTCAAGAATACCTTTGAGCCGGAACACAGCGGTACGCTGATCACGCGCGACTACGTCAGCGATTCGCCCTGCGTGGAGATCATCGCGGGCAAGCAGGTGGTATACGCGGTTGAGTTGTTTGATCAGGAAATGGTTGGCGATGTGCACAGCTACGATCAGGAATTCCTGGCGTTGGTGAAAAAGCTTAAGGCGAAGATCATCACCAAGGATCTGAACGCCAACACCATCACCATGTACCTGGGCACCAACCTGAAAACCGTGAAGCGTATTATTCGCGAGCTGGAAGCGGCTTATCCAAAAGCGGAAATCAGCTATCGCAAAGTGGCGATCGTTTCAGCGATTGGTAGCGATATGCAGGTGCCGGGTATGCTGGCAAAAACCGTATCGGCATTGGCAGAAAGCAACATCAGTGTGCTGGCCATGCACCAGTCCATGCGACAGGTGGATATGCAGTTTGTCATCAATGAAGATGACTACAACAAGGCGATCCAAAGCCTGCACCGCTGCCTGGTTGAACCCCACAACCACGGTCTGGCCATTTGCGCGGCCTGACCGCTCCTGTCCTTAGCCAACCTGCAGCGTTGCCGCTGGCAGCGCACCGGGTTGGCTAGGGTGCCAGCCCCTTTCTTGATATAACAGCTCGCTTATGGCGACAGTTAGCTTCCTCGTTTTTCTCACCGCCTTTGTATTGATTGGCGTCAGCTCCATGCGTCAGGCTACGGGCGAGCGTGAAGATTACTACCTTGCCAGCTCCAGTGTGCCCCCCTGGCTGGTTGGCCTCTCGGCAATGGCCACCAACAACAGCGGTTATATGTTTATCGGGGTGATCGGCTACACCTACGCCACGGGGCTGGCAGCGATCTGGCTGATGATTGGCTGGATTGCCGGTGATTATCTGGCCTCGCTTTACGTACACAAACGCCTTCGCGATGCGACCGAAGTCAGCTCCGAAGCGTCCTACGGCGCCGTGCTCAGTCACTGGCACACCCACTCCACAACGTTGCAGCGTATTGTCGGTCTGATTTCCATGGTGTTTTTGATGGCCTATGCCAGTGCCCAGCTCGTCGCCGGTGGCAAGGCCCTGCACGTGTTGTTTGATTGGCCGCTTTGGGCTGGTGCGGTCATGGGATCGGTGCTGGTGATGGTGTACTGCTTTGCCGGCGGTATTCGCGCCTCGATCTGGACGGATGCGGCGCAGTCTTTTGTGATGGTGGCGGCGATGGCGCTGCTGCTGATTATGGGTGTTAGCGCGCTGGGTGGTTTCAATGCGGTGGTCGCTGATATGGCGGGTATCGACGGCTTTCTGACACTCTTTCCTCGCGATTTAGCCCTGCCCGGCTTGGCCGGTGGTGTACTGTTTGCGCTGAGCTGGATGTTTGCCGGTTTGTCGGTTATTGGGCAGCCCCACATCATGGTGCGCTTTATGGCCCTGAGCGATGCCGGACTGATGCGCCGTGCGCGTTTCTGGTACTACCTGTGGTATACCGGCTTTTATGCGCTGGCGACCGGCGTGGGTATGCTGTCGCGAATTTATATCAGTGATCCCGGAAGTTTTGATGCAGAGCTGGCATTGCCGACCATGGCGATCGAAATTCTCCCACCGTTACTTGTGGGTCTGGTACTGGCGGGAATTTTCGCCGCGACGCTATCCACGGCTGACTCCCTGATCTTGAGCAGCTCCGCCGCAATCACCCACGACCTGCTGCCGCAGCGCATTGAAAGGCCCTGGTTGATTAAGGCAGCGACGCTGGGCGTCACGCTGTTGGCCTTGGCCTGGGCCCTGTGGAACAAGCAGTCGGTATTTAGTCTGGTAGTGATGGCGTGGTCGGGGATGGCCAGCAGTTTTGCACCCCTGCTGCTGGTGTTGGTCATGGGGGCCAGGCCTGGCCAGAAACTGTCGATCCTTATGGTCCTCGGCGGCCTGCTGACCGCATTGTTATGGCGAGTGGCGGGCCTGCACGATTTTGTCTACGAAGGCATGCCGGGCATCCTTGCCGGCTTGCTGATTTTTCTGTTCGGGCGCGCTGCGTCCGGGCCTCCCCAGGCGCCAAAATCCCTCTGATAGCGCGGTCCCCGAATAGGGGTAACCCGCTACTGACGCGTTAATGCTTCCATGAGACGCTGCTCGAACCGGCAGACCGCTGCTAGTAGGTGAAACTACGTAGCGTAATCAGCAAACAGAATGGGTTACGGTGTAGTTGGCAACCATGCCTTTCGCACACGGACAGGCAGGCAATGGTACGCTGGGGTTTATCCGTATCGGGGCGAAGCAGAGGAGCGCATCGCGCATGAGAACACAGACCGTTTTAGTCGTTGACGATTCCAGTGGTGACCGCTTGGTTATTCGTCGCGCATTTGAACGCACGCGCCGCGATATCAAGCTGGTTGAGCTGATCGATGGCGAAGAGCTTGTGAACTATATTGAGCGCAAGATTCCGTTCAAGGACACGGTATTATACCCCGAGCCGGACTTGATCCTGCTCGATATCAATATGCGGCGCCTCGATGGCAAGCAAGCCTTGAAACTGCTCCGCGAGAAGCCCGAGTATACCCATGTGCCGGTGGTGATGCTCACCACATCGTCACGTGAAAAAGATATTAACGAATCCTATGAGCTGGGCAGTACCGACTATATAACTAAGCCGGAAAACTTTAAGGATTTCATGCAAGCTATCGCTAACGTCTGTAGCTATCTCGACAAGCCGAAATCCGTTATGAACGGCTGACCGTTCTTCGGGTAACGACCACGCTGGTATGCTGGCGCTGCCTTGCGTGCACAAAAGCCTCGTGTTGGTCTACAGTTATCGGTAGGCTAGGTCGAAAGGCGTTGCGAGGCACAACCCATGGATAGTTTCTGGACCAATTTCTTCGGCAACAAGATGCCGCCTCACGGGCATTGTTACTTGTGGGACGACAGACTGGTGTCTTTGCACGTTGTTACCGACGCTATCATCACCCTGTCCTATTTCACCATTCCGCTGGCGCTGGTCTACCTGGTTCGGCGACGGGATGATCTGCAGTTCAACTATATCTTTATCCTGTTTGCGGTGTTTATCTTTGCCTGCGGGGCGACCCACCTGGTGAATATCTATAACGTCTGGTACGGCGCTTATTGGTTCAGCGGCTCGGTCAAGGCGGTCACCGCACTGGCGTCGCTGGGAACGGCGATCCTGGTGTGGCCGCTGTTGCCGCGAGCACTCGCCATTCCCAGCAACTCCCAATTGCAAAGCCTGAATGAAGAGCTGCGAGAGCGCGCGTCGCGCAATGCCCAGCAAGCGCGCGAACTGGAAGCGCTGTCTAGCCGCCTGGAAGAACAGGTAGAGCATCGCACCGTGGAGCTGGCCAACGCCAAACGATTACTCGAAGTGAATAATCGTGCGCTGGAAATGAGCAATCGCGAATTGGCTCAGTACGCGGATATCACGGCGCACGATCTGCGCGAACCCCTGAAAAAGATCCGGGCGCAGGCGCAATTGCTGGGCAGTCGATTGGGTCCGGAGGTGGACGTCGATGCGCGTCGCAGCGCCGACGATATAGCCCAGACTTGCGAGCGTATGACCGGTTTGATCGATTCCCTGTTGTCTTATGCACGGATTGAAACGGTCGCGCTGCCGGAAGAAGACACCGATGCCAATCTGGTGCTGGACGCGGTACTCGGAGATCTGGCGATGGAAATCAGCAAGCGCAACACTACCGTCATTAATAACGCGCTGCCGCTGCTGCCTATCGCGGACTACCACCTTCAGCAAATCCTGCTAAACCTGCTGAGTAATGCCCTGCGCTTTTCCGCGCATGCCGAACAGCCAGTGGTGGAAATTGGTCCACTGCGGCCGGCTGATGGCCAGCGAATTGGATTCCATGTGCGCGATAACGGGCGTGGGATTAGTGCAGAAGATCACCGTCGCATTTTTGAGTTTTCCGAGCGCGGAGATCAACAACACTCCGGTATCGGTTTGGCCATCTGCAAAAAAATAGTCGATCAATATAACGGCAGTATTGAACTGGAAAGC
>JBFKXO010000002.1:0-45744 GCA_041638115.1 Litorivivens sp. | reverse complement strand
CCAAGGGCGGTTATGTGCTGAGCGACTGCGATGGCGAGCCCGATGCCATCATTATTGCCACCGGTTCCGAAGTGCAGATCGCCATGGACGCCAAGGCCAGACTGAGCGGCAAGAACATCCGCGTGGTGTCCATGCCTTCAACCGATGTGTTTGAAAAACAGGATGCGGCCTACCGCGAAGCCGTGTTGCCGAGCCATGTGCTGGCCCGCGTTGCGGTGGAAGCGGCGCACGTGGATTACTGGTACAAGTATGTGGGTCTCGACGGCCGCATTGTCGGCATGAGCACCTTCGGTGAATCGGCGCCCGCCGGTCAGCTGTTTGAATACTTTGATATCACCGCGGATGCCGTAGTGGCGGCGGTTGAGGATTGTCTGCCGGAATGATCCGTCTCGCGATCAATGGTTATGGTCGCATCGGGCGTTGCGTACTGCGCGCCCTCTATGAATCCGACTACCGCGGCCAGATGCAGATTGTGGCGATTAATGAGCCCGCCGATCTGGCCACCATTGTGCATCTGACCAAATACGACTCGACCCACGGCCGTTTTCCCGGTCAGGTGTCTGCGGCAGACCAGTCGCTGGTGGTGAATGGCGATCGCATAGCGGTAACGCATCATCACGCGCTGGACGACGTGCACTGGTCCGGCGTGGATGTGGTGCTGGAGTGTACCGGTCATTACGACAGCCGTGAGGCGGTCGGCGCCCATCTGGAGCAGGGCGCGAGCTATACCTTGATGTCCCAGCCCGGCCAGCCCGATATTCCCGCCATTGTGTTTGGGATCAACGAGGAGTCCCTCGACAGCAGCACCCACATAGCGTCGGCGGCGTCCTGTACGACGAACTGTATAGTCCCAGTGATCGATGTGCTCGATCGTAGCTTCGGCATCGAAACCGGCACCATTACCACCATCCATTCGGCGATGAATGATCAGCCGGTGCTGGACGCCTATCACCATACCGATTTGCGCAAAACCCGCGCCGCGGGCCTGTCGATGATTCCGGTGGATACCGGGCTGGCGGCGGGAATCGGTCGCATTGTGCCGAAACTAAACGGGAAATTTACCTCCCGGGCCCTGCGTATCCCCACTCATAATGTCTCCGCCATGGAAATGACCGTACACTGTCGGGAGAATGCGACGATTGAAGCGGTCAATCGCGCCTTGCTGGCGGCGTCGGAAGGCACATTAAAAGGTCTGCTCGGCGTCAGCAATGAGCCGCTGGCAAGCTGTGATTTCAACCACGATCCGCGCTCCGGCGTGGTGGATGCCGGGCAAACCCGGGTGAGCGGCCAGCTGATAAACGTGTTGGTGTGGTTCGATAATGAGTGGGGTTACGCCAATCGGATGCTGGATGTAGTGCGCCACTGGCAGCGATAGCGCGGCTTGCAGAAGAACATTGTGAAATTGTTGCGTGAAGGCAGTGGAATCCTTTTGGAACATAGGATGTCCGATACCGCACTTAACGTGTTAGAAGGTCCCTTCTCCCATTGGGAGAAGGACAGGATGAGGGGCTTTTGGGGCGGCTTTAGAAGCTGGCTCCACAAGCGCTGACAGCTGCATTGGCCCTCACCCCCGGCCCCTCACCCTCGGGAGAGGGGAGTTGTATTTAAAAAGTTTTTTATTTGAGGAAGTTACAAGGAATGGCCCTTTCAGTACTGAAAATGAGCGATCTGGATCTGGCAGGCAAACGTGTGCTGATCCGTGAAGATCTCAATGTCCCGGTCAAAGACGGGGTGGTGACCTCGGACGCTCGGATTCGCGCGGCCCTGCCGACCCTGAAACTGGCGCTGGAGCAGGGTGCCAAGGTGCTGGTGATGTCTCACCTCGGTCGCCCGACCGAAGGCGAGTACGATGAGACCTTTTCGCTGAAGCCGGTGGCCAAGCGTCTGGGGGAGTTGCTGGAGCGCGACGTTGAGGTGATTCCCAACTGGCAGGACGGTGTGACTGTTGATGCTGGCCAGCTAGTCTTGCTGGAAAATGTGCGCTTCAACAAAGGTGAAAAGAAAGATGCGGAAGAACTGTCTGAAGCCTACGCCTCTCTGTGCGATGTCTTTGTGATGGATGCCTTCGGTACTGCTCACCGCGCTCAGGCTTCGACTCATGGTGTGGCCCGCTTTGCCCCTGTCGCTTGCGCTGGCCCGCTCCTGGTGGATGAGCTGGAAAACCTGGAAAAAGCCCTGAAAGAACCGGCGCGCCCGATGGTAGCCATTGTCGGCGGTTCCAAGGTTTCGACCAAGCTGGAAGTGCTCGATGCCCTGTCTGACAAAGTCGATCAGCTGGTTGTGGGCGGTGGTATCGCCAATACTTTTCTGGCAGCGGCGGGTCATAACGTCGGCAAGTCTCTCTATGAGGAAGACTTGATTCCAGCGGCCAAAAAGCTGATGGAAAAGTGTGAAATCCCGGTGCCAACCGACGTGATCACCGGTAAAAAGTTTGACGAAAATGAGCCTGCCACTCTGCGCCCGGCCTACAACGTGGGCGACGACGATATGATTTTTGATATTGGTCCGGTTTCTGCTGCGTGTTTGGCGGAGATACTGAAACAGGCCGGTACTATTATCTGGAATGGGCCGGTGGGTGTGTTTGAGTTTGACCAGTTTGCCGATGGCACCGAAGCGATTGCCGAGGCCATTGCCGAATCACCGGCGTTCTCGATTGCCGGTGGCGGTGACACACTGGCAGCTATCGACAAGTTTGGGATTGCCGACAAAGTTTCCTACATCTCGACCGGTGGCGGCGCCTTCCTGGAATATGTGGAAGGCAAGGTATTGCCGGCGGTGGCGATTCTCGAAGAGCGGGCGAAGGGCTAGACCCTCACCCCGGCCCTCTCCCAGAGGGAGAGGGGGCGCATAAGCAAGTTAGTAGGTTCCCTCTCCCTCTGGGAGAGGGACAGGGTGAGGGAAATCCCGTCGCCTGATTAGATAAAATTTGGGAAAACTGAGGTAAATCATGGCACTTATCAGCATGCGACAACTGCTGGATCACGCCGCCGAGCACGGCTACGGCGTTCCGGCCTTTAACGTCAATAACCTAGAGCAGACCCGCGCCATTATGGAGGCGGCTAGCGAAACCGACAGCCCGGTGATCATGCAGGCTTCCGCCGGTGCCCGTAAGTACGCCGGTGCACCCTTCCTGCGCCACCTGATTCTGGCGGCGATTGAAGAATTCCCGGATGTGCCTGTGGTCATGCACCAGGATCACGGTACCAGCCCCGATGTGTGTCAGCGCTCCATCCAGTTGGGTTTCAGCTCGGTGATGATGGACGGTTCTCTGCGCGAAGACGGTAAAACGCCTGCGGATTATGACTACAACGTTGACGTCACCCGTCGCGTGGTGGACATGGCCCACGCCTGCGGCGTCTCCGTGGAAGGCGAGCTGGGTTGCCTGGGGTCGCTGGAAACCGGGCAGGCCGGTGAAGAAGACGGCGTAGGTGCTGAAGGCACTCTGAGCCACGACCAGCTGCTGACCGATCCGGAAGAAGCTGCCGATTTCGTTGCCAAAACCAATGTCGATGCGCTGGCCATTGCCATCGGTACCAGCCACGGCGCCTACAAATTCAGCCGTCCGCCCTCAGGCGATATTCTGGCGATTGAGCGCATCAAGGCGATTCACAAGCGCATTCCCGATACCCACCTGGTGATGCACGGCTCGTCCAGTGTGCCCCAGGAATGGCTGGCGATCATCAACGAGTTCGGCGGTGAAATTCCCGAAACCTACGGCGTACCCGTTGAAGAGATTGTTGAAGGAATCAAGCACGGCGTGCGCAAGGTCAATATCGATACCGACCTGCGTCTGGCCTCCACCGGTGCAGTGCGTCGTTTTCTTGCGCAAAACCGCGCCGAGTTCGATCCGCGCAAATATCTGAAAGAAACCACCAAAGCGATGAAGGATATCTGCGTGGCGCGCTACGAAGCCTTTGGAACTGCCGGCAACGCCAGCAAGATCAAGCCGATCTCGCTGGAAGGCATGTTCGAGCGCTATGCCAAAGGTGAATTGAACGCCAAGGTTAACTGATGAGTGAATGGGTCAGGCTGGCCGCAGACAATCGCGATTCCCTTCGCCTGCCCGAACTCGCGGCGTCGGCTGCGCCGAGCGAGCTGGCGCAGACCTATTTTGCCTATTACGGCATCGATTTCGAGTGCCGTAGGGAACACCTCAAACACTATTTTGGGGTGTTTTCGTCTGCCGGTTTCGATATTGCCACCCACGTATTCGTCCCGGAGAAAGCCGAGAAAACTGCTTTCCTTTACCACGGGTTCTACGACCACGCAGGTTTATTCAAACACGCTATCGACTATTGTCTGCAGCGCAATTATGCGGTGGTGATCTACGATCTGCCGGGGCATGGTTTGTCGAGCGGAAAGCGTGCCGAAATCGACAGCTTTGACCAGTACCTGCAGGTGCTGAATGATGCTTTTCATGCGGCCGCGCCCTTTAATCTCCCCAAGCCCAAGATCGCCATGGCGCAAAGTACCGGTGCCGCTATATTGATGACCTATATGCTCAAGGGAGGCAATGCGTTTGATAAAGCGATATTGCTGGCACCGCTGGTGCGCCCGATGGGGTGGCGTTTGGGGAAGCCATTGCACACCCTGATCGGGCGCATGTTGCCGAGCCTGCCACGGCGTTGGGGGCCTAATTCGGGGGACCGGGAGTTTCTTGCCTGGTTGAAAGAAAAAGATGCGTTGCAGTGCCCGGTGCTGCCAATGAGTTGGGTGAATGCGCTAAAGCTTTGGGAGCCGACATTCCATCAATTGCCTGAGTCGGAGAAAACCGTACTGGTGATTCAGGGGGATGCGGATAAGACAGTGGATTGGCGTTTTAACCTACCGGTGATTCGCGACCATTTTCCGAATGCGGTGATAGCTCACCTGAAGGGGGCTCAGCACCATTTGGTCAACGAAACCCAGGATTTGCGACGGCAAATCTGGCGTCGAATAGACGCTTTTCTCGACTTTCGCTAGCCGTGCCAGACATTCAGGCAATGGCGCTTTCGGACTCAACGTAGTCAACGTTCAGCCACCACTCGATCGTTGTTGAGCGGCTCAGTCTCTTCAGGCTGCCGTTCAGATAGTCATTGGGTGTGCTGAATGCTTTATTTGCGTTCACGCCTTGCTCGGTTTTTCCTGGCTTGGCGGGCTTGCGGCGGTTGTTGATAATCATCATGGCTCTTACTCCCTCAGTTCTCTCTGTCTGCGTGTAATGTCGCAGATCCTGTAGTTTGTGTAGTTTAGGGTGGCGGCTCTGCCGCTTGAATCCGGTGTTACGCGTGGTTCGCTAAGGGAAAACCCCTAGCCGGGGAAGTCAGGCGTAAAAACCGGCTTCCTGTCGGCCCAGCTCCTGCAGTACATCCAGGTTTTCCGCATCCTGCGAGGCTTGTAGCTGGTGGTAGCTGTCCACAGTGTGGGCTTCAGTGTTGGCTGAGCGCGAGCTTTGAAAAACGTCCAGCACCTGACGGGCGGCGTTGAGTTGAGCGCGGTATTGGTTGTAAGCGTTGATCAGTTGCATTGGTGTATCCCCCTGGATGATGTTGTGCCCGTTGTTGGGCTCTCTTAATCAGTGGGATCAGTTTAGGGGGCAGGGGCTTCGAGCAATATCCGGTAATGCTGAAGTCGAGATAGGGGATGTCGCGTACGCGTATTGCGCAATCCCGCTACAGTGTGAAGTAGTGTACGGAGAACAAGTTGTCCTCGTCGGTCCAGTGCTCAGCGGCTGTAAAGCCGGCGCAGGCGGCCAGAGCAACAAACTCTTCGATGCTGTATTTAAAGCTGTTTTCGGTGTGTACGCTGTCGCCGGGCACAAAATCGAAGGCGTTACCATTGATCCTCACCTGCTGTTCGCGCTGGCTGATCAGATGCATTTCTATAGCACCCTTGTCGTCGTTCCAGTGTGCCTGGTGCTGCCAATGCTCGATCTCGAAGTTGGCGCCCAGTTCGCGGTTCAGTCGCTTCAGCAGGTTCAGATTGAACTTGGCAGTGATCCCGAGCCTGTCATTGTAAGCGGCTTCCACCCGGCGTCGATCTTTCTTCAGGTCCACGCCAATCAGCAGGCCGCCGGGCTCATCCCCCTGGTTTGCCAGTTGCGCAAATCGCCTGAGCATGGCGATTGCCTCCTCCGGGGCAAAGTTGCCGATGGTAGAGCCGGGAAAAAACACCACCGTGCGCCGAAATGAACGCTCTGGAACCGGGAGAGTTAGTGGGCTGCTGTAGTCGGCGCACACTGGCCGAATATCGATGTTTGGATAGTCTTGGCTGAGCGCGCTTGCCGCCTGGCGAAGCTGTTCTCGCGAGATGTCGATTGCCGTGTAGGCGGCGGGCTGGGCCAAAGCGTCGAGTAATAGCCGTATTTTTACGCCTTCACCGCTGCCGTATTCCACAATGCGGGCGTCGGGGCCGATGTGGTCTGCCATCCGCGGCAAAAATTGGCGGAGAATGCTGATTTCAGTTCGGGTCGGGTAATATTCTGGCAGCGTGCATATCTGTTCAAACAGGCGCGCGCCTTCGCTGTCGTAGAAATACTTGCACGGCAACTGCCTTGGGTCACTTTTCAGGCCGGCTACCGCCTCTTCCATCAGTGTCAGCGTGTCCGGTTTGAGATCGATCAATTCAGGTGTCACGAGCAAGCCTTAGACCGGCGAAGTGCCAGCGTTGATGGGGGTAGAAAAAATTCCGGTAGGTGGGGCGCTCGTGGCCCGGCGGCGTAACACAGGCACTGCCGCGCAACACCATTTGCGAAGACATAAATTTGCCGTTGTACTCGCCGAGCCCGCCGCGCAAAGGTTCGAAGCCCGGATAGGGCTGATAGGGTGAGCACGTCCACTGCCAAAGCTGGCCGAAGAAATCGTGGCTGTAGGGGTGTAGCTGGTGGTCGACGTCATTCGGCTGGGCCAGTGTTTCCCATTCGGCTTCACTGGGCAGTCGGCATCCCGCCCACTGCGCGTAGGCGGCGGCTTCGTAGAAGTTGATATGGCTGACCGGGCGTTGGCTATCCAGTGGCTGCACGCCAAAGAGGGTGAATTCGCTGTGGTCTTCCAGCCAATAGGCGGGTCGACAGGCGCGATGTTCGTTACACCAATCCCAGCCCTCGGAGAGCCAAAGGCTTGGGGTTTGATACCCGCCATCCTTGATAAACGCGAGCCAGTCGCCGTTGGTGACCAGCGTTTCCGACAGGGCAAACGGCTCCAGCCAGACCTTATGCCGGGGTTGTTCGTTGTCAAAGGCGAAGCCTGGTGCGGTATGCCCGATCTCGATCAGCCCCCCGGGGTGCTCGCGCCATGCTTGCCTTTGCGTCCTTGGGCCCAGCGGTGGCGCGTCGCGGTAGATTGGCTGCAGCGGATTGCAGGAAAAAACGTGTTTGATATCCATCAGCAGCAATTCCTGGTGCTGCTGTTCGTGATTCAGGCCCAGCGTAATGAGCTCGACGATGCCGGGTGCTACTTCAGACTTCTCTAGCCAACCGAGCATGGCCTCATCAACCGCCCGGCGATAGTCAAGGATTTCATCCAGCGTCGGGCGCGATAGCAAACCCCGCTTCGGGCGGGCATGGCGCTCCCCCTGGGATACATAGTAGCTGTTGAACAGGTAAGCGTACTGGGGGTGAAAAGGCTGGTAGCCCTTACAGTATTCTGCGAGGATAAATTGCTCGAAAAACCAGGTGGTATGGGCCAGGTGCCATTTGCTGGGACTGACATCGGGCATGGACTGAATGCAGGTATCTTCGGCTTGCAGCGGCTGGCACAGCGTTTCGCTGAACTGCCGTACACGTTGGTAAGCGGCCAGAGGTTCGGGGTGGGACGTGCTTGCGGCTTGCGCCATGGGCATAGTGGGACCTTATTTTGTGTTTGCAGCAATACTGCGTCAGTCGATATCGATTACCACAACATAAACAGACTTTGTGTAAGAAGGGTTAACCTGCCTTTATGATGAAGATATATCAAGTGGATGCCTTCGTTAGCGACCAATTTCGCGGCAATACTGCCGGAGTTTGTTTGCTGAAAGAGCCATTGCAGCCCGCTCAGATGCAGGCCATCGCCGAGGAAATGGGCTTTGCGGAAACGGCGTTCTTGGTGCCCGAGGGCGATAAGCGTTGGAATATTCGCTGGTTTACGCCCGCCGTGGAAGTGGATCTATGCGGTCACGCGACGCTGACGGCCGGCTGGGTGCTGGCAGAGATTGTTGGCGAACAAGGGACCCTGAACTTCTCCAGTCGTAGCGGCGATCTGTCGGTGGCGGTTGATGGTGACTATCTCACGCTTGATTTTCCCGCCCAGAGCGTGACGCCGGTTGATCTGCCACAGGAAATTCTTGATGCGCTTGATCTGGAGGGTGAGGTGACTGGGTATCGGGCCCAGGTCAAGGCCGGAAACTGGATCGCTGAAGTGGCGACCGAAGGCGAGGTGCTGGCGGTTGACCCGGATATGGCGCTGCTGCGCAAAGTGCCGGAAGGCGGGTTGATTGTGACGGCGCCGGGCGAGAACTGCGACTTTGTCTCCCGTTTCTTCGCACCAAACTACGGCATCGACGAAGATGATGTGACCGGCAGTGCCCACTGTTCACTGGCACCGCTGTGGGCTGAAAAGCTAGGCAAGGCCACCTTGCTTGCCCATCAGCTGTCGGACCGCGGTGGCGAGATTCACTGTACGGTGCAGGGCGAGAGAGTCTTGCTGAAGGGGCAGGCCAAGCTGCGCACCGTGCGCCAGTTGAGTGGCTCGTTCTTCACCAACGATTTCGCCTGACGGTAGGGGCGGCCGCCCGGTCGCTCCATCCTTCCTTTCCCACTGGATTTCAGGGTGCCCCAAAGGCCCAATTATTGTACAATGCGCGCCTTTTCCAGCCCGTGCCAGCCCCGATTGCCGGCAGTATCTGAATCACATCTGTGGGAGACCGTGAATGTTTTCAAAAGACATGGCCATTGCCGGTTATGACGACGAAATTTGGAGTGCCATCCAGGAAGAGGAAACTCGCCAGGAAGAGCATATCGAGCTGATTGCCTCTGAAAACTACACCAGCCCCCGCGTGATGCAGGCTCAGGGTACTGCACTGACCAACAAATACGCGGAAGGCTACCCGCGCAAGCGCTACTACGGCGGCTGCGAGTACGTAGATAAAGCTGAAGAGCTGGCCATTGAGCGCGCCAAGGCGTTGTTTGGCGCCGACTACGCTAACGTTCAGCCCCACTCGGGCTCTCAGGCGAACTCCGCGGTCTATCAGGCCCTCCTGCAGCCCGGTGAAACCGTGCTGGGCATGAGTCTGGATGCGGGTGGCCACCTGACCCACGGTGCCAAGCCCAACTTCTCCGGCAAAATCTACAACGCCGTTCAGTACGGCCTGAACCCGGAAACCGGTCTGATCGACTACGACCAGGTTGAAGCGCTGGCGCTGGAGCACAAGCCGAAAATGATCGTGGCAGGCTTTTCTGCCTACAGCGGTATCGTTGACTGGGCGCGTTTCCGCGAAATCGCGGACAAGGTCGGTGCCTACCTGATGGTCGACATGGCCCACGTGGCGGGTCTGGTAGCGGCGGGTGTTTACCCGAACCCGGTCCCCTTTGCCGACGTGGTAACCACCACCACTCACAAAACCCTGCGCGGCCCCCGTGGCGGTCTGATCATGGCCAAGGCCAATGAAGAACTGGAAAAGAAATTCAACTCTGCGGTTTTCCCGGGTGGCCAGGGCGGCCCGCTGATGCATGTGATTGCAGCCAAAGCCGTCAGCTTCAAAGAAGCGATGGAACCCGAGTTCAAGACCTACCAGCAGCAGGTGGTGAAAAACGCTCAGGCGATGGCGGCGACCTTTATCGAGCGCGGCATCAATATCGTATCTGGCGGCACCGAAAACCACCTGATGCTGGTAGATCTGATCGGCAAGCCCTACACCGGCAAAGACGCCGATGCGGCACTGGGTGAAGCCAACATCACTGTGAACAAGAACGCCGTTCCCAATGACCCGCGCTCGCCTTTTATCACCAGCGGTCTGCGTGTCGGTACCCCGGCGGTGACCACGCGTGGTTTCAAGGAAGATGAGTGCAAGCAACTGGCTGGCTGGATGTGCGACGTGCTGGAAAGCCTGGAAAATGGCAACTCCGAGCAGGTGATTGCCGAGGTGAAAGCCAAGGTTCTGGAAATCTGCAAAAAGTTTCCCGTATACGCCTGATCCTTCCGGCAGAAGTGCGAGCGCGGGGTGAATCTCCGCGCTTGTGCTAAACTCTTGCCGCATAAGCCTTTTTGAGAGCTAACGCATGCGTTGCCCGTTCTGCACTTTCGACGATACCAAAGTCATCGACTCGCGCCTGGTCGCTGAGGGCGGGCAGGTGCGTCGCCGTCGCGAGTGTTTATCCTGCGCTGAGCGTTTCACCACCTATGAGTCGGCTGAACTGTTGATGCCGAAAGTCATCAAGAGCAATGATCGCCGCGAGCCCTTTGACGAAGACAAGCTGCGTGCGGGCCTGCTGCGGGCGCTGGAAAAGCGCGCGGTCAGCGTCGAAAAGATCGAGGCCATGATCACCGATATCAAGCGGGTACTGCAGTCCAAGGGTGAGCGCGAAATTCCGTCGTTGCTTATTGGCGAGCTGGTAATGGATCACTTGCAGCAGGTGGATCACGTGGCCTACGTGCGGTTTGCCTCGGTTTACCGCAGCTTTCAGGATCTCGACGAATTCCGCGCCGAGATCGACCGCCTGTCAGCCAGCCCGGCCCCCGCGAAAAACGAACAATGAGCACTGCCCTCGATGCGCGCTGGATGGCGCGCGCCATCCAGCTGGCCGAGCGGGGGCATTTCACCACCCGCCCTAATCCGAAGGTCGGTTGTGTGCTGGTGCGCAACGGCGAGTTGCTGGCTGAGGGTTGGCATGTCCGGGCCGGTGAGGGCCATGCGGAAGTGAATGCGCTGGCTCAGGTAGACGATGCCAGCGGCGCCACCGCCTATGTCAGTCTGGAGCCCTGTTCCCATCACGGTAAAACCGGGCCCTGTGCCGAAGCCCTGATCATGGCCGGCATCAAGCGCGTGGTGGTGGCGATGGAAGACCCCAATCCTCAGGTGTCGGGTCGGGGTGTGCAACTACTGCGCGATGCCGGCATCGTGGTTGAGATTGGCCTGCAGCAGAGTGAGGCAGAAAAACTGAATCCGGGTTTTATCAAACGGATGAAAACCGGTCTGCCGCGCACCCGGGCCAAGTTGGCGATGAGCGTGGATGGCCGTACCGCCATGGCCTCCGGCGAAAGTCAGTGGATTACCGGCGCTGATGCGCGGCGTGATGTACAGCGTTTGCGGGCCGCCAGTTGTGCGATTGTCAGTGGTGTGGACACTGTCGTTTATGATGATGCCGCGCTGACCGTGCGAGCCGAGCAGGCTGAACTGCCTGAAGAGGAGTGTCGCCAGCCGCTGCGGGTCATTCTGGATTCAACATTGCGCACACCGGTCAACGGCAAACTGTTTCAAAACGGTGGTCCGATTTTGATTGTTGCGGCGGCTGATTTGCCGGAGGCAAGAGAAACGCTTGAACAGGCGGGCGCGGAAGTGATGATACTGGCGGGCGACAATGGTCGCGTCGATCTTTGCGCCCTATTGAAAGAGCTTGGCCGTCGCCAATGCAATGAAGTGCTGGTGGAAAGCGGTGCGACGCTGGCAGGTGCCTTCTTGCAGGCGGAGTTGCTGGATGCGCTGACGGTGTATATGGCGCCGACACTGCTGGGGAGCAAAGCGCGGCCCTTGTTTGAGTTGCCGTTAGATGAGATGAATAGCCAGCGCCGGCTTCATATTGATGGCATCCGCGCCGTGGGTAACGATTGGCGTCTGGATGCAACCCTGCATACGGTGGCCCACTGATGTTTACCGGCATAATTGAAGCGGTAGGGCAAATTGCAGCCATTGCCGACAGTGGTGGTGACAAGCGCTTGACGATAGACGCTGGCGCTTTAGATATGAGCGCAGTGAAACTCGGTGACAGTATTGCCACCAACGGGGTTTGTCTGACGGTGACGAGTTTGAGCGGTTCACGTTTTACCGCCGACGTTTCCCGCGAAACCCTGTCGCTAGCGACGCTGGGAAACCTGCAGACGGGCGCGCCGGTCAACCTGGAGCGAGCCATGCCCGCCAACGGTCGGTTTGACGGTCATATTGTCAGCGGCCATATTGATGGCACTGGCGAGGTAAAGGCGCGGGCAGAGGATGCACGGTCGATTCGACTGTCGGTGGCGGTGCCGGAAAGCCTGCGCAAATACACTGCGCACAAAGGCTCGATCTGTATTGACGGCGTCAGTCTGACCATCAACGCCCTGAGCGCCGATGGCGTAGAATTGAACATCGTGCCGCATACGGCGGCTGAGACGATCATTACCCACTACCAGAATGGCACCAAGGTGAATCTGGAGGTGGATGTCATTGCCCGCTACCTTGAGCGCTTGTTGCTCGGCGGGCAAGAACAGAAAACGTCGCGCTTGAGCGAAGGTTTTCTCGCAGAACATGGTTTTACCGGGCGCAAACGCTAGCGCTCATTTGACAGGAAGGCTTATGAATCTCAATACGGTGGAAGAACTCATTCAGGATATTCGCCTCGGCAAGATGGTGATCCTGATGGACGACGAAGACCGCGAAAACGAAGGCGATATCGTGATGGCTGCCGAGTGTGTGCGGCCCCAGGATATCAACTTTATGGCGATGCACGCGCGCGGCTTGATCTGCATGCCGATGACTCGCGACCGCTGCGAGCGTCTCGGTTTGCCGCTGATGGTGGATCGCAATGCGTCCGGTTTTGGCACCAAGTTCACCCTCTCGATTGAAGCCAAAGAAGGCGTCACTACAGGTATTTCGGCTGCGGACCGCGCTCACACCGTGCGTGTGGCCGCTGCCAAGAATGCGACCAAGGACGATATCGTTCAGCCCGGTCATATCTTCCCGCTGATGGCGGAAAGCGGCGGTGTGCTGACTCGCGCCGGTCACACCGAGGCGGCCTGTGATCTGGCACGGCTGGCGGGCTTTGGTCCGGCCGGCGTGATCTGCGAGATCATGAATGACGATGGCACCATGGCGCGTCGCCCGGATCTGGAAAAGTTTGCGGAAAAACACGATATCAAGATTGGCACCATTGCCGACCTGATTCACTA
The DNA here is from genome assembly GCA_041638115.1 of Litorivivens sp. Taxonomy (GTDB): domain Bacteria; phylum Pseudomonadota; class Gammaproteobacteria; order Pseudomonadales; family Spongiibacteraceae; genus Litorivivens. The sequence goes on along the minus strand of JBFKXO010000002.1, from coordinate 32,647 downwards.
CCGAGTGGTGAACGAACAGACCATTCACAAGCTGGCGGTGGAAACCATCAACACCGACTTCGGTGAGTTCCAGCTGCACAGCTACCGCGATGATGTGAACAATGACATCCATTTTGCCGTGACCAAGGGCGAGATCAATCACGAAACGCCGGTTTTGGTGCGAGTGCATCTGGGGTCCTCTATTCGCGATCTGCTGCATATTCAACTGCCCGGCGAGAACAGCGGCTGGAATATGAACCGTTGTCTGAAGAAGATTTCGGAAGAGGGTGGCGTCGTGGTCCTGCTGGCCAATGCAGAGTCTTCGGCTGATCTGATCAGCAGCCTCGATATTGCGCGCGGCCACAAGCCGGCGCCGATGGGCGACAGCGCCCAGCACCAGAATACGTACATGAATGTCGGTCTGGGCTCCCAGATCCTGCGCGATCTCGGTGTCGGTAAAATCCGGTTGATGGGCGCGCCGATCAAGTATAATGCGATCTCCGGTTTTGACCTGGATATCGCCGAATTTGTCGGCGCCGACGGGGAAGTCACCCCGGCTGAACATTAAATTTTAAAGTTTCGGGAAACTGATTATGAGCACAAACAAACCCATCGAAGGCACTTTTGCCAACTGTGAAGGCAAATACGCGATTGTGGTCGGCCGCTGGAATGCCTTTGTCGTGGAAAGTCTGCTGGAAGGCGCCAAGGACAGCTTGATCCGCCACGGTATCGCCGAAAGCGATATTACCGTAGTGCGTGCACCCGGTGCGTTTGAGATTCCACTGGTGTGCCAGAAAGTGGCCGAAACCAAAAAATACGATGCGATCATTGCCCTCGGTGCCGTGATTCGCGGTGGCACCCCCCACTTTGAATATGTGGCAGGCGAGTGCACCAAGGGTCTGGCACAAGTCTCCATGCAGTACGGTTTGCCGGTGTCTTTCGGCGTGCTGACCGTCGATACCATCGAACAGGCCATTGAGCGCGCCGGTACCAAGGCGGGCAACAAGGGCGAAGAAGCTGCACTTTCCGCCTTGGAAATGGTCAGCCTGCTCAAGAACATCGGCTGAGGTTTTCGTGTCGCAAGCTCCTGAAAACAATCTACCGGCGCTGCGTCGCAAGGCGCGGCACTATGCTCTGCAGGCCCTTTACCAATGGGAAATGGCCAAGCAGCCGCTGCACGAAATTCAGGCCCAGTTCCTGACGGACTATGACATGAAGCATGTCGATACCGAGTATTTCGGTGAGATGCTGCAGGAGATTCCTGCGAACCTGAATGAGCTTCAGTCGGAGTTCGAACCGCTGCTGGATCGCAAACTCACTGACCTCGACCCTATTGAGTTGAGCCTGTTGCGTATGGGCGTGTGGGAGCTTAAGCACCGCGTTGATGTGCCCTACAAGGTGGTGATCAATGAGTGTGTGAATCTGGCCAAGCGTTTCGGCGCCACCGATGGTCACCGCTACATCAATTCCTTGTTGGACAAAGTAGCGGCCAACACCCGTCAGATCGAGATCGCCGCCGCGCGTAAGTAAATGGCGCTTTCCGAGTTCGAGCTGATTCGGCGTTACTTTACCTCCTTTCAACAAGGCTCTGCGGTCGTTACCGGTATCGGCGACGACTGCGCCGAGCTGGCCCTTTCTCCCGGTCATACCTTGCTCGCCTCCATCGATACCATGGTGGAAGGTGTGCATTTTCCGAAGAACCCCGACGTAAAAGGCCTTGGCTGGCGCGTTCTGGCGGCGGCGGTAAGTGATCTTGGCGCCTGCGGTGCAAAACCGCTGGGGTTTTGTCTGGCGCTCACCTTGCCTGAGGCTAAGGAGGTTTGGCTGGGTACCTTCGCCGAAGGCTTGGCTGAAGCGTCCCGGCATTTCGCCATTCCTCTGGTAGGCGGCGATACCACCCGTGGGCCTTTGTGCCTTTCGGTACAGGTTTTTGGTGAGGCACCGATGGGCAAAGCCTTGCTGCGCAGTGGCGCCAGAGTCGGCGATGACCTGTGGGTGAGCGGTACGCTGGGTGATGCGCGGGCAGCGCTGGATGTGTTGGATAAACAGAACCTGACGGAGAGCGAACAGCATTTTCTGCAGCAGTATTATCGCGCTGAACCGCCCCTGAGCTTTGCGGTCAGTTTGCAGGGTATGGCGAATTCAGCGATTGATTTATCTGATGGCTTAGCGGCAGATCTCGGTCATATTCTTCAAGCGAGCAAGGTCGGAGCGGAACTGGATCTTGAAATACTGCCCTTGTCAGACGCGTTGATGTTGAACTATTCCGCTGAACAGGCGCAATACTATGCGTTGACGGGTGGCGATGATTATCAACTGTGTTTTTCGGCGGCGGTGGCGCAGCGTGATTTGATCAGTGAACTGGCGCAAGCTGAAAATATTCGCTGCACACGGGTTGGGTCGATCACCGAAAATGGCGACTTGGTCTTGAAGCGCGGTAACGCGGATATGGATCTGAACACCTATAAAAACAAGGGATACCAGCATTTCTCATGAATCAGTTTGCTCTGTGTCGTAACCCCATTCATCTGGCCAGCTTCGGTTTCGGTTCGGGCTTAGCGCCGAAAGCACCGGGTACCTTCGGTACGCTGATGGCGATACCGCTCTGGCTGGCGTTAGTGCAGCTAGAGTTGCCTCTCTATCTTGCGATGCTAGTGGCGACGTTTGCTTTCGGTGTGTTTTGCTGCGGCTATACCGCCAAGGCCATGGGCGTGCACGACCACGGCAGCATTGTCTGGGATGAGTTTGTCGGCTTCTGGATCGCCATGATGGCGGTACCGGCCGAGCCCCTGTGGGTCATTGCCGGCTTTGCCCTTTTTCGCCTGTTTGATATCTCCAAACCCTGGCCAATCAGATGGCTGGATAAAAAAGTACACGGCGGTTTTGGCATCATGATTGATGATGTACTGGCTGGGGTGTTCGCGGCGGTGGTGTTGCAGGTGGCGCAGAGATACGTTGGCTGACAAGTATCACTTGATTAACGCATTTACTCCTGACGCCACTGAAGATCCAGTTTTCTATTGTGTTTAGCGCAGTCGAGAAGATACAAATTGATCAGGCTTTGATAGGGAATACCTGAGTCTTCGGCCAAATCCTTAAAGTAGTCCAGCGCCTCCTCGCTCAATCGGATCGTTACCGGTTTTTTGAGCTTTTTAGCGTAAGGGTTGGGTCTGGATTTCATTTTTGAGAAATCGTATTCGTCCCTCATAACCTATTTGCCTCCAACTGCAGTTAGCCAGGGTAGTGTCTTTTCTCTGCTTTGGTGGCTTTTCTGGCGGAAATAATTCGGATGGTGCTGTCGTCCTCTCCTCGCTCACAATGAACCACTACCAAGACCCTCGACAAGCCACTTTTGCCCAGCATGATGAAGCGTTCTTCCTCTGTAGATTCATCATAAAACTGAACGGCCAGATCGTCGTAAAACACGGTTTGCGCTTCTTCGAAGCTCACTCTGTGCTTTCGTAGATTCGCTCTGGCCTTAGTCTGATTCCATTCAAACCTCATCATATGTACATTGTATGTACATGGCCGGGTTTAGCAAGCGCTAATTAGTCGACACCCCTGTCCACTTGATCCTTGCACGTCAGCGCTCATCAGCGCTACACTGCCTGCTCTTGTCGGGGTGCCAGTTCCAAGGGGAGCAGGCTGAGAATCACCCGCTGAACCTGACCTGGATAATGCCGGCGTAGGGAACAAGAACTTCTGCCCTTGCGGCCGCTTCTTTTCCCGCCCTCCATCCGTCCAGGTGCCACTGACAGCGCGCGAGGGTACTATGTCATCGTCTTCCGAATACCAGTTTCTGCGTGAGACCGCCCAGGTCGATCACGATTCCGTTCAGCCATTTCCGGCGTCCAGCAAAATCTATGTTGAAGGCAGCATGGACGGCGTTCGCGTGCCCATGCGCGAGATCAAACTGACGCCCACGCCGGTTGCTGGTCAGGACGGAGAAACCCGGCTGGAGCCGAATGCGCCGGTGCGGGTATACGACACCTCTGGCCCCTACACTGACCCAACTGTTGAAATCGATATCCGCAAGGGTTTGGCGGCACTGCGCGAGCCGTGGATCGAGCAGCGCGGTGATACGGAAGTGTTGAGCGGTGATACCTCGGAGTACAGCAAAAAACGCGCTGCTGATCTCACGCTGGAAAAACTGCGTTTTGATCTGAAGCGCAAACCGCGCCGCGCGCTGGCGGGCAAAAATGTGTCGCAGATGCACTACGCCAAGCAGGGCATCATCACGCCAGAAATGGAATATATCGCCATTCGCGAAAACATGGCGCTGGCCGAAGCCAAGGCTCAGGGCGTGCTCGATCAACAGCATCCGGGTAACTCCTTTGGCGCCGCCATTCCCGATGAAATTACCCCGGAGTTTGTACGCGATGAAGTGGCCCGCGGCCGCGCGATCATCCCCGCCAATATCAACCACCCGGAGCTGGAGCCGATGATTATCGGTCGCAACTTTCTGGTGAAGATCAACGGCAATATCGGCAACTCGGCACTGGGTTCCAGCATTGAAGAAGAAGTGGCCAAGTTGACCTGGGGTATCCGCTGGGGCGCGGATACCATGATGGATCTCTCTACCGGCAAGAACATTCACGAAACCCGTGAGTGGATCATCCGCAACTCACCGGTCCCTGTCGGCACCGTGCCGATCTATCAGGCGCTGGAAAAAGTCGACGGCGTGGCCGAAGACCTGACTTGGGAAATCTTCCGTGACACGCTGATTGAACAGGCCGAGCAGGGCGTGGATTACTTCACCATCCACGCCGGAGTACTCCTGCGCTATGTGCCCATGACCGCCAAGCGCGTGACCGGCATTGTGTCGCGCGGCGGTTCTATCATGGCGAAATGGTGTCTGGCTCACCATAAAGAGAATTTCCTCTACACCCACTTTGAAGACATCTGCGAAATCATGAAGGCCTACGACGTGTCTTTCTCGCTGGGTGACGGCTTGCGTCCCGGCTCTATCGCTGACGCTAATGACGAAGCCCAATTCGGTGAGCTGGAAACGCTGGGTGAGTTGACCGAGATTGCCTGGAAGCACGATGTGCAGGTGATGATCGAAGGCCCCGGCCATGTGCCCATGCACATGATTGAAGCCAATATGAAAAAGCAGCTGGAGCACTGCAAAGAAGCGCCCTTCTATACCCTTGGGCCTTTGACGACCGATATCGCGCCTGGCTACGACCACATCACCTCTGGTATCGGTGCCGCCCAGATTGGCTGGTACGGCTGTGCCATGCTGTGTTACGTGACGCCAAAGGAACACCTTGGCCTGCCGAACAAGGATGATGTGAAAGAAGGCATCATCACCTACAAGATCGCTGCCCACGCTGCAGACTTGGCAAAAGGCCATCCCGGTGCCCAGTTGCGTGACGATGCCTTGAGCAAGGCGCGCTTTGAGTTCCGTTGGGAGGATCAGTTTAATCTCGGCCTTGATCCGGATACCGCCCGTGCCTACCACGACGAAACCCTGCCCAAAGAGTCCGCCAAGGTGGCTCACTTCTGTTCCATGTGTGGTCCGAAATTCTGCTCGATGAAAATCACGCAGGAAGTTCGCGATTATGCGGCTCAGCAAGAACTGGAGGCGGAGATGGCGAAGAAATCGGACGAGTTTAAATCGCAGGGCAGCGAGATCTACCACAAGGTCTGAGCCGCGTATGAAGGTGGGAATCGCCGGTGCCGGCCTTCTCGGCCGGCTGCTGGCCTGGCAACTGCAGCGCCGGGGTCATCAGGTCACCCTGTTTGAGGCCGGTGACGAGCTGGGCACAGACAGCGCTGCGTATGTGGCGGCTGCCATGTTGGCTCCCTACAGTGAGGCCGTGACCAGCGGCGCGGAACTGTTTGGCATCGGCCGGCAGGCCGTGTCGCAATGGCAGCGGCTGTTGCTGCAGCTCGCTGAAAACAGTGCTCAACAGGTGGCATTGAATGAAAGCGGCTCGGTTGTGATTGCCCACGACCTGGACCGCGCAAACCTTCAGCACTTTGCCCAGAAATTGCGAGCGGCGGTGGGCGATGACCGTGCCGTTAAAACGCTGAACCGGGTGGGTATTGGTGAGCTGGAGCCGGAATTGCCGAGCCGGTTTAATCAGGGACTTTGGCTCTCGGGCGAGGGCTGTCTTGATAATCGCGGTTTGTTGCTCGCGCTGCACGATGCGCTTCAGTCGGGCGGGACAAGCCTTCGCTGGCACTGCCCTGTAAGCCGGGTTGAGGCCGGAAGACTGCAAACACACGCCGGTACGGAAACCTTTGACTGGGCCATTGATTGCCGGGGGCTAGGTGCAAAGATCGATTGGCCGGAGGTGCGCGGCGTTCGTGGAGAAATTCTCTGGGTGCGCGCGCCGGAAGTGCGGTTGAGTCGGCCAGTTAGATTGATGCATCCGCGCTATCATCTCTATATGACCCCCAAGCCGGGGGATGTTTATGTGGTGGGTGCCACCGAGATTGAAAGTGAATCTCAGGCGCCGGTCACCGTGCGTTCACAGCTGGAATTGCTGTCTGCGCTTTACAGCGTGCATTCGGGTTTTGCCGAAGCGCAGATTGTGGGCAGTTATGCCCGTTGCAGGCCGTCCTTGTCGGATAATTTGCCGCAGGTGCAGGTTAGTGATGGTTTGCTTCGGGTAAACGGGCTCTATCGGCACGGGTATTTGCTGGCGCCGACGGTGGTGGAATCGGCTTTGGGTGTATTGAACGGGGATTGTAGTGGTCTGTTTGTAAAAGAGACCCCTCACCCCGCCCCTCTCCCGCAGGGAGAGGGAGTTAACTAACCGGCTTTCGAGCACCCCCTCTCCCTTGGGGAGAGGGCTGGGGTGAGGGGAGTTTCAGTAGACAAAATGACTATCGAAATCAGCGTAAACAGCGAAAGCAAACAGATAGACGACCGCAAAACCCTGGCCGAATTACTCGGCGAATGGGGTTTTGAATCGCAGCGCGTAGCCGTTGCAGTGAATGAAGATTTTGTGCCGCGCTCAACGTATAGCGATGTGTCCTTGCAGGCCGGAGATCGTGTTGATGTGGTCGCGCCTGTGCAGGGCGGTTAGGCAGGCGTAAGCAGAGGTAAACGATGACAGATACCTGGACACTTTACGGTCAGACCTTCAGCAATCGCCTGTTGATTGGCAGCGCGTTATATCCCTCGCCGCAGGTTATGAGTGAAGCGATTGCGGCTTCCGGTTCTGAAATTATCACGGTTGGCCTGCGTCGCCAGTCACCAGAGGAAGCCGGCGGTCAATCCTTGTGGACCCATATCCAGAAACTTAACAAAACGTTGCTGCCAAACACCGCCGGTTGTCACTCGGTTAAAGAGGCGGTGACGCTGGCGCAGATGAGTCGCGAGATGTTCGAAACGGACTGGATCAAGCTGGAAGTGGTGGGGGATGACTATAACCTTCAGCCCGATCCCATCGGCACCATCGAGGCCGCCGAACAGCTGATCAATCTCGGCTTCAAGGTCTTTCCCTACTGCACCGATGATCTGGTGATCTGTCAGCGCCTGCGCGACGTAGGCTGCGAAGTGCTGATGCCCTGGGGTTCGCCCATTGGTACCGGTCGCGGGCTGATGAACCCCTACAATTTGCAGACCATTCGCGAGCGACTGCCGGATATTCCCTTGATTGTGGATGCGGGTATCGGTAAACCGTCTCATGCAGTCATGGCACTGGAATTGGGGTACGATGGAATTCTGCTGAACACGGCGGTGGCGCAAGCCACTGATCCGGTGCTGATGGCCAAGGCCTTTCGCGATGCGATTGCCGCCGGTCGTCAGGGCTACCTCGCCGGCGCCATGCCGGAGCGGCAGACAGCCAGCCCGAGCACACCCACATTGGGGATGCCCTTCTGGCACCAGCAATAGCGCCGCGGGCGCCGTAAGGATTGTGGATGAGTGAAAAAAAGAACCGCCGCAGTTTTGGCAATGTTGCCTTTCCCTCCGCCGCTGAAGACGCGCATCGCGCGCGCGAAATAGAAGAAACCCCCCAGACCCGCGCCTCCGCCTATCGGCTGGCGTTTACCGACGAAGATTTTTTACTGCGCAATGAGTTGCGTCCGGTCCGCTTGCAGCTGGAGCTGCTCAAGCCGGAAATGACCATGTTGGAGCGGGAGATCGACGCTACCATCGTCATGTTCGGCAGCGCCCGGCTGCCCGATTCTGAAAAAGCGGCTGAGCAAGTCACCCAGGCGCGCACTCTGGTTGATCAAAATCCGGATGATGCCGTGATGAAGCGGCACCTGGCGATTGTGGAGCGGCGCGCCACGCTCAGTGGTTACTACGACGAAGCGCGGCGACTCGCGGCCATCATCGGGGAACACTATTCGGGTACCCCGGGTAAGCCGAGAGTGCATGTGATGACCGGGGGTGGTCCCGGTATTATGGAGGCGGCCAACCGCGGCGCGGATGATGTGGGCGCAGAGAGTATTGGCCTCAACATTGTTCTGCCCCACGAGCAGCGTCCCAATGAGTGGATTACACCGGAGCTTAGCTTCCGCTTTCACTATTTTGCGATTCGCAAAATGCATTTTCTGATGCGTGCCAAGGCGCTGGTGGTCTTCCCCGGAGGTTACGGTACGCTGGATGAATTCTTCGAAACACTCACCCTGTTACAGACCCGCAAGGTCAATAGCCTGCCGATTTTGGTGTTTGGCCGGGAATTCTGGGAACAGGTGCTGAATTTCAATGCTTTGGTGGACTACGGCATGATCAGCGAGGAGGATATTGACCTGTTCTCCTACGTTGAATCTGCTGATCAGGCGTGGGCCATTATCCGTCAGCATTGTGAAGACTGACTGCGCTTCCCTTGTTATCGCCGTACGTTTGTTAAGGATCATGCATGGCAACACACAGTAAACCCATTGTCTGGAGTATCGCCGGTTCCGATTCCGGTGGCGGCGCGGGTATTCAGGCAGATTTGGCGACCTTTCAGGATTTTGCGGTGCACGGCTGCACCGTTATTACGGCCATCACCGCGCAGAACAGTTTTGCGGTGGGCTATGTGGCGGTGACGCCGCGGCGTGCTCTGGCGGCCCAGATCAACGCGCTGGATAGCGACCTGCCGGCCAATGCCATCAAGACCGGCATGCTCGGCAACGAAGAAGTGGTGGAGATGGTGGCCAAATACCTCAAAACCTATGAGGGGTTTGTGGTGTGCGACCCGGTGACCAAATCCACCAGTGGCGATTCGCTGATTACCGGCGATGCGGCTAATGCGCTGCTCGACCAGTTACTGCCGCAAGTGGATTTGCTGACTCCAAACCGGGGCGAAGCCGAGGCCATTCTGGGGCGCCAGTTGCGCGGCCTGGAGGATGTGGAAAGGGCAGGGGCGGAAATCGTCAAGTTGGGGGCTCGCTCGGTTCTGATCACGGGCGGGCATTTTTCGGCGCTCAATGGCGAGCGTCTCGACTATTGGACAGACGGCGAGACCGGGTTCTGGTTGCATGGTCGCGACGTGCAAACCGTGAACAGCCACGGCTCGGGCTGCACCCTCTCTGCAGCCGTTACTGCGGCCGTCGCCCGCGGCTATGATCTGAAGGATGCCTTGGTGCTTGCGAAAGCCTATGTCACCCAGGGACTGCGCTTGTCCACGCAGCTCGGTGGCGGTCCCGGTGCCGTTGCCCATATGGGGTGGCCGACCCATTGGTGGGATTTGCCGACGGTGAGCCCGACCCTGCGCCAGACCCCGAACAAGCCCTTCCCGGACTGCGACGGTCCGCTCGGTTTATACCCGGTGGTCGACACGGCGGAGTGGGTCGAGCGGCTGCTGCCAATGGGAATTACCACCATTCAGTTGCGGGTAAAGGACAAGCAGGGCGAGGCGCTGCAACAGGAAATCCAGCGCGCAGTGGAGATCAGCAAGCGCTATCAGGCGCGACTGTTTATCAACGATTTCTGGGAAGAGGCGATTGCTGCGGGCGCCTACGGGGTGCACCTTGGGCAGGAGGATCTGCAGACGGCCGATATTGCAGCGATACAGGCAGCGGGGCTTCGGCTGGGGGTGAGCACTCACAGTTACTACGAGATTGCGACGGCGCACAGTGTTAAACCGAGCTATATAGCATTGGGGCCAATCTATGCCACCACCAGCAAGGTCATGCCCTTCGATCCGCAGGGGCTGAGTCAGCTCAAACACTGGGTGGAACTGCTGGGTGAAAAGTATACGCTGACCGCGATTGGCGGCATCGATACCAAGCGCGCGCGGGATGTCCTGGCGACCGGTGTGGGTAGCTGCGCGATGATCAGTGCCATTACTCAGGCGGATGATGTGGAGGCCACGGTGGCTGAATTGATGGCATTGCACGGGCAGGGGCAGTGAAGCGCCTGCTGGCAGGGGCGCTGTTGCTTGCGGGCTTCGCCAGCGCCGAGGTGCAGGTGAACGCCCTGTTCGAGGGCTCGGCCTATCTGGTCGTGGAGGGTCAGCAAAAGCTGCTGCGCGAGGGCCAGACCTTCCTCGGTGTGACTCTGCTGGAGGCTACCCCGGAACGCGCATTGATCGAGCATCACGGTGTACGTCACGAGTTGGGTCTGTCATCGCGGATTAATGCCAGCTACCGCGCCAATACCACGCGTGAAGTGATTATTCAGCGCGACAGACAGGCAAAATACATGGCCAACGCCGCCATCAACGGTCGTACGGTGGCCGTGCTGGTGGATACTGGCGCCAACCTGATGGCGCTGAGCTCTCGTCATGCCCGACAATTGGGTATCCGCTATCAGCAGGGTGAGCGCGCGCTGGTCAGCACCGCCAGCGGGGTTGCTCCTTCTTACCGGGTGATGCTCAATTCAGTCAATGTTGGCGGCATTGAAGCCCGTCAGGTGCCTGCGGTGGTTATCGAGGGGGATTTCCCCAGTGAGGTGCTGCTGGGAATGAGCTACCTTGAGCACGTGGAGCTGCAGGAAAAAAATGGCGTCCTTACGCTCCGCGCCCGCTACTAGCACCGTGGCTGTTCTATTGGTCGAATTTGACCGCCAATCAGGCTAGAATTGCGCCTCCCTGCAATATGGCTGGAGTACAGCGTGTCCCTTAGGTTTGTCGAATCCTCCAAACTGCCCACTCAGTGGGGCATATTCGATATTCATGGTTTTGAGGATAGCGAAAACCAGAAAGAGCATGTGGTTCTGACCCTGGGCGACGTGAGTACCGGCGGCCCGGTGCTGGGCCGTGTGCATTCCGAGTGTCTGACCGGCGATGCCCTGTTCAGTATGCGCTGTGACTGTGGCCCCCAGCTTCAGGCTGCACTGCAGCAGATTGCTGCCGAGGGGCGTGGTGCCCTGTTCTATCTGCGTCAGGAAGGCCGCGGTATTGGCCTGCTGAACAAGATTCGTGCCTACAAGCTGCAGGATGGCGGCGCCGATACGGTAGAGGCCAACGAAAAACTGGGCTTTCACGCCGACCTGCGTGACTACAGCATGTGCAAGGTGATGTGCGACCACCTGGGGATTACCCAGCTCAAGCTGATGACCAATAACCCGCGCAAGGTCAATGCGCTGACCGAGCACGGGATTGATGTGGTTGAGCGATTGCCGCTGCGGATCGGTGAAAACCCCCACAACGCACGCTACCTGGCGACAAAGGCCGGCAAACTGGGTCACCTGTTTGATCACTAGTGCGCAAGACAACCAGAACGAAAAAGGGCGCCATTGGCGCCCTTTTTCGTTAGTGGCGGAGCAATACTCCGCCTGGCCGCAATTTATGCCAGCAGCGGTGGCAGTTCCTTCTGCAGGGGCATTTTCTGCTTGATACCCTCGCCAGTCAGGGCGAAACCTTGCAGTTGCCCACCCTTGTCGAAGAACTTTGCAACCACGTTGTTACCGTCTTCCTCAACCTGCCAATCACCTTCCATATCGCGTGGCGGCGGGTTGACCACCACCGGACAGGCCGGTGTCTTGATTGTTACCGGCATGGCTGGGTAGCTGACCTCGGTGGCGTCGCCCGCCAGGGTTTTGGCCAGGGCGCGAGCCTGAGCCATCAGCGGTGCAACGTAAACCAACACATGCCCTTCCACTTCAACGCAGTCGCCCATGGCATAGACATTCTTGGCGCTGGTTTCCAGCAGGCGGTTGGTGGTGACGCCGCGGTTGACCTGAATGCCGGCATCGCTGGCCAGTTGCGTGCGGGGGCGCACGCCAACCGCCGATACGACCAGATCACAGTCGATGGTGTCGCCGGTGCTGAGCGTCACTTTCAGGCCTCGGTCGCCGGCTTTATTGACTTCGGTTACCAGCGGGCCAAAGTGGAATTTTGCGCCTTTCTCTTCCAGTGCGCGCTGAACTGCGCGACCGGCGGGCTCTGGCAGTAGCGTGGGCAGACAGTAAGCCATGGGGTCCACCGCCTCAACCGCAAAGCCACCATTGAGCAGGTCATTGGTGAACTCACAGCCGATCAGGCCAGCACCGATGATGCATACCTTTTTTACATCATTTTTCTTGATAGCGGTGCGGTAGTCATCGTAATCCAGCAGGTCGTTGACCGAGTACACGTATTCCAGTGCATCACCCTTGATCGGTGGAGTAATAGTGTCAGCGCCCAGCGCCAGCACCAGTTTGCTGTAGTGAATCTGAGTTGCCGCATCGCCCAGCTTGATCGTCTGGTTTTCGGTGTCGATGGCGGTAACGTGGGTCATGGTCCAGACGCTGGCCTTGAGCTGCTTGCCCATGGTGCCGGCATCGGCCTGGGCCAGATCGTTGGCGGTCGTCTCTTTGGTGTAGCCGGTGGACAGCATCGGCTTGGAATAGGAGCGGCCGTCGTCAGCAGTAATCATAATGACCGGGGTTTCCTGATCCTGCTTGCGGAATTCACGCACCAGGCCATAGCCGGCCAGACCGGTGCCCAGCACGACGACGGGGGCTTTGCTCTCGTCGGTCGTTTCTTCCTCGTGATGAGGTACCGCCGCCGGTTCGCTGGTTTCGATCAGTTCAAAATCTTCCTTGCCTACGCCGCAGTCGGGGCACAACCAGTCATCGGGAATGTCTTCCCACTTGGTGCCCGGCGCAATCCCGGAATCCGGATCACCCTTTTCTTCATCGTAGACCCAGCCGCAGACAATACATTCCCACTTGCTCATTCGTTTTCCTTCCTCGTCGTCAGTGCATGGCTTGCAGTTTGTGAGGGAATCACGCATTCTGCCGCCACTTTCAAAGGGCGTCTCTTATGTAATCGGCGAGACAAAGCTTGCCGTGGACGCCTGAATTCAGGGTTTTGCAGTGTTTAGGGAGTCGGGTATTGTACGCTGTTCGCCAATACGGATACCAGCCTGAAGAGCCGCTGTGGCGTGATCACCGCCGGGTGTTTGGTGATCAGTTGCCGCGCGACATTCGCCCCTGGTTGCTGGATACCGGCTCGCTAACTGCCCGTCTGGTAAGGGCTTCGGAGGGTGAGTTCCGGGTACGAGTGTTGGCCCAGTGCTGGCAGCGGCCACGAAAAAGTGAACGAAACCTACTCAATTTGGATGATCGCTGCTCGGCTCTGATCCGCGAGGTTTTGCTGGTCTGTCGCGGCGAGCCCTGGGTGTTCGCCCGTAGCGTATTGCCAGTCCACACGCTCGAAGGACGTTTGCGGCATTTGCGCAAGCTCAAGGATTCCGCGCTCGGTGCACTGCTATTCAGCGACCTGAGCATGGAACGCGCGCCCTATGAGGTGGCCCGTCTGCACGGAATGGATAAATCTCTGCCGCAGCAGGTGCAAGCCGATGCCGATTTGTGGGGGCGGCGCTCCTGCTTTTACCTCAGCGGTCTGCCGTTAATGGTCAGCGAGATCTTTTTGCCTGCTTTCAGACCCTGATGCTTGAAACCGATTTGCCGCCTTTATATGGTGACGCGGTCTAGTGAGAGTTGATTCATGCCGCCCGATCTGAAACACCTTCAGCAACGCCTGCCTGCCTTTATTCGCCTGATGCGCTTTGACCGCCCGATCGGCACCTATCTCGTGCTGTGGCCAACCCTCTGGGCGTTGTGGCTCGCCGCCGAAGGGTTGCCGCCACTGGGTACGCTGGTGATTTTTGTGTTGGGCGTGGTGCTGATGCGGGCTGCCGGTTGTGTGATCAACGACTACGCGGACCGCCATATCGATGGTCATGTGCAGCGCACGGTGAATCGGCCCCTGGCCACCAACGAGGTGGCACCCAAGGAAGCCCTTTGGCTGTTTGTCGGTTTGTGTTTGCTTGCCTTTGTACTGGTTCTGTTGACGAACCGGTTGACTGTCCTGCTCTCTTTCGCGGCTGTGGCCCTGGCGGCAACCTATCCCTTTATGAAGCGATACACCCACTTCCCGCAGGTCGTGCTGGGCGCGGCTTTTGCCTGGAGCGTGCCGATGAGTTTTGCGGCGGTGCAAAACACGGTACCTGCCGAGGCCTGGCTGATTTACCTTGCCGTGGTGATCTGGACTGTGGCCTACGACACCTTCTACGCCATGGTTGATCGCGAGGACGATTTAAAAATAGGGGTGAAATCCACGGCCATCTATTTTGGTGAAGAAGATCGCCTGATTACCGGGATCCTTCAGGGGAGTGTGGTATTTATCCTGATATTGATGGGCGCACGCTTTAGCTTAGGGTTTATTTATTTTGTGGGTGTTGCAGCAGCGACAGCCCTGTTCATCTATCAGCAGCGCTTGATTCGCTTCCGCAATCGCGAGCCCTGTTTTCAGGCTTTTCTAAACAATCACTACGTGGGCATGGTGGTGTTTATCGGTATTGCCCTGCATTACCTGCTGGCCGGCTGATGATCCGCTGCCGGTTTATTAACAGCCTGTCTGAGGTTGGCGCTGAGCAGTGGAATGCGCTGCTGACCTCGGATTATCCCTTTCTTCGTCACGAATTTCTGTGGGCGCTGGAGCATAGTGGTGCCACGTCGCGCAGAAGCGGCTGGGAACCGTCACATCTGTTGGTCGAAAGAAATGGTGAGTTGATCGGGCACTTGCCGCTTTATAGCAAGTACCATAGCTACGGCGAATATGTGTTCGACTGGGCCTGGGCCGATGCCTGGCAGCGCAATGGTCTTGCCTATTATCCCAAGCTGCTCAGTGCCATCCCCTTTACGCCCGCCACTGGCCCGCGCCTAACGCTGAGTGAGCCGGCCGCGTTGGCTGACGTCTGCCAATTTCTCAAAGATCACTGCGAGACGTCGGTTTCTTCGCTTCACGTGTTGTTTACCTCAGACGAGGAAGATCGCGGCTGGGGTCAGCAGGGCTTGGCGCGCCGCCTCGCACCGCAATATCACTGGTTCAATCGCGGTTTCGACAATTTTGACGATTTCCTCGCCACCTTCAGCTCACGTAAGCGCAAGTCTTTGAAGCGGGAGCGGCGCCTGGTGGCTGACCAGGGCGTGACCTTGCAGCGCATTGCGGGGCCAGATATCACACCTGAGCTATGGCGCCATTTCTATCACTGCTATCAAATGACTTATGCCAAACGCAGTGGTCATGGTGGTTATCTGAATCAGGCGTTTTTCGAGCAGATCGGTGACACTTTGCCACAGCACCTGTTGATGGTGGTGGCGCGGCGCGAGGGTGAGCCTATCGCCGCCGCACTGAATTTTCGCGACAGCACGACCCTTTACGGTCGCTATTGGGGATGCCTGGAGGAGGTCGAGTGTTTGCACTTTGAGGCCTGCTACTATCAGGGTATCGAGTACTGCGTCGAGCAGGGTTTGCAACGCTTCGATCCCGGCGCCCAGGGGGAGCACAAAATCCAGCGCGGATTCGACCCTGTCGAAACCCGTTCCCGTCACTGGATTGTCGACCCCCGCTTTCGTGAGGCCATTGAGCGCTTTCTGGCGCAGGAAACGCCCGCAATCCACGCCTATCTTGACGATGCCCGGCAGTTGCTGCCGTTTAAACACACCTCATAACAAGGAAAAGCCGGTCCGTGCCAAGGGGTTAAACCGCGGCGCTTGTCGTGATTTCCACGCTGTGCCAATGTCAGTAAGAAAGGAGGCTGGTTATGACATGGCTACAGCAGGCGACGGCAAGCTTCGAGCAAACGTTCTTGTTGCGGGAAAATCTGTATCGCGACTATCAAGCCTTTGAGGAAACTCTCAATCGGCAACTTGAGGCTCGACTGCGGGCCTTGTGCAAAGCGCGTTGCCTACAATTGCACCGCTGTGCCGTCGATCGGGACAGCGAGCAAACGCTGGGCGACGAGACTCTTGCGGTCTTGCCTCAGTGGTACAACGACGGTCGATTCAATAGTGCGGAAAAAGCAGCCTTGCAGCTTGCAGAGTGCTTCTGTCTCGATCCGCACAGCATCAGTGATGAGATGGCCGCGGCTGTCGTTGATGCGTTGGGGGATGCGGGATTCGTGGCCCTGCTGGAGTATCTCGCGCTGTGTGACGGGTTTGCGCGCTTTCGCCGAATCCTGGAGATAGGAGAAGATGCATGAGCCAATCACGCGTAACCCTGCCCGCCAACGCAGGTGATGATCCGATCAGCGGCAGCGCGCTGGCGCTGCAGCCCGAGGCCCTGACCGCCTTCAATCAGCTATACGGTACGCTGTGGAGTCGCGGTGTGCTGGATCACCCCAGTAAAGAACTGGCGCGTCTGCGCAATGCGCGTAAAACCAATTGTGTGTTTTGCAAGAACGTGCGCTTTTCTCTGGCCAAAGCCGATGGCTTGAGCGAAGACCAGGTGGCACAAATCGACGATGCCTACGAAAGCAGCGAGCTGTCTCAGCGTCAAAAATTGATCCTGCGCTATACCGATGTATTTTTAACGGATCCGAGCGCGATTGATGCGACGTTACAATCGTCGATGAGAGCCGAGTTCAGCGATCAGGAAATTGTCGAGCTGACCGCTGGACTGGCGCTGTTTATGGGGTTTTCCAAAATTGCGGTATCGCTGGGCGGAATGCCGGAATCACTGCCGACGTTCGACATGCCCACGCCGGCCTAGCGATTCACGCCATGAACGTTGAACGCAGGCCGCTGTTCTCGCGGAATTGTCCACCCATCGCAGTGGTTTGCGTCATCGACGTTGTGTCGCGCACACCGCGCGCCTTCACGCAGTAGTGGGCCGCGTTAATACATACGGCCACGTCTTGCGTGTCGAGCAGTGTTTGTAACGCGACCAGGACCTGGCGCGTCAGTCGCTCCTGAACTTGCGGGCGTTGAGCGAAAAAGGCAACCAGTCTGTTGATCTTCGACAACCCGATAACCTTGTCTTTCGGAATGTAAGCAACTTTAGCCACGCCATCGATGGTGATGAAGTGGTGTTCGCAGGTGCTGGTCAGTTGGATGTCGCTTACCTTGACCATTTCGTCGACGCCCATTTTATTCTCAATGGCGGTGATTTTCGGAAAGCTGCTGTAATCCAGGCCGCTGAAAATTTCATCGACATACATCCTGGCGATGCGCGAAGGCGTGTCGCACAGGCTGTCGTCGGTGAGATCGAGACCGAGGGTTTGCATAATGTCGCGCATCGATGCCTGGATGCGATCGTGCTTCTGATTGCGCGTCAGTGCGTTGCTAACCATCGGTGTTTCCAGGCCCTGCTGAATCAGGGCTTGTTGTACGCGTCGGGCCTCATCGCTCAGGCAAGCTTCAGGGGGCGTCGGGGCGCGGGAGAGAGCTGCTTCCATGGGGTAAATCCGTAAGCCAGTTTCTTGGTCTTACGCGGATTGATAAGCAGCGGATCAAGTCGGGCGAAGTGTGTTGGGCGGTCAGAGAGGAAATTGGTGCCAGTGGCACTACCTGTCAGCGGGCTCGGAAGTTAAAGCGGAGGTAGAGCACCTGCGCTGAAGTCAGCGTTGATTAGCGTGATCTGGTTGGAGGCTGGGGTCGTAAGCATTATCTTGCAGGGTAGTACGCCCGTTGATGATATATACTCAGAATCGAGGGCTCTCCGGGAATCAAGGATGAAGTTTCTATTCAGTCATACGTTTTGCAGAAGGCTACTGACGATACCCGTGGTGTATTGTGTGTCGGCCATGTTGTTCACCCTGTTTCCTCTTTGGGCCAGCGTGACGTTGCTTGCTGGTGCAGTTAACACTGACTGGCGTTCTAGTTTTCGCTGTGTTTGCTTTATCACGGTCTACGCCTTTTGTGAGAGCGTAGGGATTGTGGTCAGTGGTTTGCTGTGGCTACTCCGGCCTCTATTGGGTAAGCGGCGTTACTTAAACGGCAACCACAAGCTGCAAATGGCTTGGGCAAGTGCGCTCAAAGTCGCCGCCGAAAAACTGTTTCGCCTGCGTTTTATTGTTGAGGGCTTGCCAGCGTTGGAAGGGCCGGCTGCGATCGTGCTGCCTCGGCACACCAGTATTGGTGACACCATTTTGCCAGTGGTGTTCTATGCACTGCCGCGCGATTTCGGGGTGAGTTATGTGCTTAAGCGCGAGCTTCTGCTTGATCCGTGCCTGGACATTGTAGGAAACCGCCTGCCCAACGTCTTTCTCGATCGTGGGTCTCCCGATATGCCTTCGGAGCTAAGCTCACTTGAACAGCTGGCTGAACAATCCGATCGCTCCAATGCGTTGGTGATTTACCTTGAAGGGACGCGCTTTTCACAGAAAAAGCTGAAACGAATTCAGCAAAAACAGGGTGATTTACAATGGCAGACCGTGTTGCCGCCGAGGTTGTCCGGAACGTTAGCTTTAATGAAGGGTGCACCGGAAAAAGATTTGCTATTTTGCGCTCACACCGGCTTTGAAGCCTCAGGCTCATTCGCAGCGCTGTTTAACGGAGGGTGGCTGGATACCACCGTGCGGCTGCATTTCTGGCGCGTCCGCGCGGCAGAGATACCTTCTGGAGACGATGAGCGCAAAGCGCTTTTGCTGAGTCAGTGGCAGACGATGGACCGCAGTGTGGCCGAGTTGCAAAGTCGAGCCTGAACAATACCGTTAGCGACTTATTGGCTCTGGTCGCCCGAAATGAAACCCCTGGAAAAGATCGATACCGATGGTGCGGCACAGCTCTGCAACCGATTCGGTTTCAATGCCTTCGGCCAATGTCTGGATGCCCATTTGTTTGACCATGGCATTAAGGGAGTTTAGCAGGCGGTATTTGGGGGTGTCTGGCCCCGTCAGTCCGGAGATCAGGCTGATATCAAATTTGAGAATATCCGGCGGAACCTCCGCCAGTTCCAGTAGCCGCGCCTGGTCGGCGCCGAAATCGTCGTAGGCGAGGCGAATATTCATGGCTTTGAGTGCGGTTTTCATATCCGACATCAGTGTCAGGTCGGTCACTGCCGCCTCGTGAACTTCAAATACCAGATCCAATGAGGGGTGGAGTTTGCGTAGTCGTTCAAGCTCTCTTAGCAGCCTCTCTGGTTGCTGGCATTCCTTGGGATGAGAATTGAAAAACAGCGGTGCGGTAATACCGGCAGCCTCTGCTTCGGCAAACCCTTTTTGCCGTAACAGTTCGCTCAGCTCGATATCCATGTCCAGGGCTTGGGCGAGCTGAAACATTTCGTAGGGGCTGCTGCCGATAGTGGGGTGGGTGCCCCGGCCGAGTAGCTCGTAGCCGTAGGTCTCCCCATTATTCAAAATAATTATCTGGGCAAAGCCGCAGACCATTCCCGCCTTTAGCATTTCCGTGAATTCGCGTACCTGCGTTGGGAAATGATTTGGCAGTGTTGTTGAACCGATCATGGTCTGGTCGCCGAAATCCTCTTGCTCGTTGCTCTCGGCGGTCCTGACCAGAAATTCCTGGCTGGCGAAATGCAGAACGTCGCCATGTTGGATAAGCGTCGGTTGGGAAATGCGTTCGCGGTTTACAAACGTACCGTTGGTGCTACCCAGATCGGTAAGAATGAGATCCTCGCCTTGCAGCTCAAAGCGGGCGTGTTGGCGAGAGCTTTGGGAGTCGCTCAATACGACCTGGCAACTGGGCAGGCGACCGGCAATGGCGGGAAACTCCAGCAGGTCTACGCGTCTGGGTTTGCCGTCGCTAGCCGAGTAGCATTCTAGAAAGAATAATGAACTCAAAAGCTTGCCTTATATTGGGAGCGTTTGGCCAAGTCGTTGCTAGCTCATTGTAGACCAATTGGGGGTATCTACCTATCCCTGCTCGCCTTGCCCGAACCGACTCAAAACTGGTGGCGAATATCAACGCCCAGCATGCGCGGTTCGCCCCAGCTTTCATTGAAGGTGCCTGAGGAGTCCGCCACGGCTACTACACCGATGCGATAGCGTTCGTCTGCGAGGTTTTTCGCCCACAGTGAGACGCTTACGTCACCGTTATCACTGAGCCAGCTCAGACGCGCATCGAACAGCGTAAAGGCGGGCTGGCCGGCCAGTTCGGTTTCCTGCTTGAAGGCGCGGTAAGAGCCGGGGTCAAAGCCGTAGAAAATATCGCTTTTGTAGCTGGCATCCAGTCGCGCTGTCACCAGACCAATACTGGTGCTCCACTGGTACTGAACGCCAACGGCGGCAGATTTTTCCGGAGAGACCGGGAAGGTCTCGTCGGTGCGGTCGACAAATACCTGTTGGCCCACGAGGGCGGAGGCCAGATCCAGCTCGGTGTAGTCGGTGTAGCGGTACTCGTTGGCACTAAAACTGGCGTTGATCTGGAGGGCTGGCGTGGGTAGCCAGAGCAGCTCCATCTCCATGCCGCTGATTTCAGACTCACCCGCATTGCCAAACACCACCACCACGTTTTGCGCCGAATCCGCGCCTACAGCAATCAGTTGCTGGTCCGTGTAGTCCATAAAATAGAAGGCACCGTTGAGCCGCACGCTGCGCTCGAAGGCATCGAGTTTGAAACCCACTTCGTGATTGGTCACCACCTCCGGCTCTACCCGTTGCAGGCCGTCGACGCCGCGCGGTTCAAAGAAGCCGGATTTAAAGCCGCGGCTCCACGTGGCATAGAACATCGTGCTGTCCAGCGCCGTGCCACTCAGCCAGTTATCGCTCAGGTGGTACGACAGCGACACCATCGGTGTCGTCTGGCTAAAGCTTTCATCGCGCTCATCAAAGCGCTGACTGCCGTAATCGACCGGGTAGTCGTGCAGGGCATCGCCATTGGCGTCGGGGAACATGGCAGCAGCGATGCTCACCGGATCGTCAAGCCAGCGCAAGGGGCCGAGGTAGGGGTAAAAATCTGAGACCCCCGCACCAAATACCCCTGCGCCGCTGGGTGAGCCAAACAGACCACTGCCGGTCAGGCGATTGCCGATGGCGGCCATGTCGGCTTCGGTGGTGGTCAATTCTGAGCGACGCTGTTCGTTGGTATAGCGGTAGCCCAGGGTTAATTCGAGTTGTGAGGTCAAATCGTAGGACACTTGGGCAAACAGCGCGGTGGTCGTGTTTTCCAGATCAAAATCCGAAATCACCAAGGGTGAACCGATAAATCCAATCAGCGGGACCGTGCCGGTGGGCGGTGGTCGGGTCGGATCGGTGCCGGCCGCCAACTCCCCTAAAGTCTGGCTGTCGATGCCGCGCAGGGTGTTGGATACCGTAAAGTTTTCGCTGTTGGTTTCGCGCATCGCGAAGGCACCAAGGGTATAGCGCAGCGATTGGTCCGCATTGCTGCCATTAAGTTGAAGTTCGAGACTGTAGGAGCTGCGATCGCTGTCCTCGGTGTTGATGTAGCTGCTCCACAGGGCCGGCCCGCCATCGGGATCACTGGCCTGAATCGGCCCTTCGGTTTCACTGCGCAAGCCCAGCACCGTTTTCAGTTGCAGGGTCTCGGTCAGCTCCCAACTGGCGGTGGCAGCGAGCAGGGCGGAGTCCAGATCCTTGTCGAGTCGCGGCGTTGGTCCTTGATCGGCCTTGAGGTCACCCAGGCGCTCTCGGGAATTGGCGTTGCAGTTCTCTTCAAAGGCGCGCAGGTTTGACGGGTCGGTATCGCCGGGGTGGGCCACCCACAGACCCTGATAGTACAGGGAGTCTTTGGTCGGAATCACGCAGTTGATGCCGGCAAGGTTCTCGCGAATTTTACCGAGGAAGGTCTGGGTATCCAGACTGAAATCCGAGGACGGTTCCCAGCGGGTTTGAAATAGTAGCGCCTGGCGATCATTGCTGGGGTTGCCGCGATTGCCCTGAGAGATATTCTCGAAGTAGCCCTCATCCTTGGTGATATGGACGGCGGTTCGGGTGAAAAAGGTATCGCTAATCGGAATATTGATCCCCGCCTTGAAGCGACGATGCTGGTAGCTGCCGACTCCCAACTCCAGATAGGCCTCGTCGCTGTGATCCGGCTTGCGAAGGCTCACCACCATCGCGCCGCCAGTGGTGTTTTTGCCGAACAGGGTACCCTGCGGGCCGCGCAACACCTGAATGCTGGCGATATCGACGGTATCGAGCAACTGGCCGTCCGAGCGCGGCAGAAACAGATCATCGAGGTAAACGCCAACGGTCGGGTCGACACGGGCAAAGCCGGTGCGCTCGCCAATCCCGCGGATATAAATCTGGTTGGCCTGGCCTTTACGAATTTCCAGGCTGGGGACGCTTTTGGTTAGCTCGGCGGTATTAGCAATGCCGCGCTCACGCAGGTCCTCGCCGCTGATTGCGCTGACCGCGATGGGAATGTCCTGCATGCTCTCGCTGCGTTTTCGAGCGGTAACAAGGACTTCCTCCAGAACGCCGCTGGCCGCCAACGCGTCGCAAGTGGCGAGTGTGAAGAGCGAGGCAAAAAGGGTTTTATTTCTGAGGCGCACAACATCACTCCTGCTGTGGCCGGCGGTGGCCGCCAGCCTGTTGTTATGGTTTTACCTCATAGTAGGTCAGCGCCAGCGGGAGTGAGTGACAAATGCGTAATCTAGTCGGCTGAATGTACTGCAAGGTCAGGGCGGGTAGACCACCAGATACAAAACAGCAGGAAGACCTGTACTCCCAGTCGCAGGCTCAGAAACAGCTCGCTTACGTCGGGAAAGTCCTGCGGGTTAAGCCACATATGAACGTTGACCGGGGTGACGACAAGCGTCAGCACGAACAGGCCGTTGCCGGCCCAGCGGCGTAGGTGTGGAAGCAGCAGACCAATGGCGCCGAGCAGTTCAAATACACCGCTGATGTACACTGCGGGATAATGCCAGGGTAGATAGTCGGGCATAATCCCGGCGAAAAAGTCCGCCGCGAAGAAATGGCCAAGACCGCCGGCAAAAAACCATAGAAAAACAAACAGCAGAGCGGTGGCTTTGAGCGGGTTGGCAGGCAAGCTTGGTGACATCGGGTTTAATCTCCAGATCGCTTAAACGGCCGCGGCGGTAGTCGCCACCAGGCGGTGAGGGTGATGGCGGCAACCAGCGTGTACAAAGCGATAAACACCCAGGCCGGCGCGTTGTAATACAGAATCTTTTCCAGCCAATAACCAATAAAACTGCCGCTGTAGACGGCATCACCCGCGCGGCTGCGCAGGGCCATTTCCCATTGGGTCAGTGGACACACGATACCGAGCCAGGCCTGCAGGGCAACGACCGCAATGCAGGAAAGGTGCAGGTAGCGAAACCAGGGGTTGCGCACCCAGCGCCAGCGACGCAGTCCGCCGATCACGAGCGCCAGCAGGCCGCCGGCGACAAACAGCACCACCAGCGTGTGTAGCAAGAGCATGGCATCAGCGGCCAGGGCATAGCCTTGTTCGGGCGTCATGCCTGGCACATTCCCATGCCTATTGCCGTTGGTCAATCAGCCGCAGGATGTCGGGGCGGGCGCGGTTCTGCCTCGGGCCACTGCTGCGGCTGGCGGACAAACTCATCGAGGTTGTAGCCCATTGCCTCGATCCGTTGGAGCATGGCTTGCCAGCGCCCTTCGTCCAGTTGAGGCTCGCGCGCCATGAGCCAGACATAGTCGCGGGCCTGGCGGGCAATGATGGTTACCTCGTAATTCTCGTCCACATAGGCAATGCGGTAGTCGGCTTTGAATGGCCAGAGAAACTGCATTTTCCACTGGCTGTTGCCGGTTCCGGGCACCACAGTGGCGCTGGGCCGATAAGTTTTCAGCGGGGCGTCGACGCTGCCGTCGCGAAAGCGATACACGGTCTGTATGCGACCATCATCGGTCAGACTGTAGTGCTCGATGCCGTTGACCGCATTGCGCTCGGGGTAGAGGGGAATGAAACCCAGCACATGCCAGGCACCCATAAACTCGACCAGATCCACCGCAGCCGGTTGCGGCAGCGGGGCTTTCTGAGCGTGGCCGCAGCCCAGCAGGGCAACGCAGAGCAGGATGGGGGGGAACAATTTGCGCACAGACACCTCCAGTGGCATTCGCGTTATTAGGTGTCTGTACGACATGGCGGCGCTTTTGGAGCTACAGCGAGGGGTTGATCAGGTATTTTTTACCGGTTGCCTGCTGGCTATACGCCTTGACGATGTCAGCCTGTAACGCGTCCGTCAGTGAAATTTCGTCGCTGTAGTGGCTGGCAAAGGTTGTTTTGAGTTCGTTCGCCACGCGTTGACGCAATTCACCTGCCCGCTCCTGCCCGATCTTTGCGATAAAGGGCGTCAGCAGCCAGGCGTTTATGCCCCAGCTGAAGCCGAAGTTGCGGTGGATGATGGTGGGCGAAAGGTCCAGGCTGCCGTAGATGTACAGCTGTTTAAAGGTGTCTGATCCGTAGGGGCCGGGTAGCGCGGTATCCTTAAGCGCCGCCTTTTCCATGCAGGTCAGAATCTTGCTACCCAGCTCGCCGCCGCCCGTGGCGTCGAAGGCTACGTAGGCACCGGTAGCCTCAATGGCGGCCGTCAGGTCGCGGCTAAAATTTTCATCGCTGGAATTGCAGACATATTTTGCCCCCTGGGATTTGAGCAGTTCAACCTGCTCTGGCTTGCGCACGATATTGATCAGGTCGACGCCGTCGTCCAGGCAGATACGATTCAACATCTGGCCGAGATTGGACGCGGCCGCGGTGTGAATAATCGCCTTGAAACCTTCCCGGCGCATGGTTTCCACAAAGCCCAGTGCAGTGAGCGGATTGACAAAGCAAGAGGCGCCTTCGCGCGCGCTGGTACCTTCTTTGAGCGGTAGACACTGCATCACATTGACCTTGCGATACTGACAATACAGCGCGCCATCCATGACCGCGACGGTTTTGCCCAGCAGCGCTTGTGCGGCGGGGCTGGAGCCCGCTTTCACCACGGTGCCGGCACCTTCGTTACCCATGGCCAGCGGTTTGCCGATGCGCGGCTTGACGCGATTCTCAAGCCCCGGGCGCAATTTTGCTTTGTACTCGGTGCTGGCACCGCTGCCGGTGGTCTCGCCGGTGGAGACATCAGCCGGCGCAATCAGGGTGGCTTGATCCGACGGGTTGATGGGGGTGGCTTCAACGCGCACTACCACCTCATCGTCACCCGGCTCTGGTACGGGGGCTTCTTTCAATAACAGTTTCAGGTAGCCGTCATCGGTCACCAGCGATCGCAATTGCAGGCCGGTGGCGGGAATATCGTTACTCATCAGGTCTGTCCTCCTTGCAGGCAATCCTAAAGCCTAGCATTTGTGGCTAACAGGTGCGTTAGGTGTTGTGCAGAAGTTGCCGCAGCTCTCGTGCAAAAATGCAGGCACGTCGCGTTGATCGTCGCGCAGGTCCTGAGTTTTCAGGGGGTTCACGACAAAACTAACCGCTATTCACACGGTGAAGTGGAGAAATGCGCCAGGAAAATATGCCGAAGATTGTCGGCAGGTACCACGAATGATTGTCGGACGTACAAAGGGTCGCGCTCCAGTGCTATAGTCCAGCAAGCCCAACCTCACAATAATGACTAACAGACGAGGTAATATTGCTGATGCATAAGCCCATTTTCCGTCGTGCCGTCGCGCTGGCATTTTGTTTTGCAAGTGGTTACGCCACCGTAACAGCTGCCGATCCACGCGTGATCGAAGAGGTGCTGGTGACGGCCAACAAACGCGTGGAAAGTGCGCAGGACGTGCCGTTGTCGATCTCGGTCGTCGGTGGCGACTTTGTTCGAGAATCGGGTATCAGTGATGTTGGAGAAATCACTCGCTTTATCCCCAACGTGAATTTCGACGCTTCGCTGGCACTCTATACCACCGTCACGATCCGTGGATTTGGTACGCCGCCGCTGGGTGTTGGCTTTGAGCCTTCTATCGGTCTGGTTATTGATGACGTTTCCTTTGGTCGCTCAACCTTTACCCAGGACGCGGTGTTTGATCTGGATCGGTTGGAAGTATTGCGCGGTCCGCAGGGCACTTTGTTTGGCAAGAATACGCTTGGCGGGGTATTCAACTTTCACACGGCAGCGCCGACGGTTGAGCCTGAGGGTTACCTGAGCTATTCACGGGAAGAAGATGTTACCCGTGACAGTGTTGAGATGGCGATTTCCGGGCCCCTGTGGGGGGATCGCCTACTGGGCCGACTGGCCTATCGCTACAGTAATGGCGATACGCTGGAGTACAACAGCACCCGTGACGAACAGCAGACCCAGCGCGATGAAGGTGTGCGCGCCAAATTGCACTGGGACATCAGTGAAACTCTCGCGGCCAAGCTCAACCTGTTGCACGCGACTTCGCGCACCAAGGGTTATACCCAGTCACTGTACATCGCCAGTGAGCGCAGTTTGCAGGTGTTTCGCGAATACGATCCGGAGACGGAAGCCGACGCCTATGATCAGAATACCTCGACCGACGGCTTGACCCTGTCCGACCGGGAAACCGATGCGGTGTCGCTGCAAACTATCTGGCAAACGCCGCCTATCTTCAATCTTGAAGCGACCCAGCTCACCACCATTCTGGCCTGGTCGCAGGTGAAAACGCCCTACGCACTGGATGTGGATTACTCGCCGGTCAATCTGGTGGTGTTTAACGGCCCGCCGCGCGGTAACCCCTATTCTCAGCGCTCGCTGGAATTTCGCTTTGACGGCAGTGCCGGGTCGTTGTTTGGTCTGGGCACCGGCGTGGATTTTGTCGTTGGTTTGTTTGGTCAGCGAGCCAAGGTTAATGTGTTTCAGGATATCGATGTCGACCTGAACGGGCTGGTTGCCTTTGGTCGGGCCGGCGCGATTGTGCAGAATCAGCAGCTGCCTTTTGACCCGCTCTTTTTCGGGTTGCCGGTTGATACAACCGGTTTGATTATCGCGGGTGAGCGCGAGCGTTTTATTTCCGGCACCTCAGCGGAAACGTCCTCCTACGCGTTGTTTTCGCAAATGAACTGGGGCCTCACCGAGCGGCTTAACCTGACCTTGGGCCTGCGCTATGGGGAGGACGAATCCTCGGGCTCATCGTTCTCGGCTGTGGCCGAGGGCAATAGTCTGTCGGCGGGTTCGCTGCAACAGGAATCCTTTGTGGCAAACGATCTTCAGCGCAGGGAAACCAACGTATCGCCCAAGATTGCGCTGAACTTTGAGGTTCTGCCGGAGGTGAATCTTTATGCCAATGCCGTCAAAGGGTTCAAAGCGGGCGGCTTTGATTTTGCGCCGTTAAACCCAAATAGCCTGGAATATGCCGCGGAATCGGCAGTCACCTACGAGGTGGGCATGAAATCGCGTCTGCTGAGCGGGTCACTGGTGCTAAATATGGCAGCCTTTGATGCCTCGGTAGAGGATCTGCAGATTCGCACATTCAATGGCGTCACACTGGTCACGGACAACGCGCCGGAATCGGTCAGCCGCGGCGCCGAGATGGATTTCTTCTGGCTGCCGCCGCTGCAAGGCTTAAGTTTGGCCGGAAGTATCGGCTATCTCGATGCGAGCTACGAAGAGTTTCCGGACGGACCGCCGATCTTTACCTCGGGTCAGGACGATGGCCAGGATCTGGCCGGTAAGCCGCTGCCCTATGCCTCGCGTTGGAACGCGACACTGTCGCCCCGTTACGAGTTTGCCTTTCTCGGTATCGATTCCCTGCGAGCCAGTGTGCGACTGAATATCAGCTATAACGATGGCCGTTACCTTGATTCCGATATCGATCCCAATACCTGGCAGCCCGGTACGACCCGTGTGGACGCAGGCCTGGGTTTGCGCTCGGAAACGCAAGGCTGGTCGCTGGCCTTACACGCAAAAAACCTGACCGAGGAAGAAGACTCCCTCATTATTCTCGACCAGCCGCTGTTGCCAGGTAACTACACGAAAACGCCTTACCCCAACTTTACTACCTACCAGCTCAGCCTGCGCTGGGACCTGGGCGGTTAACTTCCTGCATTACGCATCACCTCAGAGGCCCGTTGTTTCGGGGCTCTGAGGCTGCGATCATAAAAATCTATCGTTTTGTTCAATAAATACTATTTTCCCTATGGCGCTGGAGCAGCTATAACTTAATAGTCGGTTGCGATTTATCGCGCTGATAACTTGTTGCTACGCAGTGGCCAGAAAGCGCACCTCAAGGTTAAACGCATCCATTGTTGCAGAACGCATCGTAGAATCGGTTTCGGCCACCCTAAGGAGAATTCCAATGAATAAGCCCTTTTTACCCTCCCTGTCTGCACTGACCATCGCTCTTTCCCTAGCCCTTCCGGCCCACGCCGCGAGCCCCGCTAAGGGCACCGGCAACGATTTCTGGTGGCCGGACAAACTGGATCTGCAGCCGCTGCGCCAGCATGACGCGGACTCCAACCCTCTGGGCGAAGATTTTGACTATGCCGAAGAGTTTAAAAAACTGGATCTCGCTGCGCTGAAGAAAGACCTCGAAGCGCTGATGACCGATTCACAAGACTGGTGGCCGGCAGACTACGGACACTACGGCCCCTTCTTTATTCGCATGGCCTGGCACAGCGCAGGGACCTATCGCGTATTCGATGGTCGCGGTGGTGCCGGTGGTGGTCAGCAACGGTTTGAACCGCTGAACAGCTGGCCCGACAACGTTAACCTCGACCGCGCCCGGCGCCTGCTGTGGCCGATCAAGCAGAAATACGGTAACCAGATATCCTGGGCCGACCTGATGGTACTTACCGGCAACGTGGCGCTGGAGTCTATGGGCTTTAAAACCTATGGCTTCGCCGGTGGTCGGGAAGACGATTGGGAAGCTGATCATGTGTACTGGGGCAGTGAGAAAAAATGGCTGGCCGGCGACAAGCGTTACCACGGTGATCGCAAGTTGGAAAAGCCGCTGGCGGCGGTGCAGATGGGTTTGATTTACGTTAACCCGGAAGGGCCCAACGGCAAGCCGGACCCACTGGCAGCGGCCAAAGACATTCGCGAAACCTTTGGCCGCATGGCGATGAACGACGAAGAAACCGTTGCCCTGATCGCTGGTGGTCACACCTTTGGTAAGGCACACGGTGCCCATAAACCCGAAGAGTGCGTGGGTGTCGATCCCGCGACGGCTCCGGTCGAGCAGCAGGGTATCGGCTGGGTTAACAAATGTGGCAAAGGTAACGCTGAAGACACGATTACCAGTGGTCTGGAAGGTGCCTGGACCGTCACCCCAACCCAGTGGACCACCCAGTACCTGGATAACCTCTTTAACTTTGAATGGGAGCAAACCCGCAGCCCGGCCGGTGCCATCCAGTGGGTACCGAAGAACGGTCAGGCCGCCAATCTTGTGCCCGACGCCCATATCGAAGGCAAACGCCACGCGCCGATTATGTTCACCACCGACCTGTCGTTGAAAATGGATCCGGCCTACCGCGAAATTTCCAAGCGCTTTCGCGACAACCCGGAAGAGTTTGAAAAGGCGTTCGCCCGTGCCTGGTTCAAGTTGACTCATCGCGACATGGGGCCGAAAGCACGCTATATCGCCGGTGATCTGCCCGGAGAAGATTTACTGTGGCAAGATCCCGTGCCGGCGCCCGACCACAAGTTGATCGGTTCCGGCGATATCAAAAAGCTCAAAGGCAAGATTCTGGACTCAGGCCTCACCGTGCCCGAACTGGTGCGCACGGCGTGGGCCTCCGCAGCGAGTTACCGCGCCACCGATATGCGCGGTGGTGCTAACGGAGCCCGTCTGGCGCTGGAGCCGCAAAAAAACTGGGCAGTGAATAACCCGGCGGAGGTGGCGAAAGTCATTGCCACGCTGGAGGACATTCGCAAGGAGTTCAATGATTCCCAGTGGTTCAATACACGGGTTTCACTGGCTGACATGATTGTGCTCGGCGGTGCGGCGGCGATTGAAAAGGCCGCGAAGGATGCAGGCCACAATATCACGGTGCCCTTCGAGCCTGGCCGCGGGGATGCGACGCAGGCGCAGACCGACGTTGAGGCTTTCGCGGTGCTGGAGCCAAAGGCCGATGCCTTCCGCAACTACTACACCAAGGCCGCGCGTTACACCCCGACGGAGGCGCTGATAGATCGAGCGGCTCTTCTGGAGCTCACGGTGCCGGAAATGACCGTGTTGCTTGGTGGTATGCGCGCCCTTAATGCCAATAGTGGCGATGTTAAGCACGGCGTCTTTACCCAGCGCCCGGGTACGCTGAGTAACGACTTCTTCGTCAACCTGCTGGACATGTCGACCACCTGGTCCAAGTCCAGCAACAGCAAAGGCCTGTACGAAGGTCGCGATCGCAACAGCGGCGAGCTCAAGTGGACCGCCACGCCGGTAGACCTGATCTTTGGCTCAAATTCCGAGCTGCGCGCGGTGGCGGAAGCCTATGCCGTGAACGGTGCGGAAAAGCGTTTTGTTCAGGACTTTGTCGATGCGTGGGTAAAGGTGATGCAGCTTGATCGGTTCGACCTGAGATAACTCTCATCCAGGGAATATTCAGGGGCCAGTGTTGGCCCCTTTTTTGTTTTCCGCGCTCGCCCTTGCTCAATTCACGCCTCTCTGTCTATGCTTAACCTAGTCAAATCAGATGGTTGCGGAACCTGAGCGGCACCTTAGTCGCTGAATATGTGGTCTCGCAGGGGGGAGCATGCAGCAGGCCACGCCAACAGTTAACGAGCAAGAGCGCTTGGCCGCGCTCTATCGGTTGGGGGTGCTCGATACACCTGCCGAAGAGCGATACGACCGGATCACCCGCCTTGCCCAAAATCTCTTCGATGTACCGATCGCACTAGTTAGCCTGGTTGACAAGGATCGACAATGGTTCAAGTCGCGGCAGGGGCTGAGTGCCTGCGAAACCGGGCGCGATATTTCTTTCTGCGGTCATACCATCAAGCGCGAAGAAATACTGGTGGTTGAAGACGCGCGAAGCGATGAGCGCTTCCACGATAACCCCTTGGTCACCGGCGAGCCCTATATTCGGTTTTATGCCGGCTATCCCTTAAAGGCGCCCGGCGGTGAACTGGTCGGAACGCTGTGTCTGATCGATAGCCGGCCGCGCACCCTGTCGCCCCAACAATTCGCCAGTCTTCGCGATCTCGGCGCCCAGGTGGAAGTTGAGCTGGGGGCAGCGTCGACCAGCTCCGGCTACTTTATGCTTGATCGTTTTCCGGTGTTGGTCTCCAGTCCGGTGGCGTCGGCGCTCATCGCCATGCTGATGTTTGCCTGCATGGTGTGGGGGGTCGTTCAGTACGACCGACAATATGTGGAAACGCTTCGTGTCGAAGACGAAAAGAACGTCATCAGCCAGTTGTCGCTGGTGCGGGGCAACCTGGAGTCAGCCCTGAACGCGAAACTGGCGCTAGTGAATGGCCCGAGCGGCATGATACATGCCACGCGCTCGGTAGATCAGGAAAGCTTTGCCCGCTTTGCCGGGCAGATCGGCAGTAATGTGTCCGGCGTGCGGAGTTTGCAATTGGCGCCGGACGGCGTGGTTACCTATGTGTGGCCACTGGAGTCCAATCGCGCAGCCATTGGCCACAATCTGCTGGCCGACGCCGGCAGGGCTGAAGCTGCAAGGCGTGCGATCCTGGCGCGTAACACCTGGATTGCCGGGCCATTGGAACTGATTCAGGGTGGCACGGCGCTGATTGCAAGACACCCCATATATCTACCCGATGAGGCCACCGGCGACGAAAAATTTTGGGGTTTTTCGACTCTCCTGTTAGATCTTGATGTGCTTTTTGAGGAAGCCGGACTTGGTCAGACCGAGAGCCAAACCCGTTTTGCTATTCGCGGCAAAGACGGCAAGGGAAGTGAGGGGCAGGCATTTTATGGTGCTGCAGATTTCGACTGGAATAAGGCGTTAAAGGCCAGCGTAACCCTGCCGTCGGGTTCCTGGGAAATCGGCGCAATGCCGAAAGGTGGCTGGACGGCGCATTACAGTAAGCGGCAGCAGCTTTTTGTCGGGCTGGGTTTTGCGGCGCTGTTGTTGGCCTGCTTGCTGTACTTTTTGCTGCGTATGCCACACAACTTGCGCAAGATGATTCGCTCGGCCACGGCCGCCTTGCAACGCAGCGAGACTCGCTTCCGCGATGCTATCGAATCGGCTCCCTCCGGCTTTGTTGTATTTGACCAGTACGGTCAACTGGCATTGAACAATCAATTCTTTACCAGTTTGTATCGGGAGATCGCCGACGTTCTGACACCAGGCACGCTGTATCAGACCTTTGTGGAGGAAACGGTGAAGGCCGGCGTATACCGGCAAGATGGGCAAGACGCCGGACACTTGTTGGATCGCTTGCAAGGATTGTTGAACCGCGATGAGGCCAAGCTGGATGTGCAATTAGCTGATGGCCGGTGGGTGAATATTCTGTACCACCGCATGCGTGATGGGGGGTGGGTCGGTTTTCATCGAGACATCACCGAGCTGCGGGAAAACCAGGCGCAGATAGTATACGAAAAGACCCGCGCTGAAGAAGCGAACAAAGCCAAGTCGGAATTTCTCGCCACCGTTAGCCACGAAGTGCGCACCCCGCTAAACGGCGTGTTGGGCATGTTGGGGTTGCTCAAGGAAAGTAACAAACTGTCCGTGGAGCACGCCGACTACGTGCGCACAGCCTACCGCTCGGCAGAGCATTTACTGAGTATCCTGAATGAGATTCTCGATATCAGT
>JBFKXO010000001.1:0-68708 GCA_041638115.1 Litorivivens sp. | reverse complement strand
TTAAAGAGCTGCACGTTACAAACCTGTAATTTGTCACAGCGACCCACATTTTAATCACGAGCATTCTTAAGAATCAACGACTGGGCTCGTTAGACGCAGACCGCAAAAAACAGGCCGAAAAACGTGTATTCGGGTTACGACACACCCCGCATTCGGTAACACAAACCTGTTTTTCGGCAGAGAAGCGATCAATTTTCAAGCAAATACGCGTTGCGGAGATCACTTATTGACCAGGCAATATTGTTAATTGCCACAAATATTTAATAAAGCCACGGAAAAATAGTGAAAAATTGTTAGGCGGAAGCAACATGTTTTGACGGGGTAACACCTTTTTTTCAGGCAAATGCAAATGGCTCGCGAACCCTGTCAGGCACGGCGCTCATATGTATTCAGCGAGTACTTCCACGGCCCTTCCTCGCCGAATACCTGCTCAACCCTGCGCCACCCCGCATCGAGTTCGGGGAAGTAGGCATCGCCGTCAACGTCAGCGGCCACTTCGGTGAGATAAAGCCGTTGCGCGTGGGGCAATAATGATCGGTAGAGCTGCTCACCACCAATCACCATCACTTCGTCGACACCATCGCTTTCTGCCACCTCGGCGGCCAGCGCCAACGCTTGCTCCGTACTGCGGGCAACGCGTACGCCGTCGGCCTGCCAGTCAGACTGGCGGGTGACGACTATATTGGTGCGCCCCGGTAAAGGCCGACCGATGGAATCGTAGGTTTTTCGGCCCATCACCACCGGCTTGCCCAGGGTCGTGGCCTTAAAGTGCTTGAGATCTGCCGAGATATGCCAGGGCAATTCATTGTCCCGGCCAATTACCCGGTTGCGCGACAGGGCCGCGATCATCGCCAGGCAGGTCATACGGCGATGGGCGCCTTGATCGCCGGCCGGGGGTTGTAATTGTCGAAGATGAAATCTTCGAAGTCGTATTCAAAAATCGACCCGGGTTTACGCGCGAAGCGCAGGCTCGGCAGCGGTCCCGGCTGCCGTTTTAGCTGCTCATAAACGATATCGTCGGTCAGGTGATTGAGGTAGAGATGGCAATCGCCAAAGGTGTGCACAAACTCACCCACCTCAAGGTCGCACTGCTGTGCAACCATATGGGTCAACATGGCATAGCTGGCAATATTAAAAGGCACGCCGAGAAACAGATCGGCGCTACGCTGATAGAGCTGACAGGACAAGCGCCCCTCGGCCACATAAAACTGAAACAGGGTATGACAGGGAGGCAGCGCCGCCTTGCCCTGACGCACATTGTCGTGCGGGCTCAGGGTTTCGTCTGGCAAATCTGCCGGATTCCAGCCGCTGACAATCAAGCGACGGGAGTCGGGCTTGGTTTTGATCATGCGGATCAATTCACTGATCTGATCCACCGTTGAGCCGTCCGGGCACACCCAGCTGCGCCACTGCTTGCCATAAATCGGCCCCAGGTCACCGTCTTCCAGCGCCCATTCGTCCCAGATCGACACCCCCCGTTCGCGCAGCCAGTTGTTATCGCAACTGCCATTCAGGAACCAGATCAATTCATAGATCACACTGCGCAGGTGCACCTTCTTGGTCGTGAGCAAGGGAAAGCCCTTGGCCAGATCGAAGCGCAGCTGGCGGCCGAAGACCGAGCGCGTTCCCACACCGGTACGATCCGATTTGTCGACCCCGTTATCGATCACATCCTGCATCAGGTCCAGATACTGTTTCATGACGGCTTACCTTGTTTACCTGAGGCCTGTCCGCGATAGGCCCACACCAGAATACCAATACCCACCAGCACCATCGGTAGTGACAGCAGCTGCCCGCGTGTCAGCCAACCAAAGGCGACAAACCCCACATGGGCATCAGGCTCACGGACGAATTCGACGAGGAAGCGGAAAATCCCGTAGAACAACACGAACACGGCCCCCACCGACCAGGCGGGACGGGGTTTGCGGGAGAACCAGAAGACAATGGCAAACAACACCACGCCTTCCAGCGCAAATTGGTATAGCTGCGACGGGTGGCGCGGCAACTGCGAAGGATCGCGCGGGAACACCATCCCCCAGGGAACCTCACTGGCTCGCCCCCAAAGCTCCTGACCGATAAAGTTGCCCAGTCGGCCCAGGCCCAGCCCAATCGGCACCAGCGGCGCAACGAAATCCAGCAACTCGCCAAACCGCAGCCCCTGGGAACGGGCATACCACCACTGTGCAATGATCACCCCGAGCAGGCCACCGTGGAAAGACATGCCACCCTCGTTGACCTTGAACAACCACAGGGGCTCGGCCAGAAATCGATCAAAGCCGTAAAACAGCACATAGCCCAGACGACCACCCAGCACCACGCCGAGTGCACCGTAGAAAATAATGTCATCCACCTGCGCCGGCTGCACCGGACGCCAGGGTTGCCGAGCCCGCACCCGCGCCAGCCACCAGGCGAAGGCAAAGGCCGCCAGATACATCAACCCGTACCAATGAATTGCCACCGGACCCAACTGAACGGCGACCGGATCAAAACCCGGATGCTGCAACATGCTATAAATTCCCGATAATAAATTGCGAGCCGATCACGGCCAGAAACAACGCAAACACCCGTTTCAGGCGAGCCTCAGGCAGGCGCTGGGCCAGCTTCGCGCCAAAGCGCGCAAACAGAGTGCTGGTCAACACAATGCCGAAAAAGGCCGGCCAGTAGACGAAGCCGGTACTGTAAGCCGGCAAGTCCGGTTCGCCCCAGCCAGCCCAGATATTGGTCAGAAAACCCACCACCGCAATCGGCAGGCCGCAGGCGGCCGAGACACCCACCGCCTTTTGCATCTGCACATTCGACCAGCTCAGGAAGGGCACGGTGAGCGAACCACCGCCAATGCCGAACAGGGCCGACGCATAACCAATCACGGTGCCGGCGGCGGTAAGCCCCGCCCGCCCCGGCACCATCCGCGAGGGCCTGGGTTTCAGACCGAAGCCCATTTGCGCAGCGATCAGCAGCGCAAAGACACCAAACAATAATTGCAGCAGCGACCCGGCCATGCCCGCCGCGGTATGCACACCAAGCACCACACCAAAGGCGATGGCCGGCGCCATTTTCCAGAACAGACCCCAGTCCACGTTGCCATAGGTGTGATGTGCCCGCACGGAGCTGATAGACGTCAGCACAATGGTGGCGAGCGAGGTCCCCACCGCCAGCTGGGTCAGCACCGTCGGCGCAAAATCCAGCGCGGTAAAGCTGAACACCAGGGCCGGCACGATAATCAGGCCGCCGCCAACCCCGAACAAGCCCGCTGTCAGCC
Organism: Litorivivens sp.; assembly: GCA_041638115.1. Classification (GTDB taxonomy): domain Bacteria; phylum Pseudomonadota; class Gammaproteobacteria; order Pseudomonadales; family Spongiibacteraceae; genus Litorivivens. The sequence goes on along the minus strand of JBFKXO010000001.1, from coordinate 65,449 downwards.
CCGCCACGGCGCCCAGCAGCAAATACGTTATGATCAACACGTGCCTGCGCTATCCTCTGGCCACATCGGGCGTTTTTCGTTTCTCATTTACTGACAACAGTTGAAAGCTTGCTATCATGGCGACCACGTTTTCAGTGTAAGCATCGCCATGTGCCTGATCGTTGTGGCCTGGAAGGCCCACCCCAAGTATCCGCTTATTGTGGCGGCGAACCGAGACGAATACTACCAGCGTCCCAGTATCGCTGCACACTTCTGGAAGGAATCGCCGCAGGTACTGGGCGGCCGCGATATGGAAAAAGGCGGCACCTGGCTGGGCGTTAACACGCGCGGCGATTTTGCCGCCATTACCAACTTTCGCGGCGGCGAGCTGCCGCCCCAAGGTCGCTCACGCGGCGAACTGGTGGCCCGCTACCTGCTCAGCGCTCAACCCACCGCCGATTTTATGGCGAGCGTGGATCGCGAGCGCAGTCAGTACAACCCTTTCAATTTGCTGATGTGTGACGGCGAAGAGCTGGTCTATACCAGCGATGTTCACGACAGCTTTCAGGTACTCCCCCCCGGCATACACGCCATCGGCAACGATCGACTGGATAGCGACGAGCGCAAGATCAGCGCCGCCCAGGTGGCGATGGCCAAGTGCCTGAATCAAGGACCCACCGAGCCCGAACTGTTTGCCATGCTCGCCAATGCAGAGCCAACCAACAGCTCAGACGATCCGCTGGAACGCGCGCTGTCGGCGTTCTTTATTCGCGCCATAGAGCGTAACTACGGCACCCGGGCGTCGACCGTGTATTTGCGCGATACATTGGGAAATGCTGTGTTCTGCGAGCAGCTATTTGATGCACAAGGACCTATCGGCGAGCCAAAACGCTTCTCACTGAACCCGCTCGGCGTTGCCGTCTGAAACCCAGCCTCAATGGCGCGGCGAGCGCAGTTCCTCACCTAAATTCGGCTGCAACATTTTGCCCACCCCCGCTTCCGCCATGGAGGTGCGCACCAATTCCCTGACCTGGGCCGAGGATTCCAGTTTCAGCGCGCGTTCCAGCAGGTTGGTGGCCGCTTCCACACTGTGACTGCGAATCACCGATTTTACTTTGAGCAGGCTGTTGGCGTTCATCGACAGCATGTCGTAGCCCATCGCAATCAGCAAAATGGCCGCGCCGGGGTCACCGGCCAGCTCACCGCAGATGCCCACCGGCTTGCCCTCGGCATCCGCCGCCAGCGCCACGTCTCTCAGCGCCCGCAATATGGCCGGGTGCATTGAATGGTAGAGATCGGCCACGCGCGAGTTGTTGCGGTCAACCGCCAGCAGATACTGGGTCAGATCGTTGGAGCCCACCGACAGAAAATCCACCCGTCGCGCCAGTTCCCGCGCCTGATAAACCGCCGACGGCACTTCCACCATCACGCCGATGGGTGGCAGTTTGGCATCCACACCCTCATCCACCAGTTCGTCGTGGGCACGATAGATAAGCTCCAGCGCCTCTTCCAACTCGGGCACATTACTGATCATCGGCAGCATGATGCGCAGGTTGTCCATGCCGACACTGGCCTTGAGCATGGCCCGCACCTGCACCAGAAAAATCTCCGGGTGGTCTAGAGTAACGCGAATGCCACGCCAGCCCAGGAAGGGGTTTTCCTCTTCGATGGGAAAATAGGGCAGGGATTTATCGCCGCCGATGTCCAGGGTGCGCATGGTCACCGGCAGGGGCGAGAACGCCTGCAACTGCTCGCGATAGATCACCCGCTGCTCTTCCTCACTGGGAAAGCGCTCACGCAGCAGGAAGGGAATTTCGGTGCGGTAGAGGCCCACCCCTTCGGCGCCATGATCGATAGACTTGGCCACATCGACCATCAAACCCGTATTCACCCAGAGTGGCACCCGATGACCGTCGAGGGTCTCACTGGGCACATTGCGCAGTGCTTCCAGCCCCTTGGTGAGCTCCTGCTGTTCGGCATAGATCGCTTCAAAGCGAGCGTAAAGCTCCGGCGCCGGGTTGTAGTGAACAATACCGTTGTAACCGTCCACCACCAGATTGGCGCCTTCTACCTGAGTAAACGGCAGATCCACCGCCCCCATAATGGTGGGCACACCCATGGCCCGGGCCAGAATCGCCGCGTGCGAATTGCTCGAACCGCGCACGCTTACCAGCCCGACCAGTTTTTCACGAGGCACTTCGGCCAGCACCGAGGCGGTCAACTCTTCACCGACCAAAATGGTCCGTTCCGGGTATTCGATATCTCGCGTATTGGCGGTTTGCAGATAAGCAAGCACTCGCCTACCTAAGTCTTTTACATCGGTGGCGCGCTCTTTCAGATAGGCGTCTTCCATGCTCTCGAAGGTACGCACGTGGGATATCACCACCTGCGCCAACGCCCCCTGAGCCCACTCGCCCTCGCGAATCTTGTCTTCTATTTCGATACCCAGCGCCCGGTCGTCCAGCATGCTCAGGTACACGTCAAACAGCGCCTGTTCTTCCTTGGCGAGCCGGTCCTGCAGCCGGGTTTTGATATCGGTAATGTCCTCGCGCACGGCCTGCAGGCACTGGAAGAAAAAGGCGACTTCGTTGTCCACGTTGTCACAGGGGCGACTCGGCACCGAGTACAGATCCGCCTCGGGAATCACCAACACCGCCGTACCCATGGCGATACCGGGAGCGCCAGCAATACCGGTAAATTCGGCGCTGCGGGACGGGTCGCGCTTGCGGTTTTTACCGCCGATGGCGCCGGTGGCCTTGGCATGGGCGATAACCCCGGCCAGCTGCGCCGACATGGTGACAAGGAAGGCCTCCTCGTCCTCGTCAAAGCGGCGCGATTCTTTCTGCTGGACAACCAGTACGCCCAGCAGACGGCGCTGGTGAATAATGGGCACGCCGAGGAAGGAGTGGTAGAGCTCTTCGCCAATGCCTTCCAGATAGAAATAACTGGGGTGTTCTTCCGCCTTGTCGAGGTTCAGCGGTTCTTCACGTCGGGCAACCACGCCGACCAGACCCTCATCCTCGGCCAGACTGGCCACACCCACCAACTCCGGGTTGAAACCCTCGTTGGCCATCATGACCAGACGCTTGCTTTCCTGGTCTTTCAGGTAAACGGTGCAGACCTCCACGCCCATGACCTGCGAGATGCGCTGCACCATGATATCGAGTGCCGACTGCAGATCGTCGGCCGAATTGACCGCCTGGACGATACGCCGCAGGGCATCCAGCATCATCAGCCGGCCCTCCGGCCGCCGTCACTCACCAGGCGACTGTGACGGGGACACAACTCCTTGAGCGCCCGCCGATAAACATCGCGCTTGAAGGCGACGACCTGATTCACCGGGTACCAGTAACTGACCCAGGCCCAGGCATCAAACTCGGGCTTGGTCGGGTCAGCTGTAAGAATGACATCGCTTTCAGAACCCAGAAATTCCAGCAGAAACCATTTCTGTTTCTGGCCGATACACACCGGTCCATTGTGGTTACGACGCACCAGACGCTGTGGCAAGCGATAGCGCAACCAACCGCGGGTAGCGCTCAATACCCTGACGTGACCGGGCTTGAGGCCCACCTCTTCTTCCAACTCGCGATACAGCGCCTGCTCCGGGCTTTCGCCCTGTTGAATACCGCCCTGGGGAAACTGCCAGGCATCCTGGCCTGCCCGACGCGCCCACAGCACACGGCCCTGGCCATCCGCCAGAACCATGCCAACATTGGGCCTGAAACCTTCCGCGTCGATCACTGCTTAACTCTCGTCTATGTCACGTTATTTATGAGAAGTGCTTTACGTAATACCTTGTCTGTACAGCATTTTATTGGCCGCGACCAAATTTCATTGTTCCATAAATCCCCGCCGCTGGGAATCGCCCGATACAACGGCGGTAAAGTCCGTGAAAATTCACGGGGGGGCCGGTATCCTAGCGCCCTCAACTCACTGGCAATAACGGCACACCGCGTGGCACTGGCAATATTCGATCTCGACAATACTCTCCTGGGCGGCGACAGCGACCACGCCTGGGGCGAATTCCTGGTAGACCGGCAACTGGTGGATGGCGCGGCCTTTCGCCAGGCCAATGACCATTTCTACGAGCAATACAAAAGCGGCGGCCTCGATATTCACGCCTACCTGCGCTTTGCCCTGGAGCCCTTAACCCGATTTTCGCGCGAGGAGCTGGACGAACTGCATCGGGATTTTATGGCGCGCTTTATCGAGCCCATGCGTCTACCCAAAGCCACCGAGTTAATTGAAAAGCATAAGGCCGCCGGCGATCACTGCATGATCATGACCGCCACCAACACCTTTATCACCCGCCCCATTGCCGAAAGCTTAGGCATACCCGATATCATTGGCTCGGAGCCGGAGATCATCGACGGTCGCTATACCGGCGAGGTGGCGGGGACGCCCTGCTTTCAAGAGGGCAAGGTCATTCTGCTGAAAGAACGCATCAGAGAGCAGGGACTGAAATTGTCGGGCAGCACCTTTTATTCCGACTCCCATAACGACCTGCCCCTGCTGCGATTGGTCGAATACCCGGTAGCGGTAGACCCGGACAGCACCCTGCTCAAGGAAGCCGTGCGCAACGGGTGGCCGGTCATTTCGCTGCGCGATTAAGCCTCAATCGCGGGGTGTACGTCATCGCGCGATACGCCGCCCGGGATGAGCAGTGTCACACCCAGCGACACCAAAGACAGCAGCCCCAGCAAACTGAGCCACGCCATCGGCGCGGGGTAGAGCGCCAGCGCAACAAGCAGCGCAATACGCAGCATCTCCAGCAGCAACGCAGAGCCGAGCATTAATTGCTGAGCATTGACGGCGATGCCCAGTAATACCGAGAACAACAGCGCGACCTTCAAGCCCTCAGGCAGCGAGCCCAGCGATGCCAGCGTAAACGCCGCCACCCCCAATAACAGACCGAGATGGAACCAGGACCAGATAACGAGCCAAAGTGGCTGCGGCCGCCGGAATTTCTGGGACGGGTCGCGGTAGTCGATTTTGTCGCTGGGCCAACGCTCTGCCACGTCAGCCGGACGCCAACCGGTGCGGGAAAAAAACACCCCTAGCTTGTCGCGCCAGGAACGGGTCGCAAAGGCGTCGCGCAGCAACCGGCCCATATAGTTCAGCTCAATCATCACCGGGTTGTAGTGGCGCACTGGCGTGGTAATACCGTAGGCGGGCGGGTCATCGGCGCGCTCCTCCTGAAAAGTACCGAACAGGCGATCCCAACAGAATATCTGGCCAAAATTCTTATCGATGTAGCGCGGGTTAATCGCGTGATGCACCCGGTGCTGGGAAGGCGTCACAATCACATACTCCAACCAGCCCAGCTTGCCAACGTGCTGGGTGTGGTACCAGAACTGCATAAAGAACTGGATGGGCAGAACGACAGCAACCACCTCTGTCGGCACCCCCAGCAACGCCAGTGGCAGCAACATCAGGCCACCATAGGAAAACCAGTTAAAGGCATTCTGGCGCAATGCCACCGGCAGGTTGAATTCCTCACTGCTGTGATGAATCAAATGCATTGCCCAAAGAAAGCTGTTGGCGTGCGCCCAGCGGTGCACCCAGTAACTGGTGAAATCCTTCCAGACAAATACCAACAGATACACCCAGACACCGCCCACCACGGCTTCAGTCAGCCCGACATGCGATGCCACCCAATCGTAACTGATCACCAGCACACCAAAGCCCAGCGTGCGCAGCACCAGATATGTCAGCCCGGAACTGATGCTGGACACCGCATCTGCCTGATGCGCCCAGGTATCCGGCCCTTTCCATTTACTCCAGACAAACTCCAGCAGCATAAGCAGCATGAAAGCGGGAATAGCAAACAATACCGCAACTTCAAAATTCATCACGCCTCCTCCTGCCTACAGATCCGGGCCAAACTGATAGCGAACATCCACACTGTACACCGGCTCATCATATAGCGAATAGCCGATGTAGTTACCCGCTAACAGAGGCTGATCGGCCATACTGCCAATCTCCTGCACGCCGTTTACATTTTTGGCGTGGAAAATCACGTGCCAGCGCTCGTCAATATCTGCCAACCCCAGTCTCACATTAACCTTGGTCGTCGCCTCTCGGAAGGAGTTCTCGTCGAGGTCGGCCTCCAGGTAGTAGTCACCCTGATGCAGTAAGTCAAAGCCAGCAACCAGCACTAACGCATCACCCAGCGGAAATTTCAGGCTGGGCGACAAGCTCCAGGAGACCTCCGGTGCATAAGCAAGCTCGCGACCACTCAGATCCTGATAGGACGAACCATCGCTGTCATTCGTTGGGTCGTTATCGCGATTATTGGGATCGCACTGGGCAGAAGCCGGCTTGTTTTCGCCCTCTTGCGCCGCGGGCGCACAGGGGTAATCCGTGTATCGCGCCCGGCTCAAGCCCAGGCTACCGGCTACCGTCAGTGGCTCCCAGGGCGGCAACCAGAGAAAGTCCAGCTCAAAGCCTTCGGACTGGGCGTTGGCGGCGTTTTTGGTAATAAAATTGGTACCGTCAAAATCAATCACCTGGAGATTATCAAAGTCGGTTTGATAGAGGGTCGCGTTCATCACCAACGAGCCCTGCAGCAGCCGCATCTTGATTCCGGCCTCCTTGGATAGTGCGCGCTCATCCTCAAACTCCAGTGAATCACTGTTCACCGGTGCCGCCTGATATCCCCCACTTTTAAAGCCCTTGCTGACCGTGGCAAACACCGTGGTCTCGTCCCTAGCGTGCCAAGATAACGCCAGCTTGGGGGAAACCTCGTACTCCTTACGGGATTCGTTGGCAATAAAATCTTCCTGAGATAGTACCGGCTTGGCAATCTGGGTATCACCCTGATGCTGGGAGTAGACTTCAGTCTCCTTGCGTTCACGACCCAGGCGCAAACCCGCGGTAATATCCCACGCCGGACTCAAGGACCAGATCAACTGACCGAACACGGCTTCCGTCGTACTATCCGTCAAGGTGTAGGAATCCACAGCTTCAATCTGATCCCCTGCCAGCGATTGAATGGCAAGCAGGTTGGTGACCAAATCCACCGGGAGGTCAGGCGCACCCAGCGCGCCAGCCTCAAGGTAACGGGTAAAGTTACTCACATTGGCTGTGATCACCTGACTAATCTCAAGCGTTGCCTCTTGGTAAAACATCCCTGACACAAACTCTATGCCCTCACCCCAGCCAAACGGCGCCTCGGTACTGCCGGTGAAACGAAGTTCAACTGCATTGTGGTGCTGATTTTCAGGCCCGCGGGTGCCTGCGGTAATGAAATCGATCGGCGAGTAGTCCGCATCAAATAAAAACGGCATATCAATGTCGCCATGGGACACGATCGCGGTCAGCTCAGCGTTATAGATTGACTCAAACTCAGGCCGCCATTTTCCTTTTAACGATACCGAGCGCGTCTTGCGCTCACGAAAGCCCGGCTCATTGGTCGACAGATTTTCATCAAAACCATCCGCTTCAGTCTCAGGGTCTATCTCGCGAAATTCCGACAGCGACTGTTCACTTGCCTTCAGCAATTGTCGGGTAAAACCATTCAGATCGCGCTCGCTGCCCCACATATTCAGGTGCAGCTCGGCAGCCTCACTGACTTGCCACAGCAACTGCAGCCGCGCCGAATAATCTTCCTGCGCAATATCGTGATCGGTGGTGCTGTTGTAGATCCCTAACTCCTGCTCGTTGGTGCGAAACGACAACCGGCTTGTCAGTACGCCATCCACCAGCGGCATACTGATGCCGCCTTCGAGCTTGCGCCCCTCCAGTGAACTACCGGTCGCCGATAACCGACCGCGCGCCTCCCAATGAGGCTGCACGGTGGTAAAACTCATGACCCCGGCGATGGTGTTTTTGCCAAACAGTGCGCCCTGCGGGCCGCGCAGAATTTCCACCCGATCCAGATCGAACACCCCATCGTTCACGTAACTGGACCGACCATAGAATACGTCGTCTATTACAATACCTACGGGCGATTCGAAACCGCGTCCACCCGCTCCAGTGCCAAATCCCCGAATAGACGCTATCGGTTCCGAACTGGCGGTGCTGAATTTCACATTCGGCGTGTACTGCACCAGATCCTGAACATCGGTGATGGCTGCACTCTGCATCAACTCACCGGACAAGGTGGATACCGATACCGGCACTTCCTGCAGGCTTTGCTCGGTTTTCTGGGCGGTAACCACAACTTCCTCAATAACACGCTGCGCGTGGGCGGCAAACGTGGTGGCAAGCATGGCTACCAGCGGAATGAACTGCTTCATCGAAAATATTCCTGTCTTATTGTTTAGCCGCGTGCTGCGACCAGAGTGTCAACCGCCTTGCAGCACCGTTGAACGAAGGTTCGCGGCCACAGACCAGATAACTGAACCAAAAAAAAGCAGGAGCGAAGCCTCTAAATCACTGATAAAAAAGATTCGCTCCCCACCTGCCCATCGACGCCGCGCCCCTACCAGTTCAGCCGCAGTACCGCATAAGCCTGTCTCCCCGGATTCTGCTGGGCGTAGTAGGTACCGGGGAAAAACACCGAGTCCACTACCTGATTCTGGGTCAGTTTGTCGGTCAGGTTTTTGATGCCTACCGTGACATTCCAGCGTTCATCACCATCGAGCAGTGAGGCCCGCAGATTGAACTTGGTGTTGGCCGGCACTTTCGATGCGGGGTCCAGATCGGTATCGGTAAACTGGTCGCCCTGATGAATCACATCCATACTCAGGTTCAGTAAATCGCCCCACAGATTAAACGTTAGTGTCGGGCTGAGCATGACACTGCTCTCCGGCGCAAAGGCGATGGTTTCGTCGCTCAGATCCTGGCGGGTGTTTACACCTTGCGTCACTGGTGCCGGGGCGCCCGTGTATTCCTCGTAGTAGGCATCGAGCAAACCCAGTGAGCCGACAAGCGACAGGGGCTCCCAGGGCGTCAGCCATTGCCAGTCTACTTCCAGACCCTGAGAAACCGCCGTCGCGGCATTGCTAACATCAAAAAACACGCCGTTAAAAGCCAGCACCTGCAAGTTGTCGTATTCGGTGCGGTAGAGGGTAGCATTGAGGTTCAGGGTGCGATTGAAATAACTCCCCTTGGTACCGACTTCCAGGGTCACCGCATTTTCGTCTTCAAACTCCAGGTCTTCGCCGGTAAAGGAAATGGAGTTATAGCCCCCGCTTTTAAAGCCTTTGCTGTAGGTCGCAAACAGGTTGACCTCATCGTTGAGGTAATACATGACCGACAGTTTGGGAGAGACATCGCTTTCCTTGCGTTCCAGATCCCGGTGGCCGTAGGTACTCGCGCCCAACAGAAAACCGTTTACGCAGGCCGGTGGCGGCAGCGGCGTGGTGCTTTCACAGCGCTCGGTGCCGGCGGTGTCGATGGTTTTGGTTTCCCGGTTAATGCGCAGGCCCGGCGTTACTACCCAGCGCTCGCCAAAATTGAGGGTGATTTGGCCGAACAGGGCGAGGGCTTTGGTGTTCTGCACGTAGTCAAAATCAAAGCGATCGTTGGTGGTGGTTGCCGCCGCCAATTGCAGGGCAGGCAGCAAGGGCGCATCGTCGCCGGCGAGCTGGCGCGCGTCTTCCGTGCCAAGCCAGCTGCCCACGTCGCTGCCGAGCACCACACCGGCATCGAGCACATAATCAGATTCGAAATAGAACAAACCGGCGACAAACTGCATGGAGGTACCCAACCCGAACAGGCCATCACCGTCACCCGTAAAACGCCATTCAATCGTGTCCTGATTAAAGTCTTCACGGTTTAACAGGGTCGCGATATCGGCCGGCGAGACATCAAGGTCCTGATTCTGCTCAACGTAGAGATCGGTATTCCCCAGCACCACCACGGTATCGAGGTTGTAAAGCGAACCCACCGCGCCGAAGCTGTGGCTGAGCTTACCGATGTAGGTGGTCGAGCCTTTTTCCAGCACGCCATCGACGTTAAAGCTGGTCATGAAGTCTTCGGGGTCGCCTTCAATCTCCGGGTCAAAATCCTCCAGATAGGCGCGGGTATCGGCGTCCAGATTGGCCAGTTGCTTGGGCCAATAATTGATGGTGGTATCCGACTCCACCACGATCAGCTCGAGATCGGTGTTGGCGGTAGGCAGTACATTCAGCTTCAGACGCCAGGCATCCTGATCCGGGTTTTCCTCCGGCCGGTCCAGAAAGCGGTTTTCCAGCTCGCCATCTTTTTCCAAGGTCATGGCCGACAGCCGTGCGCCAAACCAGTCATTCAGCATCCCGCCAGCACCCGCCTCGATGCGTTGTTCGCCGTGTTCGCCAGCGCGCAATTCCACATCGGCAGAAAAGTCATTGCTGACCGGTCGCGAGAACACGTTAAACACACCGGACACCGTGTTCTTGCCAAACAGGGTGCCCTGAGGTCCGCGCAGCACCTCGACCCGGTCGATATCAAACATGGCCTCGGTAAAATACGCTGCCCGACCGAAGAACATTTCGTCCTGCACAAAACCTACCGAGCTTTCAAAACTCGGATTAAAGGTATTGGTGCCAAAACCGCGCACAAAGATTTGCGGTGAACCCGGATCATTGGCGTCGATGCGCACATTGGGAACATAGACCGAGAGTTCCTTCAGATCGGATATGCCCGCATCTTTCATAAATTCCCCGTCAACGGCCGTGACGGAAATTGGCACGTCCTGAATACTCTGCTTGGTCTTTTGGGCCGTGACCACCACCTCCTCCAGCACCCGGGTTTGTGCCTGAGCCACAGTGGCCGCTAACAGCGACAACGGCACCAATGAGCGGAAAAGTGCATCGCGGTAGTTCATTCGGTTTTTCCCCAAAGCCTGATTTGCGTTTTAACCGGAATATACCGGCTGAGGCGCGGAGTGGACAGTGCCAACACTTGAGTTTTTGCCGGGAGTGTAGTCGACTACCACGCATCCACCGATCGAAAGGGACACCGCCCATGAAACACTGGCTGCTTTCTGTACTACTGCTTGGCTCAACTGTATTCATCACCGCCTGCTCCAGCGATTCCAGCCCGGCAGGCACTTCCGCCCCCGCCACCGCTAGCAGTGCGGCCTCAAGCAGCGACAGCAAAAAGGTCGTGCCGGAAGACCCGGACCTCAAATCGCTGTACGTGCAAAGTTGCTTTTCCTGCCACGGCACCGGTGCCGCTGGCGCGCCGCGTACCGCCACCGCCGACTGGGATTCCCGCATGGAAAAAGGCATGGACACCCTGCTCGACAACACCATCAATGGCTACAACGGCATGCCGCCACTGGGCATGTGTATGGATTGTGGCGAAGAAGAATTTGAGGCGTTGATCCTGTTTATGGCAGGTGAACAGTAGCCATGAAACGACGCGACTTTAACCGCTCGCTGGCGCTATTGCCGGTTGGCGCGGCGTTGACGGCAGCGACACCGGCCGCCATCGCCGCTCGAAAAATCCCCTGGCAGAACTGGTCCGGCTACCAAAAGGCGACACCCGCAGCGCGGGTCAGCCCCAAAACCGAAGACGAACTGGCGAGCCTGTTGAAAGCGGCCAAACAGACCGTGCGCCCCGTGGGTGCAGGCCACTCGTTTAGCCCATTAGTGCCGACCGAAGGCGCCATCCTGTCCACTCGACACTTCGATCAGGTTGAGGCCATCGACGGCCATCGCGCCGTGGTCGGCGCCGGCGTAAAGCTGAACCGTCTGGGCGAACCGCTGCATAAGCTGGGTCAGGCGCTGCCCAATATGCCCGATATCGATGAACAGAGTGTAGCCGGCGCCTTTTCCACTGGTACCCACGGCACCGGTGCGCAATTTGGCGCCATGCACGCCTACGTCGAAGCGCTGCGACTGGTCACACCGCGCGGCGATATTTTGGAGTGCTCCCGCGATAGCAACCCGGATGTGTTTGATGCCGCCCGGGTTTCGCTGGGTAGCTTGGGCGTCATCACCCAATACACCCTGCGTAATGTAGAGCCCTACAAACTCAAACGCCGCACCTGGATGCAACCGCTGGAACAAACCTTCGAGGAATTTCAGACCCTTGCGGACAAGCATCGCAACTTTGAGATGTACTACATCCCGCACAGCGACAATGCCCTGATCATCACCACCGACCTCAGCGACGAGCCGATTTCGCCGCGTGGTGAAGACGGCGATAACGACGCCGTGCGCGAGCTGAAAATGCTGCGCGACTACGCCTCCTGGTGGCCGTGGCTGCGCAAGAAACTGATCACCGGTGTCAGCAATACCATCGAGCCGGAAGAGCATGTCGACTGGTGGTGGAATATCTACCCCTCCGACCGTGCGGTGCGCTTCAATGAAATGGAATACCACCTGCCACGCGAAACCATTGTCGACGCCCTGAAAAAAGTGCGCGATACCGTGGAAAAACTAAACCCCGACGTGTTCTTCCCCATTGAAGTGCGCGTGGTGCGAGAAGACGACGCCTGGCTCAGCCCCTTCTATCAACGCGCCAGCGCCTCACTGGCGGTGCACCGCTATTTTGAAGAACCCTTCGAGGCCTACTTCAAAACCATTGAACCAATCTATCAGCCACTGGAAGGTCGCCCGCACTGGGGCAAACTGCATTCGCTGAGCCACAAGACGCTGGCCAGCCGCTACCCCCGCTGGCAGGACTTTAATGAAATCCGCCGCGAACTCGACCCCCAGGGCATTATGCTCAACCCGCATCTGCGCGAGGTGTTCGGCCATGGCTAAGCCCTGGCAACCCAGCCGCCGCCAGCTGCTCTGGGCCGGCGGTCTCGGCGCGGCTGCACTGGGTGCCGCCGCGCTGCGACCGAGTGATCTGGGTGGCGCCCACGATCAGTATTTTCTGAAACTGCAAACTGCGCTGCAGGAGGCGGGGCTCTACCGCCCGACGCTGGTTCTGGACGCCCAGCGCTTCCAGGACAATACCCGCACCCTGGCAGGCCATATCGACGGCCAGTTCGACTACCGCATCGTCGGCAAATCCCTGCCCAGCGTGCCCTTGATCAACCAGGTACGCACCCAGACCGGCAGTCATCGGGTGATGGTCTTTCACCAACCTTTTCTCAATTTGCTGGCGGCGCAAATGCCCGATACCGATCTGCTCTTGGGCAAGCCGATGCCGGTGCACGCCGCCCGACGCTTTTACACCTACCACACCCAGTCAGACTTCAATCCCGCTCAGCAGCTGCAATGGCTGATCGATTCGCGACAGCGGTTGCAGGAATACGCCCAGCTCGCCGCCGCGCTGAACCAAACCATGCGCATCAATCTCGAGCTGGATGTGGGCCTGCACCGCGGCGGATTTGACTCAATCAACGAGCTGGCCCAGGCCCTGAAAACCATCAGCGAACACCCCCAGCTCGAATTTGCCGGCTTTATGGGCTACGAAGCCCATATCTCGAAGATGCCGGGGATTGTCGGCGGGCCTGACAAAGCCATGCACAAGGCCATGGCGTTCTACACGCGCTGCAATGAAACCGCGAAAACCGTGCTGAAACAGGGTTACCAGCCGGAACGGCTCACCCTCAATGCCGGCGGCAGCTCTACCTATCAGCTTTACAGCAAGGGCGCGCCCTGCAATGAGTTAGCGGTGGGGTCGGCACTGGTGAAGCCCAGTGATTTTGACGTCTACTCCCTGCAAGACCACATTCCGGCCGCGTTTATCGCAACACCTGTGCTGAAAACCGCCGACAGTGTGAAAGTACCCGGCCTGGAAAATCTGGCGGGGGTGTGGCCAGCGCTAAACCCCAACCGCTCGCGCAGCTTTTTTACCTACGGTGGCTACTGGAAGGCCAATCCCACCTCACCGCCGGGGCTGCTGACCAACAGCGTCTACGGTCGCTCCACCAATCAGGAAATGTTGAACGGCTCGGAGAATGTCGAACTCGGTGTCGACGACTTTGTGTTTCTGCGTCCCAGTCAAAGCGAGCACGTCTTTCTGCAGTTTGGCGATATTGCCGTGTATGACGGGCATCACATTAGCGAGCAGTGGCCGGTCTTTCAGCAAGGCGCCTAACACCTTGTGTTAGAAGGCCTATTGTCTGAAATCGTCATAAATCCGCAATTGCCAATCCGGTCTTACCCGTATAGGGTAACGCCCCCCGCTCACGTATGCTGATCGACCGCTACGACACAAAAAGGTGAAGTTGTGAATGCACTCCTCGCTACTTACATGGCATTCAGCTATCTGCCCACAGATGGTGCTGCCCAACTCCTGCCTGGCATCCACCACAGCAGTGTGCCGCTGGTAGCCGCCGCCAGCCGCGACACCTGCGATACCGCCTGGGGTGAAAACTACGCCATCGGCCAAACCATTCAGGTGGGTGCGCTGAACCTGCAATGCGACTATGTTTCCACTTGGATCGATGGCAGACATCAGGGCAACAGCGTGCGCTGGACGGTCAGCGCCCACGATTAATCACCGCCCTTATACTCAAACTACTCAGCGCGGCGCTGCCGCCAGATCGGCTTTAAGGGTACGCGACGCCAGATAGAAATGCGTCGCCGACCAGACCATCACCGGCGGCACCACATACAGCATGGCCAGGCGCAGTGATTCCAGACCATGACTCGCCGCCAGCACATCACTGACCAGCCCTACCACCCAGGGTCCACCGCCCAGCCCGATAATATTGATGACAAAAAATAGAATTGCCGAGGCCGTCGCGCGCATCTGCAGGCCCACCAGCCGATGGCTGGTGGCGATCGAGATCCCGAGATAGACATTGGACAGTATTGCCGGCAAAACCATTAACGCCAGCGCCAGCCCCGCACTGGGCATCAGATATACAGCCGCCGCGAAGGGCGTGGCGAATACACCGACCAGGGCCGGGAGCCACAGATACCAACGGTCATCGACCGCCCCGAGCCGATCGGCCAGCACACCGCCACCCAGCACACCGACTGCACCGCCCACCCCGATAATCAGCGCCAGCCAACTACCCAGCTCCCCGGTACTCATGCCGTGAGAACGGATCATAAATGACGCCGTCCAGTTCGCGGTGGCGTAGCCGGCAAAGGCATAAAGGGATGCGGCAAAGGCCATATGACGGAAGGTTTTGCGCTGCCATAACAGCGCTACCACATCACCGAGACTGACCTTGTCCGCCGACAGTTCACGCGCTTCCGACAAGCCGCGCCTGGGCTCTTTCAGGGTAAAAAACACCACCAGCGCCAGCACCACCCCCGGCGCGCCCACCACCATAAAGGCAGTGCGCCAGCCAAAATATTCGTTGAGCCAGCCGCCGAGCAAAAAGCCAAACAGTATGCCGATGCTGACCCCGGTGGAGTAAAAACCCAGCGCTCCCGCACGCTGTTCCGGGGGGAACATATCGGAAATCATCGAGTGCGAGGGCGGGCTGCCACCGGCTTCACCCACGCCCACACCCACCCGCGCCAGCAGCAGTTGGGCGTAGTTCTGTACCAGGCCGCTGATGGCCGTCATGAAACTCCACACCGCCAGCGAGGCCGCCACTATATTGCGGCGATTACTGCGATCGGCCCAACGGGCAATGGGAATGCCGGCGGTCACGTAAAACAGGGCAAAGGCAAAGCCGGTAAGCAACCCCAGCTGACTGTCGCTGAGACCCAGATCGGCCTTGATCGCCTCCTGCAAGATCGCCAGTAGCTGCCGGTCGATAAAATTGAAGGCATATACGATGGTCAGAACCGACAAGGCGTACCAGGCATGCCGGTCAGCGCGATATGAATTCATGGCCTATTCTTTTTATTGTTTATGCAGGTAGTCTAGGGTTGCACAGAGCATGTGGGCCACGTCATCCGATGTCTACCTGCACGCGTATTCCATCGTACTAGTAGGGAACACAAAAAAACCATGAACTTACCAGAGACGATCACCCTGGGTATCAGCAGCTGCCTGCTGGGACAGGAAGTACGCTACGACGGTGGCCACAAAAATCTGCCCTTTGCCTCGCGGGAGCTAAGCCGCCATTTTGAGTTTTACCCGGTGTGCCCGGAGATGGCCATCGGTCTGGGCACGCCCCGCCCGACCCTGCGCCTGATTCAAAACAGCGCTGAGCAAATTCGGGTACGACGCAGTGAAGACAACGATTTCGACGTGACCGATCAATTGGCGGCGGTGGCCGACACCACCGTCGACGAAGCCCCCTTTATCAGCGGCTATGTGGTCTGTGCCAAATCGCCCAGCTGCGGCATGGAGCGTGTGCCCGTGGTGAAAGAAAACGGCAACGGCCTGGGGAAAATCGGCGCGGGTGCCTTTACCGCACGCTTGATGGAAAAACTGCCGCTGCTGCCGGTGGAGGAAAACGGCCGCCTTAACGATCCGCTGCTGCGGGAGAATTTTGTGCTGCGTGTGATTGCCTATCGCCGCTGGCAGGAACTGAATCGCGACGGCCTGAACGCTGCGGGTCTGCAGGCATTTCATCGCCGCCACAAATTTCTGCTGCTGGCCCACAATCAATCCATCTACCGCGAGCTTGGCCCGCTGGTGGCCGATGCCAGCACCGACCTGGAAGCCAGCGCCAGCCAATATTTCGAGCGTTTTATGGGCGCCCTGGCCAAGCCTGCCAGCCGCAGCAACCACACCAACAGCCTGATGCATATGCAGGGTTTTCTTAAAGAGCATCTGGATAGCGAGGAGCGGCAGGATTTGAGCAGCCAGATCGACAAATACCGCACCGGCACCCTGCCGCTGCTGGTCCCGCTTGCCCTACTACAGCGCTACGCGGAAAAATATCAGGTCGACTACCTGCTTGATCAGTATTACTTCCAGCCCTACCCCGAAGACCTGAAGCTGCGCTACGGCCTATGACAACCCTGATCTGGTTTCGCAACGACCTGCGCAGCCTCGACAATACAGCACTGGTCCACGCCGCCCGCCACGCCCGCGAACACAATGAGCCGCTGCGCGCCGTATTTATCACCACCCCCGGCCAATGGCAGCAGCACCACACCTCACTGCGTCAGCAAAACCTGATTGCAGCCGCCCTCAATGCACTGCAGGAAACGCTCGCAAAGCTGGGCATCGCGCTGGACGTGATAAACGGCGACACCTTTAACGAGGTGCCTGACCAGCTTGGCCTGTATGCGAAAAAGCACGCCGCCAGCGCCCTGTTTGCCAACCGCGAATACCTGCTCAATGAAATACGGCGCGACGAAGCGGTCGACGCCGCACTCGAGATTCCCTGCCACTGGCATCACGATCGCTTGCTGATGGAACCGGGCACCGTGCTCAATGGCAGCGGCGAGCCATACAAGGTGTTTACGCCGTTTGCCAAAGCCTGGAAAGCCGCGCTGGCCGAACGTGACCCCAGCCCCCTGCGCCGGCCCCGTGCGCTGGGTGATGCCTTGCCAAGCCCCCGGCCCTTCAAGCGGTTTTGCGAGCGCGCCGATATCGACGGCTGGCCCGCCGACGAAGACGCAGCGCTCAAACAATTGCGCAGCTTCTGCAGCGAGACGGTAGAAGACTATGCAAAACAACGCGACTTTCCCGCCGTGGCGGGCACCTCACGGCTGTCGGCAGCGCTGGCAATCGGCCTGCTATCGCCCCGGCAATGCCTAGCACGACTGCGGGCGGAACACACCCGGTCTGACGGTGCCGACACCTGGTTGAATGAGCTGATCTGGCGCGAGTTTTACCAGCATGTGGCCTACCACTTTCCGCGCGTTGTGAAGGGAAAGGCTTATAAACCGGAAACCGACAATATCCGCTGGAACACAAGTAAACAGGATTTTGAGGCCTGGTGTGAGGGCAAGACCGGCTTTCCGATTGTGGATGCCGGCATGCGTCAATTGAAACAGACCGGCTGGATGCACAACCGGCTGCGCATGATCACCGCAAGCTTTCTGGTGAAAGATCTGCATATCGACTGGCGCTGGGGTGAACAGTATTTTATGAGCCAGCTGATCGACGGAGAGTTTGCCGCCAACAATGGCGGCTGGCAGTGGGCCGCGTCCACCGGCACCGATGCCGCACCCTACTTCCGCGTCTTTAACCCCACCACCCAGGGCCAGCGTTTCGATCCCAACGGGCACTTTATCCGTGAGTTTGTGCCAGAGCTTGCGGAGCTGAATTCGCGCCAGATTCACCAGCCGCCTTCACAGGAAAATTATCCCACCCCCATTGTGGATCACAAGCAGGCGCGCGAACATGCCATCGCCATGTTCAAGGCGGTGCAGTAGCACCGCCGTCATTTCACCTTTACCCGCACGAGGATTCATTTCATCATGCCTGAAAACCAATGGATCGAGCGGATGACGGACGAACTCAAGGATTTCCAGAAAATCTACGATCAGATAGTTCAGTTTTTTGTGAACTACAGCTTCCAGCTGATCGGCGCGCTGATCATTCTGATCATCGGTCTGTTTATTGCCAACCGTTTTGGCGCGATGGTGACCCGGCTGTGCACCCGCCACCATATCGATGTGACCCTCAGCCGCTTTATCGGTAATGTCGCCAAGATCTCGGTCATCTTTATCGTGGCGATCATCTGCCTTGGTAAAATCGGCATTTCTATCGGGCCGTTTCTGGCGGCCGTGGGCGCCATCTCGCTGGGCGCGGGTCTGGCCATTCAGGGCCTGCTTAGCAATTACAGCGCCGGCCTGAATATTATTATTGTGCGTCCCTTTGTGGTGGGCGACACCATCACCGTTCAGGGTGTGACGGGGGTGGTTGAGGAGATCAAACTGGCCTACACCCTGCTCGAAGACGAAGACAAGGTTCGCATCCTCATTCCCAACCGTCACATCATTGGCGAAATCATCCACAACTCCCACGAAACCAAGCTGGCGCAAACTATCCTTGGCGTCGCCTATGATACCGATATCGATAAAGCCTTACGCGTGGTGCGCAAGGTGCTGGATGATCTACCGGATGTTGATGCCAGCAATTCGCAAGTGGGGATTGATGAGTTTGCCGACAGTTCCATCAACATTGGCGTGCGCTTCTGGCTGCCCACCCAGCGCTATCATTCGCTGCGTTTTAGCGTGAATCAGGCCTTGCTGAACGCCCTTCGGGAGTCGGATATTGTGATTGCTTTCCCGCAACGGGAAGTGCGCCTGCTCGGTGCCGAACAGAGCTAAGGTGAGGGCCTACAGGCGACGCGCAGGAGAATCCGGAGCGCGTTGCTGGGCGGCGTGAGAAAGATTACCGCCGCGCACGATCAGCAGCCCGGCGCAGGAAAAAATGCCAAAAATGGCGAGACAAAGAATCAATTCAAAGACACTCATAACATCAGCGGGCGCAGCAACGCCTTGCCGCGATTCGTCCGCTGATTAGCAGGTAGTCCACTGCAGACAGTGCCAAAGCCAAGCTCAGTAACATTAGGGAAGACAGCATGTCGAACACCTCTTTAACAATATCCCTACTGTAACGAAGCGCGCCTTGGTCGAGCATTCGGAAAAACCCTTACGGGGTAGATTCCGGATTTTGTGAAGCGTTTTGCAGACGGCTTGGTTTTGGCCCCAGACACCAGGCCCAAACGAACCCCAGCGCAAGAACACATAACACAGCGATAGCAATCACACAGGCTTTGAAGAGTTGCATCTGACGGCTCCTTATCCCGATGCCTGAATTCAGTATCAGCGCAATAAAGAGCTTTTGGTTATCCGGTGTTTCACCTACACGGTGTGTGTAATACGTCCACGCTGGCGCCAGCGCTCGCCGAGCAACACCCTAATCAATCGCAGTTTCTCCAGCGTTTTGCGAGCGCGATAGCCCGCACCGACCGGTTCCGGCAAGGACAGCCAGAGCCGCAGCAGGTGTCTGCGTTTATCGGGGTCCGCGTGATCTTCATAGGCCGTGCGCGAATGCACGATGGTGTGGTTCGAACACAACTGAATGTCACCGCTTTGCAAGGACATATCCAGATGAATAGCTGGGTCATCGGCGACGCGGTCATAGGCATCAAGTAGTGCGCGCTCGTCAGGGGTGAGCGGTGCGATACCCTCGTAGCGTTCGGCGCTGCGGAAATACCCACTGTGATAAAAGGTGCGCAATACCCCATCGTGGAAGCGGCAGGGTTTGACCGGGAAGGTCTGCAAACCGCCCTCGGCGTGGGCGTCCAGTTGAAAGGGCTGAAACAAGCGTTCGACCGGCAGGCCCTGTTTCAACAGCTCATTGAAAATTGTCACTGAGCTGGCAATACGACTGTCGCCACCGCGCCGAGCGGTTTTCAGGCACAACAAACCAACCACATCGGCGGCGTCGCAGTGAAAACTGATTTTCACATTGGTGCGATATTCGCGCACGGAGGGATCATTGGGATCAACCCCGGTATCGCACACGTGGCCCAGCAGTTCGCCGAAGCGATTCTGGGCACCGGGCAACCCCAGATGCCACCCCAGGCACCAGAAAAAGCGCTCGCAATCCGCCTCGCCCCAGCGCTCTACGGGCAGCCCACGGATTAGCACAAAACCGCGACCGTGGCTCAAGGTACGCCGCCAATCGGCGATCTGTCGCGTCAACAACGGCAGGGGAAAATCGCTGGCGCGCAAATCCTGCAACGCCTTGCCGCTGGCACGAAGGGCGCTCAATGCAGTCTCGCACTCGGCCAGCTCCTCAGCGCTCAGTACGTGAATCCAGTCTTGGCGGTGACGCAGTTCGCCCCCGTACCAGGCCGCCTCGCTGACAATTGGCACGCGCGGCACACGCTGATGGGGCCGGCTGTAGTAGTGCAAGGTCTGCGCGGTTATGGAACGATAGGGTTGTGGCATCAGCAGTCTCTTTATTGCCCGTCTTTCTTAGGTCTTACCGTGCGGTCTCTTTCTAAGCCCGTAGCCAGACCGTAGAATAGCCGCTCACGTGCGCCACACGCTAATTACAGGGGGAAGAATGGGACAGGAGTTGAGCTGGGGAGCCGACCTTATTCTCTGGCTTCAGCAGTTTCACTCGCCCCTGATCGCCCTGCCCATGCAGGCCTTGGGTTGGCTTGGCGCCCACGGCTATCTGATTCTGCTGCCGGCAGTGGTATTTTGCATCCAGCAGCGTCTGGGCATGCGACTGGCCATCGTGTTCGGCTTGTCGCTGTTCCTCAACAGTCTGCTCGGCAATCTGTTTGATACCACCCGCCCCGCCGCGCAGGTCCCCCAGATTATCGGCGCCACCGCCGGCTACAGTTTCCCCAGCGGTCACGCCCAGCTCGCAGCGGTGTACTGGGGGATGCTGGCGATGCACTTTCGCCACTGGCTGATGTGGACCCTAGCCGCGCTGATGATTGCGTTCAGCGCCGCCGCCACGCTGTACCTGGGCGCCAATTTTCCGCTGGATATTGCCTGCGGCTGGCTGCTGGGCTTTGCTACCGTTTACGCGGTGTGGCGCTGGGAGCCGCAACTGGAAGACTATCTGGTAACGCACGGCAAACTGATGCAGTTGGCCTGCACCCTCGCTGCCACCACGCTGATGTGGGCCTTTGCCGGGTTTTACCTGCACGATATGCTGATTACCGGCAGTATTGGTTTTTTCCTGGGCTGCGCGCTGGTGGGCATTCTCCACCCGCCCGGCCTCGACCATCTGATCTCCTGGCCGGTGCGGCTGGCCCGACTAGTGTTGGGCCTGCTGATGGTGCTGCTGATGATTGCCACCTTGCAGCGCGCCGCGGCCTGGCTCGACTGGTCGACCACCCTGACCTCGCTAGCCGGCATGGCGGTATTGGGCGGCTGGGTCACTGGCGGGGTACCCACCATACTCGATTCTCTCACCGCCGCCTGGAACAATCGCGCCGTTAAGCGTCACGCTCGCCGGCATTAATCCAAACGGCGCATGCCGGCCGCAAAACCCCTGTGCTAACGTGCTGTGCAAAGTGCCGCACAACCATAATAGCGCCGGAGCTCGTCATGTCGTCTCATACCGATCCGTTCAGCCCACTGACACTGGGCCCCATTACCCTGAAAAACCGGTTTATCAAATCCGGTGCCAACGAGAACATGTACCGCCAAGGGTTTCCAACCCGGGCCTTGCTCAAACACCACCGGGACCTCGCGGCAGGTGGCATCGCCCTGACCACCATGGCCTACGCAGCGGTCGCCAAAATCGGACGCACCCTGCCAGACCAGCTCTGGCTGCGACAGGAGGTGCTGCCCCACCTCAAAGCCATCACTGACGCGGTGCACGCCGAGGGCGGCAAGATTTCCCTGCAGCTCACCCATGGCGGCTCCTTTGTCACCAGTATCTTTGTTCCCCACCGCACCATCAGCGCCTCCAGCGGCCTGAATGTGGCCGGCCTGTTTCACGGCAACTTTTTACAGCGGGCGATGAATGAAAAGGATATGGCACTGGTCATTGAGCAGTTTGCCGACGGCGCGCGCATGGCCCGGGAGGCGGGTTTTGATGCGGTGGAAGTGCATATGGGCCACGGTTATCTGCTCAACCAGTTTATCTCGCCCTTGAGCAATCGGCGTACCGATGAGTACGGCGGCTCAGCCGAGAACCGGGTGCGCTTCCCCGCACGGGTGTTACGTGCCGTCAAAGCGGCGGTTGGCGACGAGCTGGCCGTCCTGGCCAAGATCAACGTGGCCGACGGTGTAAGGCGCGGCGCCACCGCCGACGACGCCGTGGTCACTGCGCAAGCACTTGAAGCGGCCGGTGCCGATATGCTGGTGCTGTCGGGCGGGCGCAATGTGGAATCCACCTGGTTTATGTTCGGCAGCCCCATGAATCAGGAAGCCTTCGCCGAAATCTTCAAAGGCCAGCCCCTGCAGCGCCTGCTGATGAAAGCCGCCGCTGCGGGCACCCCCAAGGGCCTGACCTTCAAGGAAATGTATTTTGAAGAGTACTCGCGCAAGGTGCGCGCCGGGGTTTCCATGCCACTGGCCTATCTCGGCGGCGTGAAAAGCCTCGCCAATGTGGAAAGGGCTATGGACCAGGGCTTTGATGCGGTGGCGATGGCCCGGGTGCTGTTGCATGATCCGGCGCTGGTCAACCACTTTCAGGACGGCAGTGTGACCCAGTCAGGTTGCAACAACTGCAATGCCTGCGTCGCCCAGATCTATAATCAGGCCGGTACTTACTGCGTGTTGAAAGAACCGCTGGACCCGGCGCTAAACGAAATTCGCGCAGCTCAGTAATCGACTTTTCCGCGCAGCGCCTTGGTGCTGCCGCGCTTGGTTTTGGAATCCATACGCTTGCGCTGAGAGCTCTTGGTGGCCTTGGTGGGAATGCGTTTCTTCTGGGTGACGGCGACGCTGCGAATCAGCTCTACCAGGCGCGCAATGGCGTCGTCGCGGTTCTTTTCCTGGGTGCGAAACCGCTGGGCCTTGATGACGATAACACCGTCACCACTGACGCGTTTGTCTTTGAGTTGCAGCAGGCGATTCTTATAAAAGTCCGGCAGGCTGGAGGCCGCAATATCAAAGCGCAGGTGAATGGCCGTAGCCACCTTGTTCACGTTCTGGCCCCCCGCGCCTTGGGAACGCACAGCGCTCAGCTCAAGCTCGCTCTCAGGCAGGGACACGGCACGGGAAATTTCAATCATCGCAGGGCTTTTAACCAATTACCGGGTCGCCACCGCATCTTTCATACGGTCGCGGTAATCCCAGGCAGAGAGACGCGAGGGCACAATTTTCACCAGCCGCTCATCGGCAGCGCGGCCCAGCAGCCAACGCGCCAGTTCGGAATCCTCGCGAATCTCGTAGCGCGCAAACAAACGGCGCAACTGCGACTCGGCGCCCTCACTCAATAGCTCAGCAGTGCCCTGACCGCGCGCGCCGTGATAGGGCGGCGCTTCGCTGGCCACTTCAAAGCCGCAGCGACCGTCACGCTGCAAGCGTCGCGCAATCAGCGATTTCTTGTGCAGCACGCAGTAAATGGCGGCGTCGCGAAATTCAAACCAGTGCGAGGCCACCACCGGGCAGCCGCTGGCATCGGTCACCGCCAATCGCAGCGGCAATACCGCCTGTGCCAGATAGTTTTCCGCCGCGGCATTATCCATGATCCACCCTCACTTGCCCGGCCGCAGGCTAACCTCGACACGACCGTGCCAGGTACCGTGCAGCTTGCCCCATTCCTCGGGAATGGTATACACAATGTCTTTGCTCACCACGCGGATATTCGGGCTCTGCAGGTAGGTGATTTCACCCGGTTGCAGCGTTACCGCGCCGTAGTGCAACAAGCTGCTTTTCAGCATCACCTCACCGTCACCGCGCTTCCAGCGTTTGATTTCCGGGGAAATATCCACCCGATCGCCGCTGTGCTGGTATTCCAGCGAATCCGTCACCACCGTGATCGCCTCCGGCCCCGTGTTCTCCAGGAACGCCTGGACAAAGCCAATACGGTTCTTGTCGATGTGAATTTTCAGCTCTGCCTGCGCCGAACCCGCCGCCAAAATCAACAGCGCGCCCACACAGGACATTAAATGTCGTCGAATTGCCATCATCTCGCGTTTATTATGCTCTCAAATTCGGTTCATCATACCGGCATTTACCCCTTTGGGGCGAATCCACAACAGTTTATCGGAGGAACACACAAACCATGAGCGATTCCCATTTCGATATCATCGTGTTTGGCGCCACCAGTTTCGTCGGTCAGATTATTTGCGAGTATCTGACCTCTGAGTATGGAGACGGAAAAAACCCCGACAAAGCTGTACGCTGGGCCGCCGCCGGCCGATCAGAAAGCAAACTGCGGGAACTGCAACAGCGCCTCGGCGCTAACGACGAATCCATGCCGCTGCGCATCGCCGACGCCAGCGATCCCGACAGCCTCGCCGCGCTCTGTCGTCAGACCCAAGTAATCATCTCCACCGTCGGTCCCTACGCGCTCTACGGCGAGCCGATGGTGAAAGCCTGCGTCGAAACCGGTACTGACTACTGCGACCTGACCGGGGAAACCCAGTGGATCAAACTCATGGTCGAACGCTACCAGCAGCAGGCCCAGCAAACCGGCGCCCGCATCGTGCACTGCTGTGGCTTTGATTCCATACCCTCGGATCTGGGCGTCCATTTTCTGCAGAATACGGCGCAGACCAGCTTTGGGCAGCCCTGCCTGGATGTCAAAATGCGGGTCAAGGCCATGCGAGGCGGCTTCAGCGGCGGTACTGCAGCGTCACTGGTCAACGTCATCAAAGAAGCCAGCAAAAACCCCGAATTGCGCAAGACACTGGCAAACCCCTACGCCATCTGTCCCGAAGAATTTCAGCCGAAAACCCGCCAGCACAATGTCAGCAGCGCCGAATACGACAAAGACTTTGATACCTGGACAGCGCCCTTCGTGATGGCTGCCATCAATACCCGCGTCGTACATCGCTCCCACGCACTCAAAGGCGCACCCTGGGGCGAGCAGTTTCGCTATGACGAAGCCGTCATCACTGGCAAGGGCTTGAAAGGTCGCCTCAGCGCCCTGGCCATGGCGGGCGGTATGGCTGGCTTAATGGTTGGCGGCGCCCTGCCCCCGGCACGCTGGGCGCTGGAAAAGTGGGTATTGCCCAAACCCGGCGAAGGCCCCAGCAAAGAAGAACAGCGCAACGGCTTTTTTGACCTGCGTTTTATTGGCAAGACCACCAAAGGAGAGAAGGTAGCCGTCAAAGTCACTGGCGACCGCGACCCCGGCTATGGCTCAACCGCCAAGATGATCACCCAGGCCGCGATCTGCCTGAGCGAAACCTCGAAAGCGCAAACACCCGGCGGTATTTGGACGCCCTCGACAGCGATGCGTGATGCTTTGGTAGAGCGGCTGCAGGCGCATGCGGGGCTGGAATTTTCAGCTATCTAAGTTCGGTAGCGGCGTAGCAGGAGTGCCACGCCGCTCATATAGCGTTAGAAACATCGCTTCCGGTGCAGATAGGCTAACCCGGATTAATCTCCAATCCATCCACCTTCTGGAATCCGCGGGGCAGCTTGTGTCCGCGCCGACCGCGCTCGCCCAGGTAGTGTTCCAGCTCAGCAAATTTCAGGTTGAGATAGCGCTTGCCTGAGAACACGCGAAGTGTGTCGGTCTCGGTCATCACCGCTATCGCCACAACATATTCCTCGCGCGCCGCAACCCGCGCCGATGGTATCCCGATCATCTTGTTGCCTTTGCCGCGCGGCATCTCGGGCAACTCCGTTAACGGGAACACCAGCATGCGACCGTCGGTGGTGGCGGCAACCACGTGGCCGTCGGTTCCGTTCAGGGCGATCGGGTTTAACACTTCGGCCCCCTTCGGCAGACTAAGTACCGCTTTGCCGGCCCGGTTTTTACTTTGCAGATCCGACAATTTGGTGACAAAACCGTAGCCCGCGTCGGACGCCAGTAATACGCGCTGTTCGTCTGAGCCCATCAACATACCGTTAAACACCGCACCGGAAGGCGCGTTCAGGCGGCCGGTTACCGGCTCGCCCTGCCCTCGCGCGGAAGGCAGCGTATGCGCCGCCACCGAGTAAGCCCGACCGCTGTTATCCAGAATAATCACCGGCTG
This sequence comes from Litorivivens sp., assembly GCA_041638115.1. Taxonomy (GTDB): domain Bacteria; phylum Pseudomonadota; class Gammaproteobacteria; order Pseudomonadales; family Spongiibacteraceae; genus Litorivivens. Next base: position 39,189 of record JBFKXO010000001.1, on the reverse strand, counting down.
GTTGCTCTTGCCGCGGGCAGCCAGTTTGAATTTGTCGCCAGACTTATAGCTGAGGCTGACCGGGTCAATATCGTGGCCCTTGGCGGCGCGAATCCAGCCTTTTTCCGACAGCACTACCGTTACCGGATCAACCGGCATCAGTTCCTCTTCGGAAAAGGCACGAGCTTCGTCGCGGGACACCAGCGGTGAACGGCGGTCGTCACCGTACTGATCAGCCACTTCCTTGAGCTCTTTGCGAATCAGGTTTTTCAGTTTGCGCGGTGAGCCCAGAGTCGCTTCCAGATTGTCGCGTTCGGCGGCCAGCTCATCCTGTTCGCCGCGAATCTTCATTTCTTCGAGTTTGGCCAGGTGGCGCAACTTTAACTCGAGGATGGCTTCGGCCTGGGTATCGCTGAGCCCAAAGCGCTCCATCAGCACCGGCTTGGGTTTGTCCTCGGCGCGGATAATGGCAATCACCTCATCGATATTGAGGTAGGCAATCAACAAACCTTCCAGGATATGCAGCCGCGCCAGTACCTTGTCGAGACGAAACTGGAGGCGGCGGCGCGTAGTTTCCGTGCGGAACTCCAGCCATTCGCCCAGCAGGCCATTGAGCGGCTTTACCTGAGGCCGGCCGTTGATGCCGATGACATTGAGGTTGACGCGGTAGGTCTTTTCCAGATCCGTGGTGGCGAAGAGGTGATTCATCATCGCTTCCAAATCCACTCGATTAGACCGCGGTACGATCAACAGGCGCGTGGGGTTCTCATGGTCTGACTCATCGCGCAAATCCGCTACCATCGGCAGTTTTTTGGCCTGCATCTGCTGGGCGATTTGCTCCAGCACTTTGGAGCCCGAGGCCTGATAGGGCAAGGCGGATATCACCACATCGCCATCTTCCTTGTGCCAGCGGGCGCGCATCCGCAGGCTGCCACGCCCGCTTTCGTACATCTTGATCAGGTCTTCGCGCGGCGTGATTAATTCTGCTTCAGTGGGGAAGTCCGGCCCCTGGATATGCTCGCAAAGGTCTTCGACGCCGGCTTTTGGATTGTCCAACAGGGCAATACAGGCGCTGACCACTTCGCGCAGGTTATGCGGCGGTATATCGGTGGCCATACCCACCGCGATGCCTGTGGTACCGTTGAGCAGCACATTGGGTACGCGGGCCGGGAGTGTGGCGGGCTCATCCATGGTGCCGTCAAAGTTTGGTGTCCAGTCCACCGTGCCCTGGCCCAGCTCGGACAGCAGCACATCGGCGTAAGCGGTCAGGCGCGACTCGGTATAGCGCATCGCGGCGAAGGATTTGGGGTCATCCGGCGAGCCCCAGTTACCCTGGCCATCCACCAGCGGGTAGCGATAGGAGAAATTCTGCGCCATCAGCACCATCGCCTCGTAGGCGGCAGAATCGCCGTGAGGGTGGAATTTACCGATCACATCCCCTACGGTACGAGCGGATTTCTTGAATTTGGCGGTGGCTTTCAGGCCCAGCTCACTCATCGCGTAGACAATGCGACGCTGTACCGGTTTTAGCCCGTCAGCAATATTGGGCAGCGCCCGGTCGAGAATGACGTACATGGAGTAGTCCAGGTAGGCCTTCTCGGTATAGGCCTTGAGCGATAGTTGCTCGATGCCGTCCTCTGAAATGGTGGTTTGGTTTTCCATTGGCAATTTCCAGCATATGGCGATAACGGGGTATTTTATCGCCTAAAAACAATAAGTTATAGGGCAGTACGGGTAAATACGTAGTTTCGGCGACGACGCATTTCCCTACAATTTGTGTTGTAGTCGCGCCCTGCGACGACTTTATGGAGCGCCAACCAGTGCACGACTCTGAAGAAAATGTTGTCAGCCTTGAACAGTATCAAAAAGCGACACAGCAAGCACTGCTCGACGATATCAGTGCACAGGCCTTTGTTTTTTTGCGCGAACAAGCCCAGGAACACGGTATTTCAATGAAATCGGTTCTGTTGGAGCATTTGTTAGGCATCGCGCTGGTCATCAAAGCCGTTGAAGGTCACGAAGAATCCGCCCGTATCCTGCGCGAACTTGCCGAGCAGATCAACGGCTGATCGCCCCCCTCTTTCGGTTTTACCCCGCCGACTAAGTGTAAGTACGAAGTTACCCGCCGAAATCCGCTCAGTAGACTACGACACAGTTACTAACAACTGTGTCATTCGAGGCAAACAACCATGTCAAACCAGAACAACGTTGTACGACTTGCCGACTTTCGCGCCGCCAGCCGTCAGGAACAGATCGACGATATCAGCGCGGAAGCGTTTCTGCTGCTGCGCAACGCCGCGCTTGAAAGCACCCTGCCGGTGAAAGACGTCCTACTGGAGCATCTGGGCGATATCGTGCGGGTATTCAGCAGTGTGGAGGGCCCGGAAGAAACTCGTGCCATTCTCGATCAAATTGGGCGTCAGGTTCTCGGCTAATAGCACCGTATTTCAGTGCGCTGTGGTTTTCAGTTTGCCACAGCGTCCACACCGGTACACGGTGACCAGCTTACCCTGCTTCACATCAAACCGACTTTTCGTCTCAACCAGCCAGCGATGATGCCCCTCTTTGCACAAGGTGGATTTTGCTGTCGCCTTTTTCTTGCGACCGGGAGTGAACGTCACAACCTCGCCCATGCTGCTGCCTGTCAGTAAGTCCGCTAGGAATTTGAGTAAACGCCCATTAGTATAGCCGCCTGTTTCCCGACATGCCCAGCGAGAGAGCGAGCGATGCACATCGAAAAAAACCGCGTGGTTTCCTTCCACTACCGCCTGTCAGAACAGGGCGGCGCCGAGATTGAACACAGCTACGACGGCCAGCCCTCCCTCTACCTGCACGGCGAACGCAATATTCTGCCCGCCTTAGAGAAGGCGTTGATCGGTCATACGGCAGGCGACAAGGTGGAGGTTTCACTCAGCCCTGAGCAAGCCTATGGCCTGCGCCAGGAGGGACGCGTGCAGCGCATCCCGGCAAAATACCTCAAACACGAGGGCAAGTTGAAACCGGGAAAGATTGTTCGCTATCGCGATGACAATGGCACGCATCAAGCCACCGTGATCAAAGTGGGCAAGTTTTCGGTCGATGTGGATGCCAATCATCCATTGGCAGGCAAGGCCCTGCAGTTTGCCATTGAAATTGTCGATGTGCGCGAAGCCTCAGCCGAGGAGGTTTCACACGGTCATGCACATGGTCCCGGTGGACATCAGCACTGAGGCCACTCCTCAGTGCTCTGCCTCCATAAAAAATTGCGCATCGCGCAGCAGCAGATTGCGCCGATCGAAGTGGAAGATCGCCACGCCACGTTTTTCAGTCGTGCCATCGTTATAGTAAAAGGTTGCGCTTACCGCACGCCCGGCTGACAGCAGTTTCTCCACCCGCAGCCTACCGTCCGGAATGTCCCAGAAAGCAATGCGTTGATCGTGGCCATAGGGCCAACCCATCAGGCCATCATCGGTAAACAGGCGTTCCAGCGCGCGATTTTGCTTTTGATTAAAGGCCGAGATCAGCGCCTCAACCTTTTTCTTGCCCGCCTCGCCAACCGTTTCCCGGGCCTGCAGAAAGCCCTGCAAACCGGACAGGCCCATATGCCGCAGCATGCGCCAGAATGAAGAAATTCCGGCCACCGCGCTGGCCAATCCGTACTGCATCTGCTGACGCAGCATCGGCGCCAGCTCCCAGTGGGCGGCGAGGCGTTTGATCCGCACTTCGCCGTGTTCGGTGGTCAGCTCGTAGAGCAGGTGCATGGGCACCCGCACCACCACCTTGTCTGACATGCGAATCTCGATATCCAGATCCCTGACGACCGCCCCGGTGCACACCACGTCGTAGTCCACATCAAAGCGAATATCGTTGGCCGCGATAAAGGTTTCATAGAAACGGCTTAGCGGGCTCTGACCGTTCTCATCCGTCAGATTGATCTGGGGTTTGGAGCCGACCGGATCTTCCACCACCGCGCAGTCGGCAAACAGTGACAGCCACTCGGGCTTATTGTGCACGGCAACGGCGGCTGGCGAGCCTTCAACACAGGCCAGCAGGGCCTGCTTATCGCGGAGAAGTGTTCGCATGACAGGATCTCTCAGAATGACTACTGGCTGGCGAGCTTACTGTCTGGCTCCCGCAGGAAACTGTGACATATTCACAATTACACAGACCAAGCTTTCAAAATTGGTAGTTTGTCACATTAGGCGGGTTAACCAGCACTCACTGGCCTAACGCTTTTGGTTAGGCGAAATAGTTTCCAGAAAGGCCAGCAAAAGCTGTCGATGGTTGCTGTCGGCAAAGGTTGAAATATGCGGTCCCGAGCTTTCCACAAAGCGTTTCGGTTCGGCGGCCTTCTGGAACAAGGCCTGGGAGTGGCCGATGGGAACCACCGCGTCAGCCGGGCTGTGCAGGTACAACTGCGGTGTCCCGGCCAGAGCCTCCACCACGTCGATAAAGTCGAAAGTTTGCGGCATTAGCCGGGTGGCAAGCGGTGCCAGCGCCCAGGTAAGCACATTCCGTCGGGCGACCTCCCCGGCGATACGCGGGTAAGACGCCACGGCAGCGTCCAGAACGATGGCCTCAGGCTTGGTTGTCGCGGTCGCCATAGCGTAACCCGACACGCCGCCTCCCAGGCTTTGGCCCAAAACCACCACGGGCTTGTCCGGTTCTCGCTGGCGCAGCCATTGATAACCGCGCCGCACGTCAGCAATGACGCCCGGCAGGTCGGGCTCACCGGTAGATTTGCCATAACCGCGGTAATCGAGCAGGAAAACATTGTAGCCTTCGGCCGGGAGCCAAAGCACGCTGTGCATATGGGTGCTGATGTTTTCCGCGTTGCCGTGGAGAAAATAGATGCTGGCTCGCGCCTTGCCCTGAGCCGGCAACCACCAGCCGTGCAAACGGATATCCCCCTGGTTGAGAAAAATATCCTCATAGGCGACCCCAAAGTCCTGCGGCGTGGCCACCCAGGATTTCATGGGATAAAACAACAGACTGGCGCAGCCGGACAGCGTCAGTACAGCGATCAGCAACACGGACCTAAAAACAGGTCTAAAAATAGTAACGCCACTGTAGGCTATAGGCTTCGTCACCCTGCTCTCCCTCCAATACCCGGCGACCGATTACTCGCAATCCGTGTTCGCGCGCCACGGCAACATTCAGCGACACAGTCGCCGCGTTGCGCTCCACGCCATTGAGAAACCGGTAGTGCTCAGCCTCCAGTGCCAGAGCCCAGCGCTGGCGCTGAAAGCCCAATCGCACTAACAAGCCCGGCGCCAACTGCCAGTTCTCGTCAAAGGATTCATTATATTCCCCCCTTAGCGTTGGCAGAGCGGAAACCTCCGCACCCTCTATCCGCCAGGAACCACCCGCACCGGCAGCGACGAAGGGGGCGAGATAGGCCGGCTGCCAGTCACTGCGTTCCAGCCCCGCGCGAACTTGCCAGCTCACGGGTTTGAAAAACCGGCTGCGCGGGGCCAGCGATTGGATATCGACCACGTCCAGCGACTGCAGGCGAGAGCCACCGTTGTCGGCGTGGCGCAGCGTCGTTTGCAGCATATTTAGTGACGCGCTCTCGGGATAACCCGATACCGGGTCTAGCAGGTCGTGGTAGGTCAGCCGGAACGATAGCTCCTGATAATGTTGCTCGGCAAAGCGTCCAACCGCGAGCCCAAGCAATGCGGTTGGATGACCATCGTCAGGGGCCACCGGGCGCGTCGCCTTGTTTTTTACCTCGGCGATGGCCGGTAACTTATTGATCGCCCGGAGTAGTGAGAAACTGCGCGCGGCAACACTGTCACTGCGCGCCTCCCTATTGTGGCGGTAACGCAGCAAGCGATATGCGCCCAGCAGCAGGGTTGCTTGTTCGTGAGACGGCTTGCGCTGGAAATTCTCGCTCTCTGCCTGTGCAGGTTCGTCCGCCAAGGTCAGCACCCAGCGCTGCTGATCGTCCGACAGAGGTAACACAAGGGCCTCCAATTCACGCTGCCGCGATGGGCGATAAACGCGGGCCTGGACCAAACCCGCTTCGTCCACTGCGCGCACGGTGTCAACGGGAATGGCATGAACAGGAAACTCGTGGACAAGCATCAAACCTGGGCGGGCCACCTCCAACAACTCCAGCAGACGGTAGGAGCAATTTTCGTCCATAAAGTAGTAATCGAAATTGATCGACTGCAGCTCCCACAAGTGAGCCATCAGGCGATCAATCTCTGTTGCTGTCAGGTTTAGCTCGTATTCCCAGATATCCCGGTTTTCCAGGCGCGAGTATTCCTGCAGCTTTTCGATATAGGGCTGCAGGCTGAAATGTCCGGGATAGCCACCGGTCATGCCCCGCCACGCGAACAGGAGGCTGTTGTCATTCGGTGGAACCACCGCTGCATAGTTCACGGCATAGGACAACAAGGCCGATTCCGAGCGATAGCCTTTGGGATCAATACGAAGAAACGTATGACCATACATCGACGAGGGACTGTTGAGATAACTCGCGGCAAACACCAAGGCCACCGCACCCGCGTTGATCTCCCGGCGCCAGGCGGCATAGTCGGCGCAATCGGCTTGCAGGTCCGAATCCAATAGCGCGTGCTGCTGAAGCCAGTGGAAACGTGCAATAAAGCGGCAACGCAGTGCTGGCTTTACCGTCAGCTGCGCTACCGTGGCAAGCAGTTCAGCGTGCGCATCAGACTTTCCGGAAGGGCTGAGGAAAAAAGCGGCATCATCGACTGCGCTTTCGACGGCGTAGCCGTTGGGGCTGCGGGCAAAGTGCAGCAGGGCGCGCCATTGGGGGTGGTCAGCCAATGCCTGGCTGTCGGTCATGCCTGCCTGTGCCAGAGGGCTCAGAACAATAACAACCCACAGCATTAAACGACGGCTGGCGCATTGAATCATCTGGGAAACGCGGTGCGGCGGCTTGCCGCACCGCTATCGGTCAAGCGGCGTATTTGGCGAGCTGCGCGTCGGCGCGCATCAGCTGCAGCATGGAAGCCATCACGGCTTCGGCGGTCACCGAATCGCTGGGGAACAGCGTATCAAAATTGCTGTGCATTACCTGCTTGAAGTGGGAACGATCGGGTGACTCAACCCCCAGGGAAATCGCCACCGCGGTTAGAGCCTCGCCCTCACCACGCGCAACATCTTCGCTAAACTCGTCCATGATCGATCCGAGATTGATCAGCGGCTTGCCACCATAGGTCAGTGTACCATCGGCGGAACAACCATTCGTTCCCGACGTCATGCCTAGGGTGTTGTTGCCAGAAGTGCCGTTGGTGATGGACGCGACCACATGAATCGGCAAGCCCGACTGACCTTCAAACAACATATTACCCCAACCGCAACTGTCACCGCCGGGGACAACCGCAAATGAACTGGCGGAAGCGCCAGCGAGAATCGAAGCCATAAGCATTTTTTTCATCGTGAATCTCCAGTGGTTTTTTACCGTTATCGTTGACAGCCCACTGCCAGAGAGCCTGCCTGTAGGCTATCACAAGCGTGGCTATTCGCGAGGCGTATCGTTCACTGAAATTCCAACAAGAAGGTGACCGGCCCATCATTGAGCAGCTCTATTTGCATATCGGCGCCAAAACGACCGGCGGCAACCTTGTGATGCCGCGCATTCAGCTCATCCAGCAAGCTGTTATAGAGGAGCTGGGCATCGGCAGGCGTCGCGGCGGTGGAAAATCCGGGGCGCAAACCCTTGCGGGTATCAGCGGCCAGGGTAAATTGTGAGACCAGCAGCAGCCCACCGTCGATATCGCGTAGCGAGGCGTTCATGCGCCCTTCGCTGTCGGCAAACAGGCGATAATTGAGCAAGCGCTCGGCCACTTTTTCCAGTATGGCCGGGCTGTCGTTGCGCTCGACACCGAGAAAAACCAGCATGCCCTGGTCGATGGCGCCAACGGTTTCTTCATCAACGTTGACGCGGGCATAGCGCACGCGCTGAATAAGAGCTTTCACGATTACCTCAGGCAGATTGGTCAGTCGACCATTGCAGCATATCGCGCGTTGCGTGGACAAGCGCATCGGTCATCGCGGGCTCGAAGGGGGAATGGCCACCGTCGCGGATGATACGCAATTCACTTTCCGGCCAGCGCTGATGCAGGCTGGTGGCATTTTCCAGCGGGCACACCATGTCATAGCGGCCGTGAACGATAATGCCGGGAATGCCGCGCAGCGAGGGAGCATTGTCTAGCAACTGGTTTTCGCGAAGAAAGCCTTTGTTAACGAAGTAATGGGTTTCAAGTCGGGCCATCGCCAGTGCATTGTGCGCCTCGCGACTGGATTTCACGTCACCCGGATGCGGCCGCAAGCTGGCACAGGTGGTTTCCCATTGCGTCCAGGCGCGTGCCGCTGTCATGCGCTCGATTTCATTATCAGCCTGCAGCTCGTGGTAATAGCCGGCCAGCACATCGTTCGTATCGGGCGCATGGGTGAGCAGCTCGTCCCAGGCATCGGGGAATACGCGATTGGCACCATCGCGGTAAAACCAGTCGAGGTCGCGCTGTCGACAGAGAAAGACACCGCGCAGCACCATGCCTCTCACCCGTTGCGGTCGCGCCTGGGCATAGGCCAGCGCCAGTGTTGCACCCCAGGAACCGCCAAACAGATAACAGCGATCGATACTCAGGCTATCAAGCAGGCGATCAATGTCTTTGATCAGATCCGGCAGGGTGTTGTTGTCGATACAGGCGTGAGGCGTGGAATGCCCGGCACCGCGCTGGTCAAACACGATGATGCGGTAGGCATCGGGATCAAAGAAGCGGCGGCTGTTGTGGCTACTGCCAGCGCCGGGTCCACCGTGGAGAAACACGACCGGTATCCCATCGGGGGAACCGCTTTCCTCACAATAGAGCACGTGGGGCGCATCGACCGGCAACTCAAAGACGCGATAGGGTTTGATATCCGGATAAAGGGGTAGCACAAAAGACCTCATGGACCGCAGCTGTTAAAGCTTAGCCCATGAGAGCATTTTCAGCGAATTGGCAGCCAGCGGCGATGGCGCCGCTGGCATTGGCGATCAGCCCTTGGCGTTACTGGCGCGCTTGCGCTCGTGTTCTTTCAGAAGCTTCTTGCGCAGGCGAATGCTCTCCGGCGTCACTTCCACCAGCTCATCGTCTTCGATGAACTCCAGCGCCTGTTCAAGTGTATGGCGGACGGGCGGCGACAGCGTCAAGGCTTCATCGGTGCCCGATGCGCGCACGTTGGTCAGTTGCTTGGCCTTGGTGGGATTAACGACCAGATCGTTGCCCCGCGAGTGCAGACCGATGATCTGACCTTCATACACTTCTTCACCGTGTCCCAGGAACAGGCGGCCGCGATCCTGCAGGTTGAACAGACCGTAGCTGAGCGTTTTGCCCTGCACCATGGAGACCAGCACCCCGTTGATGCGACGACCCACATCACCCATTTTCACCGGGCCGTAGTGATCGAAAATACTGGTCAGAATACCCGAACCCGAAGTCAGGGTCAGAAACAGTGAGCGGAAACCGATCAGCCCGCGCGAGGGCATGATGAATTCGAGCTTCACCCGTCCCTTGCCGTCAGGCTGCATGTTGGTCATCTCGGCTTTGCGCAGACCCAGCTCTTCCATCACTGCGCCCTGATGCTGCTCTTCCACATCGATAACCACTTGCTCAAAAGGCTCTTGTACTTCACCGTCAACGACCTTTTGAACCACTTCGGGCCGGCTGACACCCAGCTCAAAGCCTTCGCGTCGCATATTTTCAATCAATACCGACAGGTGCAGCTCGCCGCGACCGGAGACAATGAATTTGTCCGGGCTATCGCCCTGACGCACGCGCAGGGCCACATTGTGAATCAGCTCCTGCTCGAGGCGTTCGGAAATATTGCGGGTGGTGACGTACTTGCCTTCTTTGCCTGCGAAGGGCGAGTCGTTCACCTGGAAGGTCATGCTCACCGTGGGCTCGTCGACGGTCAGTGCGGGCAGGGCCTCAACCGCTTCCGGAGCGCACAGCGTATCGGAAATGCTTAAGCCTTCGATGCCGGTGATACAAACGATATCGCCAGCCTTTGCTTCCTGCACTTCGACGCGCTCCAGCCCCATATAGCCCATCACGCTCAGTACACGTCCCTTGCGGGATTTTCCGTGGCGATCAACAACCACCAATGGCTGGCTTGGCTTGAGCGTTCCCCGAGTGATACGACCAATCCCGATAACGCCAACATAGCTCGAGTAATCCAACGCCGAAATTTGCATCTGCAGAGGCGCGTCAACGTCAACTTGCGGAGGGCTCACCTTGTCGACAATCATTTCAAACAAGGGTGTCATATCCTCGGCCAGCTCGTCGGCTTCCGGACCGGCATAGCCATTGAGTGCTGAGGCGTAGACGATGGGAAAATCCAGCTGCTCGTCGGTGGCGCCGAGGCGGTCAAACAGATCAAAAACCTGATCGATAACCCAGTGCGGACGCGCGCCGGGGCGGTCGATCTTGTTCACGACAACAATGGGTTTGAGGCCGCGCTCGAAAGCCTTTTGGGTCACGAAGCGAGTTTGAGGCATGGGGCCATCAACCGCGTCGACCAGCAGCAATACGCTGTCGACCATCGACAGTACGCGTTCTACTTCCCCGCCAAAGTCGGCGTGTCCGGGGGTATCGACGATATTGATGCGGTAGCCGTTCCAGTTAATGGCGGTGTTTTTGGCGAGAATGGTAATGCCGCGTTCGCGCTCCTGGTCGTTGGAGTCCATGATACGCTCGGCGCCTTCACTGCGGCGGTCGAGGGTACCAGACTGACTCAGGAGTTTATCAACCAGGGTGGTTTTGCCATGGTCAACGTGGGCGATAATCGCGATATTACGTAGGTTTTCGATCATTGGGAGTTCTCTGGGGTCTGCCCCGATAGTGCGAGGTCAGCCCGTGGCAGCCTCGTTGAAAATACGGATGTGTGGGGAAGAATTGTCTGTCAGAATCAAGCTTCACCGGCCCGCCGATTGCGAGCGGCGCGCATTATAGCCCATAAAACGAGCAACTGCCTTGGGTTTAACGCCAGAATCCCGCTACAATCGCGGCAAATTAAAACAAAGCCTGCCTCTATGACCGCTACCGTTAAAGATCACTGGTCCAAACGCTGGACATTTATCCTCGCCGCCACAGGATCCGCCGTCGGCCTGGGCAATATCTGGAAGTTTCCCTACATCACCGGCGAGTACGGTGGTGGCGCCTTTGTCCTGGTTTACCTGGCCTGTATTTTGGCCGTCGGCGTCCCGGTGATGATTGCGGAGGTGATGCTCGGCCGTACCACCCGGGCCAACCCGGTTGATGCCATGCTGATACTTACCGAGCGCGAAGGCGCGCCCAAGATATGGAGTATTGTCGGCATCGGCGGGGTGATCGGCGGCTTGTTGATTCTGATGTTCTACAGCGTAGTGGCCGGCTGGGCGCTGGACTACAGCTGGCAGAGCCTTAGCGCTTTTTACGATGGTCAGGATGCGGCCACCATTGAGAACAACTTCGGCGCCATGACCGGCAATTTTATGCGTCAGTGGGGCTGGCAAACGTTGTTTGTGGTGTTTACCGGCGGTGTGATTGCCGCGGGTGTGACCGGTGGTATCGGTCGCGCGGTCGAAATCCTGATGCCACTGCTGATCGTGTTCCTGTTGATTCTGCTGGGCTACAGCTGGGCCACCGGCGACTTTATCGCCAGCCTGAAGTTTATGTACACCCCGGATTTTTCAAAGCTTTCGACTGAGGCCGTGCTGGTAGCGCTGGGTCACGCTTTCTTTACCCTTAGCTTGGGTATGGGCGCCATTATGGCCTACGGCGCCTACATGCCCGGCGAGCACTCCATCGGCAAAACCGTGATCACGATTGGCTTGCTCGACACCCTGATTGCCCTGATTGCCGGTATGGCCATTTTTCCGCTGGTATTCGCGAACAATCTCGAGCCCAGCTCCGGTCCGGGCCTGATGTTTGTATCGCTGCCCATCGCGTTTGCCCACATGCCGGGCGGCATGATCTTCGGCAGCTTGTTTTTTATTCTGGTGAGCATTGCAGCGCTCAGCTCCTCGATCTCTCTGATCGAGCCCGGTGTGGCCTGGCTGGAACGCCACGGTGTTGACCGCAAGCTGGGCACCTTTGGCGCTGCCATGATTGGCTGGCTGGGCGGCATTGCCTGTATTCAGTCCGGCGTCTTTTTCGACACTTTGGATCACATCACCGCCAACTATATCCTGCCCATCGGTGGCCTGCTGATCGCCATCTTTGCCGGCTATGTTATGAACAGAGAGCACGTGAAAGAAGCGGTAGCCTTTGATACCGATACCTTTTTCCGGTTTTGGTATTTCGCGCTGCGCTATATCGCTCCGCTGGGTATCCTGGTGGTGTTCCTGCACAGCATCGGGTTGATCTGATGCTCAGGCCACTGCACGTTTTTATCCTGTTCTGCCTGCTGGTCTTTGGCGGCCTCTACTACTACGCCACCCAGCAGGACGATAAATACTCCGCCAATGCCAGGCTTTATCTGGAGGATACGCTTAGCGATATCTCACGCTGGCAACCGGATATTTTGCGTCAGCATCTGGCGCCTGCCGCTCGGGAAGTGGTCAGCAATGAGCAGCTCAACCGCGTCGTAGAGGAATACCAATCTCTCGGGCGTTTCAAATCGATGGATAAACCGCAGTTTTCGAACCTGACAGCGGCCTTGTCGGTGTTTGGTGAGGAACAGCGCCTGAGCTACAGCTTTCCGGCGCGGTTTGAAGGGGGAGAAGCACTGGTGACCACAACGCTGTTAGTCAGCGATGGTCAATTCAGTGTGTATAACTTCAGCCTGCGGCGCTCAACGCCGTAGACCTTGATGATGCGCCGGACCTCGTAAGCCGAGGCCCGGCGAGTCTCAGATCAGCCTTCTTCGCCGCCCTGCTCTTCAATGGCCAGCAGCTCAACTTCGAAAATCAGCGCCTGATTCGGGCCGATGGCGCCTTGAGTGCCGCCGGGACCATAGGCCAGATCTGAGGGAATGTAGAGCTCCCACTTGCTGCCGACAGGCATCAGCTGCAGTGCTTCGGTCCAGCCAGCAATGACGCCATTCACCGGGAAGGTGATGCTTTCGCCACGGGCGTAAGAACTGTCGAACTCGGTACCATCGATCAGTGTGCCGCGGTAGTGCACTTCAACCACGTCATCCGCACTGGGCTTGGCGCCATCACCGGCGTCAATCACCTTGTATTGCAGACCGCTATCCAGCACCACAACGCCCTCTTTCTCGGCGTTTTCAGCCAGGAAAGCCTCAGAGGCCTTGCGATTTTCCTCAGCATCTTTCTCGGCTTCAGCCTGCATCTCGGCCATTTTCTTCTGCTGGTAGCCCTGCAGGGTGGCCATCATGTCCTCTTCGGACATCTGCATCTCACCACCTTCGATACCATCACTGACACCGGCGCTGAAGGCGGTCACATCCAGATCCATGTTTTGGCCGATGCGCTTGCCCAAGTCGACACCAAAGCTGTAGCTGACTTTCTGCATTTCTGAATCCAATGTTACCTCTGCCGGGGCAGCCGCTTCCTTGCTGTCACAGGCAGCCAAAACTGTGGCCAGCGTCGCTACGGCGAAGACTTTTCTTTTCATTCCAGTACCTTCTCGTCTACTCTTAGGAGAATTTCGTGCCGCTGTTCGGCACAACAGGGGCGACAGTCTGCCACATTTTGGGCGGCGGACAATAGCTATAGTGTTCCAAGTTTGTATAATGGAATTGATGTTTTTTTAAACATTTCGGAAGGTTAGGAAGCATGCCAGGCAATAATAAGAAGGCAGGCAGCGTGGAAGCACTGGAAAACAAGCTGGCTGCCTTGCGAGAAAAGCTCCTGAATACTCAGGATCAGCAGCTGACAAAGGCGAAAAAGGCCGCCGAAAAGGCGGACAACGACGTCAAAAAGCAGAAAACTGCAGTGAAAACGGCGCAGCAGAAGCTGCGTGCCGCTAAAACGCCGGCCCAAACCAAAAGCGCCCAAGCCGCCCTGACCAAAGCGGAAAAGGCGCTGGCAGCAGCGGAAACAGCAGCTGCTGACGCGAAAGCACGCATTGCTGAAGTAAAAGCGGAAATCGACCAGGAAAAAGCAGAAGCTGCCGCCGAAAAGGCCGCAATTCGCGATTTGCCCAAGCCCAAGGCAGTCAAACGCGCTGCCGCAAAGCCAAAAACACCGGCCAAAGCCCAACCGAAAGCCAAGGCTGCGGCCAAACCCAAAGCGGCGGCGAAAGCTCAGCCCAGCACTAAAACGAAAGCGGCCGATTCTAAGGCTGCGGTCTCAAAAAAACCTTCTTCTAATACCACAGCATCTAAAACCACGGCTTATAAAACAGCTGCTCCGAAGGCCAAAGCGCCGAAAGCCGCCGCACCCAAGGCTGCCGCAGATACCGATAAGGGCGGCAAAGGCAAAAAAACGACGCCCAAGGCGGCGCCTGAAGCAGCCAAAAGCACCGCCGACGCTAAACCTGTGCCTGCTGCACCGCGCCCTGAGCCGCCAGAACCCCCGCCGCCGCCTCGTCGCAAGGCGACCGTGCTGCCAGACACCATCAGTCGGCCGAAATCCAAATCCGACACGGTGGCGTCCATTTTCGATATCGATTAATTCTGTCGCTTAGATATCGCCTTCCGCCGGTGGTACTGCCGCGACAGCCTCGATCAACTCACCCAGCAAGCCGTTCCAGGCCAGTTTGAGCTGGTCGAAGTAGCGATGCAGGTTGGTCTGCGCACAGAGGGGAAAAGACTGCTTTTTCGGCGAAATAGCGGCCTTCTGCCAATAACTGTGGATTTCGTCCTGCTGCCAGCGCTCTACCGCCATTTCAAACCGCTGGGCTTCCTGGTAGATATTCGGCGGTGCGATGGGCTTCATGCGCCGGCGCAGGGCGCGCACTTCCAGCAGGTAGTTTTCGCGAAAGGCCTGGCTGTGGGAGACCATGTCTACCACCTGCTCTGGCGACCACACAATGCCGCGCTTCGCCAGCCAGCAGGCAGACAGCAGCAGATTGACGTCCGCGCCGTAGTCGTCCTGCAGCTTCTGGCACAGTTTGTGTACTCGCGGATGGGAGTAAACCAGTAAGCTATATTGCCAAAGGGCATTGTCGGCCACAGCGCCTCCGTTATAATCGCCGCCCATGATTGAATTCGAACAGTTAAGCTTACTACGCGGCGGCAAAACTTTGCTAGAAAGCGCCGATTTGCGCCTGCACGACGGCGACCATGTCGCCCTTATAGGTGCCAACGGCAGCGGCAAGTCCAGCCTGTTTGCGCTGCTCCGCGGGGAGCTTGAGCCCGATCGAGGCAGTGTACGAATTCCCAAGCAGTGGCGCATCGCCCATATGGCTCAGGAGGTCTCTGCCAGCGATCGGCCAGCCGTAGATTACGTGATCGACGGCCATACCGAATTCCGCCACGTTGAGAAGGCCCTGGCCGAATGCAGCGACGATATGGCTATGGCGGAGCTCCACGGCCAGCTCGACGCCCTCAACGCCTACACCATCCCTAGCCAGGCCGAACAACTTTTGCTTGGGCTTGGCTTTAAGCAGGCGCAGCTGCAAACGCCGGTGCGCGATTTTTCCGGAGGCTGGCGGATTCGTCTGAATCTGGCGCAAGCCCTGATGCGGCCATCTGATCTATTGTTACTCGATGAGCCCACCAACCACCTGGATATGGATGCCACCCTCTGGCTGGAACAGTGGCTGCAGGCTTACAACGGCACCTTGATGCTGATTTCCCACGACCGGGATTTTATCGATGCCACCTGTGATCAGGTAGCCCACCTAAGTAAGCACACGCTCACGCATTATCGCGGCAATTATTCAGCCTTTGAACGCCAGCGCGCAGAAAAGCTGGCGCAGCAACAGGCGGCCTATGAGAAACAGCAGGCCGAAATTGCGCACATGGAAAACTTCATTCGGCGTTTCAAGGCCAAAGCCACTAAAGCGCGTCAGGCCCAGAGCCGCATCAAAGCCCTGGAACGAATGACCGAGATCGCGCCCGCCCACGTGGATTCACCGTTCAGTTTCCGATTCCCCGAGCCCGACAAAATGTCGGACCCGCTGCTTACCCTGACGCAGGCCGAGCTGGGCTACGAGGGAAAATCCATCTTGCGCAATATCAAACTGAGCGTGCATCCGGGCAGCCGGATCGGCCTGCTCGGAGCCAATGGCGCCGGTAAATCGACCCTGCTCAAAACCTTGGGCGGCGTGTTGCCGATTTTAGATGGGCGGCGCACCCAAGGCGAACACCTGGCGCTGGGCTACTTCAGTCAGCACCAGCTGGAATCGCTCGATCTGGATGCCAGCCCCGCTACCCAACTGCAGCGCCTGGCCCCCGCTGCTCGTGAGCAGGAAATTCTCAACTTTCTGGGCAGCTTTAATATTCGTGGCGACATGGCCACGGGTTCCTGCCGCTATTTTTCGGGCGGCGAAAAGGCGCGCCTGGCACTGGCTATCATCGTCTGGCAAAAACCCAACCTGCTGCTGCTCGACGAGCCTACCAATCATCTGGATCTGGAGATGTGTCAGGCCCTTACCGTCGCCCTGCAAGGCTTCGAAGGCGCCCTGATTGTGGTCTCGCACGACCGTCATCTATTGCGCAATACGGTGGATGACTTGCTGCTGGTCAATGAGGGTAAAGCCGAACCCTACGAAGGCGATCTCGACGATTACCGCCGCTGGATTCTGACGCGGGCCACGGAAGAAGCCAAACCGGCGGCGGATAAAGCGCCCGACAAACCCCAGGACAAAAAGCGTGCCCGCCAGGATGCGGCCGCCGAGCGCGCCCGCCTTGCGCCTCTGCGCAAACAGGTAAAAGCCCTGGAAGCTTCCATGGACAAGGCCAACAAGCGCCTGGCAGAGCTTGAAGAGCTGTTGTCAGATACCGCGCTATACGAGCCTCAAAACAAGACCCAACTGCAAACCCTGCTGCGCGAACAGGGCGACACCCGGCAAGCGCTGGAAACCGCGGAAGAAGAGTGGTTGAGCGCACAGGAAGCATTAGAGGACGCAGGTAGCTGACACGAGCACGCCACAAGCTATTTTTACCCTGACCCCAAATAGAGCGAGTTTTGAATTGCGGCTCAGTCGCCTACACTAGAAACTCCCTCGCACAGGAGTTAACCATGAAAATTCTTCGCGCTCTGTTGATTCTGCTTGCAGCGGCAAGCACCGGCCTAATCCAGGCAGCCCCCAAAGCAAAACATGTCGAACTTCCCGACGGTCTCGGCAGCGCGGTGCTCTACACGCCGCGCGGTAAGACAGACACCGGGGTTATCGTGATCCACGAATGGTGGGGACTGAACGACTACGCCCGCAACCGCGCCCGGCAGCTGGCCGAAGAAGGCTACGCCGCCATCGCTGTGGATATGTACGGCCACGGCAAAGTCGCCAGCCACCCCAAAGAAGCTACCGCGTTTATGAATGCCGCCATGGCCGAACCCGAAAAGATCAACGCGCGCTTCAACGCCGCCAAAGCCGAGCTGGAAAAGCTGAAGAACGTAGACCGCATTTTCGCTATCGGTTACTGCTTCGGTGGCGCAGTGGTTCTACACCAGGCGCGAATGGGGAATGACCTGGCAGGTGTTGCCAGCTTCCACGGCTCACTGGGCACAGAAACCCCCGCAGAAAAAGACAAAGTGAAAGCGAAAGTACTGGTCGCCACTGGCGGGGCCGACCCCATGGTCCCGCCGGAGCAGGTTGGAACCTTTGTTACCGAAATGAGCAAAGCCGGAGTCGACCTGACTCTACTCAGCTTCCCCGGCGTGCTGCACAGCTTTACCAACCCCGGCGCGACCGCCAAGGGCAAGGAAACCGGACTGCCGGTGGCCTACGATGCGAAAGCCGACAAGGAAAGCTGGGCGGCCTTGTTGCGTTTTCTTCGCTAACCCCCAAAAAAAAAGGTTCATCGTAAATTCGGGTGGAGAGTTATACTGCCGCGGCCCCCTCACCCCAGCCCTCTCCCGGAGGGAGAGGGGGCGTCCTTCGCAGGGGCCGACGCAGTGCTCAGATCTAGCACGTTTAGTCCCCTCTCCCTCCGGGAGAGGGACAGGGTGAAACGCCTTGTTGACTATCAAAAGCTCAATAAATTTCGGATCCCACCCGAATTTACGATGAACCCAAAAAAGCACACCGGGGTACTCGCCGGTGTGCTTGATGAGCCAACACACCGATTTCTCTCACTGGCACTCCCGCTTTTCATAAATTTCCCTTATTCTGGTCGCACAATAATGCTTCTCAGGGGAAACCAATGAATAAACACCTAACAACTCTAACCTTTGCCGCACTCACTTGCGTCACGGCAACTGGCGCATCTGCGGTCGTTCTCGATGCCCGCTCCGTCGGCTTGTCCGATACCGGCGTCGCGAGCAGCCGTGGGATCGAATCTGTACGCCACAATCCAGCCCACACCCACCATCTGGCCAAAGAAGTGGACACTTTCGCCTTTAGCTGGAGCCTCGGTGTCAATGCCTTTGATGAGGATGGGCTGATCGACGACGTCGAAGACGGCGAGGACGCCATTGACGAACTGGAACGCAAATCCGACGCCGGAACTGTGCAGTCGGGTGACAGCGAGCCGGTGATTGCCGCACTGCGGGCCATGGATGGCGACATCGTGCAAATCGGCCTGGACGACACCATGGTGTTCGGAATACCGAAGACAGCAGCAGGTGGCAATTACTCCTATGCGGTGAGCCTTGGGGTTACCGCCGATGTAGCCGCCACCTTCGAACTGGACGACCGCGACGTACAGACCATCCGCAATTCGGAAACCACTGGCAGCTTTGACGAAAACAGCCTTGTTTCACCACTGAAAGCATCGGGGGTCGCCGTCGCCGAGCTGGGCGTTACCGCCGCCCGCGAAATGAGCCTGATTCAACTTCCGGCACCCGTCACCATTGGCGCCACGTTCAAGTATCAGGACATCCGCATTATTGATTACCGCGTGGCGATCGGCGCGTTTGATAGCCTCAGTGATGCCAATGATGATCAAAATCGAAAAGACCACACCGGCTTCAATGTCGATATCGGCGCCCACACCCGGCTGAACGAAAAACTGGCGGTCGGTGCCGTCATCCGCAACCTGATACCCAAAAGTTACAGCGGCCCCTTGAGCGACGATTTTGACAGCAAGCCCCAGCTGGTAGCCGCCGTGAACTACACCGCAGGACCAGCGCATATCAACTTTGATCTGGATGTGAACAAACGGGAAGGCTTCTCGGTTCTACCGGATCGTCAAGACGCCAAACTGGGGCTGGAATTACGTGCCGGCAACTGGGGGCAACTGCGACTGGGCTATCGAACCGATCTGTCCAGCAACTATGACGATTCGGTCAGCCTGGGCTTCGGCTTCAGCGCGGGCAGCGCCTTCAATGTCGACCTCGGCGTCTTCAAAGCGGGTGGTGAATCGCTTGGCCTCGGCATGCAGATTGGATTTGCCTTCTAACTTCCCGCCAACCGAGGCTGGCGCTGCAACGCCAGCCTCCTTTACCCCCCCAGCCTCCAGAAAACTCGAACCAAATCAAAACGCTATCCACCGCTGGCATCAGCAGCGCCGAGGCGCCAGAAGGTTTTTGTTGTGCTTTCGACCTATTTTCAGTAACTTGAAGCAAAAGACTGCGATATTTTCTAGAATAAGTTTGCGGCAACTGCAACCAAGCTAACAACAAGGACAGGTTTCAATGAAACAGCTCGTACAAGTGCTTCTGTTGGGGTTTCTGGTTGTCATCTTGGGCGGCTGCCCGGGTGGCAGCAGTGACAGTGATGATGGGCCAAACATCAGCGGACTGAATTCGGGCAATACCACGGGAGGCGGGAACAATACCGCAACACCCGGCTCGACGGGCTCGTTTGCCGGCGTAGGTGCTATCACGTTTACTTCGGCTACTCCGGAAACCATCGGCATCCGCGGAACCGATGTAATCGCCACCCAATCCATCATCACATTTACAGTTACCGATGCAAATGGCGACCCTGTAGTTGGCCAACCAGTGGACTTTTCGCTCAATACATCTGTTGGTGGAATTACACTTTCTCACTCGCAGCGCATCACCGATGAGAACGGACTGGCCGTAGTGACAGTTTCTAGTGGCGACGTTTCCACCTCCGCTCGCGTTACCGCCACATCTACAATGAATGGCGCGACTGCATCTGCACAATCAAGCCAACTGGTTATTACGACTGGCATCGCCGACCAAGACAGTTTTTCCGTCAGCATTTCCGACTTTAATATTGAAGGAAGCTACTACGATGGCGAGGAAACAACGATTACGTTGCGCGCCGCAGACCGCTACAACAACCCCGTGGCCGACAATACCGCCATTTACTTTACCACCGAGGGTGGCTCGATCCCTGGCAGTTGTTTTACAGTGGACGGCGCCTGCGAAGTGAAATTAACCAGCCAGCAACCTAGGCCATTAGACGGCCGGGTTACTGTACTGGTCAGCGCCATAGGTGAAGAATCATTTCTCGATACTACACCTTCCAATGGCCGCTATGACGACGCAGAGACCTTTTCGGATACTTCGCGAGAAGCTTTTCGAGACGACAATTTCAACGGCTCAAGAGATCCCAATGAAATTTATATCGACTTCAATTCCAACAACGCATACGACTTGGTAGATGGGCAATACAACGGCCTACTTTGCAACGGCCCGGCCAAATGCTCCAGCACCAAGACCACGCAAGTATTTCGCAATATCGAGATAATTTTTTCAGATTCTTTCTTCGATATCACGGCAACGCCATCGGCCATTGCCCTGACCACAGGCGGCCCACCAGTCAGCGTGGTCGTCGACGTAAAGGGCGCAAACAATGGCCAAGTGCCTCCGGTCGGAACAAAAATCAATGCAACAACTACATTTGGCACTCTCGAAGATCCCAAAAGTTACGAGATGCTGAATACCACGTTTAATCCTGCCACTGGATCCGCAGCTTCCGACCCATCACGTTTCACCTTTCAGGTTGCACCTGCAGGCGCGGCGGGCTCGGGCGTACTCACCATTGAAGTAGAAACACCGAAAGGAAATAAGAGCGCGCTTAACATTCCAATCACCCAATCCTAAGCTCGCCACCGGGGGCTAATCTTCGCAGACAAGACTCACGCCCCCGGTCTATAAACACTATTTAGCTAAATGTGACTCCAGAACCTTTGCATAGGTGTTTCTGGCAGTCGTTACCAGCGCAATCTCCTGCTGCAATTGCGCGATCTTCTGATCCGCAACCCGCAGGTTTGTGATCTGGGCGCGGGCTTCTTCATTGAGATCAGACAGCGCGTATTCTTGTCCGTCGATTACCACTTTTTGATCGTCAGACATCTTTACTCCTTACTATTTAAATCTTGCACTCCGGCTAGCAGCGAACCGCTAGCCCCTTACGTGGCCCGAGAGTATAACAAAGGCTTGAGCTCGGTGCGGGATGCTGACATTCCCAAACCTCTGTTATACTCCACCACTCACTGCCACCGTCAATCCTGTTTTCTCGGAGTCTTAATGCCTTCGCTGTATCCCGTTTCCCGCTCCCGCCATGGCTCACAACGCTGGAAACGTCACACCGATTATCAGTTTGCGGCCAGCCACCATTTCACCTCACTGGTTATGGCAGAAATGAGCAAGGCTTTACTGGAACTTCCCATCGGTTTTGCAAAAAACAACGAATCATTTTTACCAATCTGCCTGATGGGGTTTCAAGCAGGACAAAACCTGTTTATAAACGCAGAGGGGCAGTGGCAGGGGAATTACATACCGGCAAGTTTTCGCAGCCACCCGTTTCAGCTCGCCAAAAACGAGTCCGGCGAGCTAATGCTTTGCTTTGATGAAGATTCCGGACTACTGTCTTCTCACGCTGAGGACGAACAATTCTTTTCAGAAGAAGGCAAACCCTCCACAGCCATTCAGGAAATTCTCGACTTCCTCAATAAAATTGAAGGCAATCGCTCCGCAACACAGCGCGCCTGTGATGCGCTGGCCAAATATCAGCTAATGGAACCCTGGCCGCTTAGCGTTCAAAAAGACGACAAAACTGTCCCCGTCGAGGGACTTTACAGAGTCAAGGAAAATCTACTGAACAAACTCGATGGTGACGCCTTGCGAGAAATTCAACACGAAGGCGGCATGATGGTTGCCTATTGCCAGCTTCTGTCAATGCAGCAAATTAATCGGCTGGCAGAACGGGCAAAAGCTGCCAGCGCTATGCCGACACCCGTTGAACAGCCATCGATCAAGCTGCCCAGTGACGACAGCGGCATCAGTTTTGACGACCTGCTTTAGTCGGCTCAGGTGGAACCTCGCTTAATGAATATGCGCCGAGGCAATGTCTTGCTGCGATCTAGCAAACCATCCCGGCCATAGCTGGGTACTCCACTCAGCTTTTATGTAGAGGCCGTGTACAATCTGTAGCCACTGCCTCAATGTGTCACCTGACAAGGCCAATGATGCCAACGCTGAATGGTCGGCAGACTTAAATGTCAGGCGCACACCGTCCTCGCCCTGAGCGATATCAACACTGCTCGGCAGAGCATTTACCGTATCCGCCATTGGCACAACGGGCGCTTGCGGTTTCAACGCCGATTTTGCAACATCCTGCTGAAAAGCCTGAACCGCCGCTACCTCAGTGCCTGCAACTTCTTGGGCATCAAGCCATGTTAACAACGTCCCAAGAAGCCGATCCATCAACCGACGGGTGAACCACAAAGATACCGTTGCACCACTAGCCGTCTCTCCCAATATTTGCAGACGATCCTCGTTTTCACTGTATTGCGTGGTAATGCGCTGCAATTCAACCATATTGCGCAGGCTCGTTTGAAAGACTGATATTGCCATTATATTCAAGCAGCGACGAATAACCGGTTTTGCTCTGCAATACAATCAAGGAATCATCCTCGGCATAACCCGTCTCGTACCCGGCCACAAACACAAAGGTATCCCCCGAATGCTCGAAAAATGCCGCAGCCCCTGCGGCGCTGCCATAGTAATAACCGCCATCAAAAGTGTCACCGCCACCGTGGTCAGGGCTATAGCCACCGCCCGCAAGTAGATCGAGCGTTCTCGCCACTGCGCCAATCTTATCGCTTAAGGTGCCATCAGCAGCATTAAAGGTTGCCTTACCACCTGCGTCGATACTTGCCTCTCCTTCACCACTCGATTCATAGGATACGGACTTATACAGATTCACCTGAAAATCAATCCACTCGGTACCACCCGCATTGAAGTCAGTAATCTTATCGGGAGCACTCACCGATGACTGCACCGGGCCATAGTAGTAATCACCACCAAATACAAAGCGATCAACGCCGGCACCACCGGTCAAGGTGTCGGCACCCGCACCGCCTTCCAGCGTATCATTACCATCGCCACCCACCAGCACGTCATCAAAGTCGTAATTTATTTCGCTTGTGGATTCCTGATCGGAAATGCTGTACGCCACATAGATCTCCGAATAGCTAAAACCATTGTCTCCAATCAGGTGATCATCGCCCTCGCCGCCTTGCAAATTATCCTTGCCGTCACCGCCTTCGAGATAGTCACTACCCGCACCGCCCTCTAGCTTGTCGGCGCCAGCGCCACCGTAGAGAAAGTCGTCCCCTGCATCGCCTAGCAGGCGATCGTTGTCGGCACCGCCGTAAAGGGAGTCGCTGCCTGCACCACCATACAAATCGTCGGCGCCATCCTGACCGAAAATCGTGTCATCACCATCGGCGCCAAAAATATCATCCTTGCCCCAATAACCATCAAGGTAATCGTCGCCGACGCCCCCGCGAATGTAGTCATCGCCGTCGCCGGCATACACGTCCTGACCACCACTACCCGCAAAAATAATATCGTTTCCGTCAAAACCGATAATCTGAACAACGCCAGACCCTGTGCGCCCGGTATTGCTGGCATCAATGAAATTTCCACCCGCAGTACCCAGCATTGATAATGTACCGGAGGTTACCGTATAAGTATGACTGGCACTTACGCCCACAAAGGACACTTCTTTGCCCTCGGCAATCGCAACGTTTTCGACGCCAGTCACATTGAATCGCGACAGCGGATTGTAGAGCGCCATACTTTCGTTGATGTAAAGCGTATCGTTATCGGACGCTGTCTTATCATCAAAGCGCACCACCACGACCTGGTCAGCCCGCACCTCCTGATTGATGGTGAGGCTATCACTACTGGCACCCCCTAACAGCGTCACCCAGTTGTAGCCATTGTCCACACCGAGGCCCGCCACAATAAAGTTATTAGACTGTGAACTTGAGCCCTTCAAAAGAATATTATTCGCTGTGATTGCACCAAAGCTCGCCGCAGGGCTTCCCTCGCCGCCAATCGCGCCGGCCGTGTAGCCTTTTGCATCAACGATAACGGTGTGCGCAGTTAAATCGCCAAACGCCACGCTACCAGTGCCATTTAAGGTAATCCCGATACGGCCGAATAGTTGCGAAGCTCCACTTTCTGCGTCGACGGGCAACACTGTGATATCCCCTACTGACACAGCTTTACCTGTCTCACCGTGAGCTCCTGAAGTATTGGACGCATCCACTGTGATATTGGCTTCACCGAATCCCGTAATCTGCGCGATATGAGTACCACCCGTTTTACTGGCAATGACCGCAGCATCTTTATCGTTCTGCGTGACGATGGCCCCTGTTGTAACATCACCAGACACGTTAGCGACGTTTAACACGAGATCACTCATATCCGCGACCATATTGCCAATCACGAGTCCTGCCGCAAGTCCGCTCGCCGTAATACTTTGCCCGCCGCCCTCTTCAATCTGAAATATCGGGCCCAGCGAAATTTGCGACGTCGCATCTTCCCCACCCAAGGTCAGCGTCCCGACACCCAGCAGGCTTCCAGCCCCATTTATATGGCCTGATATAGCGGTTAATCGCGCGTTTTTTGCATAATCGATGAAGGTCTCTTTCAGATCGACATCTCCGCGACTTTCCAGCAAAACATCGGACGCCTCAGAATAAAGCTGAAGCGCACCACCTTGCTCCAGCTTGATCTGAAGGTCTGCTGCCGTGGTATCAACAACCGCGTGAGGCCCCATCAGGCCATCAGCACTAATGCGCAGATAATCACCGTCATATACACCAAGAAAGCCGTTAAAACTGGTCAGTTCATTACCATCATCGTCTCGCCCACTGGCAACATTGAGGGTCACCGAACCCTGAATATCCAACTCGCCGATAAAGGTTGTATAAGCCCCAATATTAACCTCCCCGATCCCCGCCGACGGAGGCGGGGCACTTTCGGATACAGAAGACGCAAACGACACTTCCCTGTAAACCGGAGGGGGCATCACTTTCAACGCGACTTCATCAGCCGCAACCTTGCTTGCCTGGGCGGCAGCGCTGGCAACCGTGGAAAACTCTACCAACTCTGCTGCCTCTAATCCCGGATAGATCGTTGCAGCCTGCTGATTGCCATACGTGGTTATCTTGACGGCGGGAGCAGTGAAAATATTGTTGAACGACGCGGTCGTGTCCGCTGCCAGACCGTTCTCCTGAATCTCCAGCAATTCAACTCCCAACGGCACCTCGGACGTAGAGAGCGAGAAACTGCTGGTTATAGCATCGAGCTCAATGGTAGTGATCCCCTGCAGATCAAACGCGAGCGCGCCGGTGCTTTCTGACGCGCCGGACAAGCGAAGTGTGTTCTTGCCCGCACCGCCATCAATACTGGTAAACCCGGTACGCCCGACATCCAGCGCAAACACATCGTCGCCGGCGCCGCCTCGTAGATCCCGGCTACCCTCTTCACTAGCGGAAAGCACCAGCGACAAATCACCCGTCATCGCAGCCGCATCAACCAGCGCGACGCTAGCCAGATTGACAATACTCAGACTGCCCTCGCCGGATACTACGAGGCTATCGCTGCCCAAGGCCTCGAGGGACAGGAAATTATCACCGGTAACGTCGAGTTCCAGCGATTCAATGTTGTTTATCTCAAGGGCTACGTGCTCCGCTTCCGAACCGACATCGCGCAGTGACAAAGACAGCGCATCAGCCTCACCATCCGTTACCTCCACCGCAAAACCAATACTCAACGTACCCTGAGTCATGTCGCTGGCTTTCACCAACACGTCGGTGTTGTCCAGCCCTGCAAGCGAAATGACCTGGCCCTGCTGCGATGTCAACGAATAAACCTGGGCACCGTGAATTCCCGACGTGTCAAACACCAAGGCATTGGCACTGACATTATTCAACTCGATCATTTCAATCGCTTGCAGGCCGCTGGATTCAACATTGAACCCGTTGAAGTCAGCGCCTAGCGAAACCTGCAAGGTATCGTCACCGTCGCCCGCATCGACGTAGTCGCCAGCATTCAATGTCGACTCACCTTCCACAGCAGACGTTATTGCCGTGTAAAAATTGTCAGTGGCGTCACCTACAATTTCATCATTGGTAGTCGTTAACGCGACAGCATTCTCTGGGACAGTAGTCTTACTCATGGTGCACCCCGACCTGTTTTATCAGCAATTCCCCCAACCACAATGATAGCGCAAAAAAAAGGCAAAATTACCATTTCTGATGGCTTTTACATGTCCCGCTAGAACGGTGCTGAGAAGTGCCAGATCGGGAACGCCAGAATCAAATGATTACGGCGGGAAAGCATCTTAAAAATGCTCAGCAAGCTACTGTTTCTTAGTATTTTTAGTTGCCAAATGACTCTCTCTGCTCGAACACTCCCCAGCCCGACACACCACCAATCGCAACGCAGAACCCTCAATAGATATGCGAGCGTTAAATAAGTTGCCCAAACACGTTAAGCGACCCTTAAGACTTCCAGCACCTTCAAACGCTTCAACGCAAATTCGTTGGCAAAGCTCTGGAGCTCAGCGAGATTCTCATCGTCTTTTTCTAACACCCTGCCATCTTTGAGGATTCTCTGCCCTTGCCCAGACAAAACCCGCCAAGCGAACTCTGCCCACTCCTCAGGTTGGGAGCATCCACTCTTTCTTGCCATGAGAAATAGCTGTTGAAATCGACTAACCGCCACACCTCCTCCGGTCACCGGGCTGGCTAAATAATTCACATCAGCACTCGCTCTCGCTTGCTTCATCAGATGCTGATTCAACCTATCTGTGGTAACCGCCGAAAGTTCAATTTCCTTTTCCGACATAACGGCAGCCAAGTGACCCAACCCCGCCAAAAGGAGAACCGCCTCACGCAACTGAGCGAATGAGACTCCTTTCGTAGCGACACTTGCCTCTATTTCAGCCACCGAGCGCACTGTGTGATCTGACATCAAGTCTAGTATCGGCCCATAAATTTCTTCACTCATCGTCGCCTCCCCCAACGCCCCGCTGACTTTCAAACTCACATCAGGGCGATGAGAAACCAGCACCAAACGTTGCGCACGAAACTGCTCTAAAACATCTAAAGATGACAGCTGGCGAGCGCCTTTAACCCAATAGTCGCGGCGAAATTGTTGATTTACCATAAAGTCGCGAGTCGACTCTCGGAACATCTTGTCCGGAATTTCAGCAAGAAACGCTTGCTGATCTCCGGTCAGATTAATTGTATTAATATGATCCGAATAATTTGCCGAACACGCATACGTTAGTTTTGCGGCAGAGAGCCATTCTTTCATATCGGCAAAATGCATTGGAGTCCAATCTTTATTGAAATACTCGTGGGCCAAATAATGTCGATTCTGTTCTTTGAGCTTAGCCAAACGCTCTGCTATTTGCGGGTTAGCTCGAGAATACAACGGGTTTGTCGCCAACAAACGTTCAGCGAAATCGACTGCATCGTTTATCCGATTAACAATCCCATGACCGGCCGCACCGATAATCTCTGCATGCTCTGTCATCAAATGGCGCATAGGCGCAAAAGCCGCCCAGCCAGGCAACGTGTTATAACTGACATACAAAACACCCCCCACCTTTAACTTACGCCTTATGAATTCAACAATCACACGGCGATTTTCATCACTAATCCAACTCCAAATACCATGCAGCCCGATATAATCAAAATCTGGCAAATTGTCACGCCGACAAAACTCATCAAAAGCCTGATCAAGCAGCGACGTTTTAGCGCCCGAAACCGATGCAAGTTCCTTCGCATAACCTGCTTGAGCCGGATTAAAGTCGGTCCCATGCCAATCGCACACTGATGCAGCAGCATGGATATTAGCGCTTAGGCCTTGTCCAAACCCGAGTTCGCACGCCGCTCCGACCTCCGGAAAGGCCAAGCCAGCATTAAGAAAAGCTAGTTTTATCCGAGTTGGATTTAGCTCATTGTAGTAGCCATAGGTATATCCAACATCCGCAACGTAACCTGCAGTCCAATCGTTCATTATAAATTCTCTGTATCTAGTCCAGCGAAAAGTTCAAATACCACACCATTCTGCATAGTGCGTGAGTAGTAGCGCACCCGCCCCCATGATGTACTTCAAAGATCAGCAACAGTAGCATACTTGTATCGCGCAGGGAGACATCCGCATGAAAGAAAACATCGCTACACACTCAGCCTTCACATCTTTGACGGACTCGCTGATAGCAACTGAAGAAGGCCGATCAAAATGAAAACCCACTTTTCCGACGACTGGAAAAACTGGATCGCCACCAACATAGCCCAAGGCCAATCAAAGGACGGCTTATTCCGGATACTGCTGGACGAAGGCTTTAGCTACGAGACCATTAGCCATGAACTGCAATACACGCCGAGCCGGGATATACGCGAGATAGCCAATCCGCTGCGGACGGGCGGCCCCGCACCGGCCCGGCCAGATTTACCGCTTTTCATTCCCAATGCCGCCAAGCTCGACAGCCCGAAACTGGAGCTTTACACCCTCACTCCCTTGCTGAATGCGCGCGAATGTGACTATCTGGTCAAGCTGATACGCTCGCGCCTGCGCCCGTCCACACTGTCGAGCCCCGAGGACGACACTGCGTTTCGCACCAGCCAAACCTGCGACCTCGGCGCTCTGAACGACCCCATGGTGGAAGACATTGACCGACGGCTATGTCAGCTGCTGGGCATTGACCCAAGTTATTCAGAACCCATACAGGGGCAATACTACGAAGTGGGACAGGAATTCAAAGCCCATACCGACTACTTCGAAGCCCACGAACTGGCTAAGCACGGCGGTGCGATGGGTCAACGCACGTACACGATTATGGTTTACCTGAACACCGTTGAAGCCGGCGGTGAAACCGAATTTCGTCACGTGGGCACGGCATTTGCGCCCCGGGAGGGCCAAGCCCTGATCTGGAACAGTCTGGATGAAAACGGTTCGCCTAACCACAATAGCCTCCACCAGGCACACCCAGTCAGACAGGGATATAAAGCGGTCATTACCAAATGGTTTCGCTGCGGCAGCCGGCAGAACCCGGCACCCCCCTGCTGGGTGCGTGAAGCCAACGAAAATGTCCGGAATTACACGCGAGTGGGGTTTAACTTAGCCCGCATCCCGGAAGCCCTGCAGCAACCACTACAAGCTTACTATCACGAGAATGCCGCCAAGGCACAGGCCGAGCGTGTATCGGGAGATTTTGTCTATACGGAACAGGGCACCCAAACTGCCAGCGTCCTCATCGACCTGAGCGACAACCTTCGTCGCCTGGTACATCAGCAGATGCAACCCATTCTTGAGCAATGGGCTGGCTGCAAACTGGAACCCACCTTTGTTTATGGCATCCGCGAATATCGCAACGGAGCGATACTAACCCCTCACCGAGATCGGCTAGACACCCACATTATCAGTGCCATTTTGAATATTGATCAGGACGTAGATGAGGATTGGCCACTACAAATCGACGACAACACCTATCGGCGCTATAAGGTTCTGCTGAAACCGGGTGAGATGGTGTTTTACGAAAGTTGTCGGCTATTGCATGGCAGACCAACACCCTTAAAAGGGCGACGGTTTGCGAGTGTGTTTTGTCACTTTAGGCCAAAATAGCAGCCGTCGATTGTAAAAATCAGCTCGCCCTAGCCCCCCTTCAGCGACGAAGAGGAGCACGGCATGCACAAAAGGTCTGCCTTATCCAAGCAGAGCTGTTAGGCGATAAAATTACTTTGCGTCAAGGTTGCAACATCACCAAAGCCTTCCAGAACACCCACCAAAGTAACTTCAGTCGCCAAGGTCACCGCGTTATCGTCACTGGTATCTCCGGAGAATGAATAGATTCGAGTATCTGTCCCGTTGTCGATCAACAACACCGTCACATCAGATGTTGTGTTGGCATCACTCGTCGCATCAACGGTGAGCGCCGCATTAAGCACTGCTTCTACGTCGCTCCAATCGTTGGCGGCATTGTCCGTCACTGCGATAACCTTGTAGGCTTCCGTGGAAAGCTTCGAGTTCGAATTAGCTGCGCCAAGCGCGCTGCCACCCGCTAAAGCAGCCAAGCCACTAACAACCAAAACATCGGCATCACTCACAGAGAAGTCCTTGATCGTGTCGAGGCCATTAGACGCGGCTGCTGAGAAAACGAAGGTATCCGCACCTGCGCCACCCGTGAGCTGGTCGGCACCGCCGCCACCGAACAGCGTGTCGCTACCACCCGCACCATCCAACGTATCGGCAGCGCTACTACCAATCAGGTAATCGCTATTTACGGTACCGATAACGGTTTCCACGCCACTCACAGCAATATTCAGGTTTGAGGTAACCACATCAGCGGTAGTTGCCCCTGCGTCGTACTCAGCCATACGGCCGCCAGCAATAGAGGACTGGAAGCTTTGGCCACTATCAAAGGTCACCGTACTGCTTCCAAGATTTACGATCAGGCCATTTCCCGCCGTAGCGGCAACACCCTCGAGATTCGTGAGGTTCAACGTATCAATGCCGGCGCCCAGGTTAATTACCCCACCGGCTATATCGACACCACTAGCGAAGCTGATCACATCCGCACCCGTACCCCCCGTGACATTCACATTGTCCACGGTACCGGCGATGGTTACGGCATTAGATTTACCGGCGGAGGCGTTACCGAGCCGGATTGTCGAAGTTTTACCATCGCCAACCGTGGCTTTGCTCTGCATCGTGGCTTCCAGATCACCCGTCATTGTCGAGGTAAGATTGGCGGCACCTTTATCAGATTGCACTAACAATTTGGCCGAGCCGATTGCGTTGCTCAGCGTAACGTTCGTATCGCCGTTATTATTAACAACCTCGGCCTGAGAGCCGGAATTATCAATCGAGGTTTTCGCACTCAGACTGACATTCATACCACTACTGGCATGGCTTTCTATCGCACCAAGATCCAAGCTACCTTCTTTAGACGTAACCGAAATCGTACCCACCGCCTCGGAATTGTTGATATCGCCGATTGTGCCGGTTGTTACGTCACCCGAGGCAGTTATCGTTACATTGCCCAAAACCTCCGCGCCCGCACCGATAGCACCCACCAGCAGGGTATTGGCCTTTCCGCCGGCGCTGATGGAAACGTCCCCTAATTTTAAAGAGGAAACATTCCCCAGCTTGATGTCGCCAGAATCGGTAGACGCGCTGAACGCAAGAACCCCCGTATTGGCAACCGAGCCCACATTGCCAGCCGTACCATCGATATCCCCGATCGTGCTGCTCAAGGTGACACTTTTCAACCCTTTCGACGCAGAGCCGATATTGGCAAACGTCAGATCTTCTTTCGCGGCGAGTGTCAGGGTTTCGAGCCCTGAAGTTCCGATATCCTTTAGCGTAACGCCATCGTCGCCTGCCACCGACACTTGCTTTAACGTAGTGCCAGAGGACGATTCGTCAATCACCGCGTCCGTGCCATCAAGCATCAGGGTTCCAGCGGCCTCTACGGTGACAGACTCAGCCTGATCAGTGGCGATATTGTCGAATGTTGACTCTTTTCCTATCGTCGCCGTCAGGTTCTTGACGTTAGTCACTGACAAAACACTGGCGCTGTCGAAGCCGGAGTCAACTGCGACGGTGGCAGCGTCCTGCAGTGCTTTGTAGCCGACATCGACGTCGCCCGCTTTACCGGCAGCATTTTTATCAGCCACCACAGACACTGTGGAGCCATCGACCAAATCAACAAGATCTACCGCTGTGCTATTGACCAGAGCCGTTACTTTCAGCGGCACGTTCGAGAAATTTATGGTCGTGGTGCCAACACCTGCTTGCAGTGTCAAATTCTCAATATTGCGCAGCACCAGCTCATTGTTAGTCGAATTTACGTCCAGTGTATCGTTCCCGGCGCCGCCATCCACCACGTCATCGACTGTAAATACCCCCGACAGGCGAATCTTGTCGTCACCGGCATCACCAAATACATAGGTATCACCGGCATCGACGCTCTTGATCTCAAGAATATCGTCACCCGCACCCAGTCGCACCGTATCCGAGTCACCCGCTGCGGCCTTGGAATCAAACGCGAGTCGGTCATTGCCGACACCCAGCAGCAGGGTTGTGCCTTCGACATTACCCAAAATCGTGCCGCTGGCGTAGCCAGCCTCGTCAGCCGTGCCCGTCGTCAGGCTGCCTTCGTAGCTGGAAGCATGAAGGACACTGATATCGTCAAATACGCCATTAGCAACATCAAGTGTGCCTGAACCCGAAAGGGAGATAGTCGGTACAATCGCCGCGCCGGTATTCAGCGTATCGATATCACTGTTACCGTTATTGGTAATAGCCGCCGATTCGAAGCCTTCCGAAACCATTACTGACACTGCTCGGGCACTGTCAAGAACCAGCGAAAGCTTGTCGCTGTCGCCGTCCAGCGCGCCGGGCGTCGCTGGGGTGCCCGGTGTCGGTTCTGTAAGCGGCGGAAAACCTGGTTGCCCGGGCTGCTCAGGCGTGCCAGCCGTATAAGCCGCATTAATCGTATTGACGCCATTTCCCGTAAATCCCAAAGCCATCGCGGCCGACGACACATTGGTCAGACTGAGTGCTCCGGTGGAGTCCGTGGTGGTGAATAGGTTTACATCTTTGATATTGGTCATATCAACGCCGCGTGCGCCCAGCGAGGTAACACGCACCGTTTCAATGTTTTGGGCGCTGAACTGGTCCGATACGTTCTGGTTGATCACCGCAATCAGGGTGTCGTTACCCTCGGCACCATCCAGGCTGTCACCGTCGTTGATGGTGAGAATATCAGCGTTGAAGATATCGTCACCGGTGCTGCCGGTAAGATCATCAACATCGGGAGTTAGCTGAAAAGTATTCGACTCATTGGACGTGTCGTTCACCGTCACACTGGCTGACGCACCCTCGGCAGTCAGGGTCAGGGTTTCTTCGCCTTCGGTTAAACCGTCTGCCACCAGGGTAATGGTGACGGTAGCGGTGCCGTTGGTTACCTGTGCGCTACCCGAAAGTTCGCCGCTGCTGATATCGTCAGCGCTGACGCCAGAAATCACATAACTGACAGACTCCGCATCCTCAGCAAGGCCACTAATCGTAAACGTTACACTATTGCCCTCATCCACGGACTCTTTGTCCGATGCAACAGCAGGCGTCGGTGTTGGAGTCGGCGTTGGCGTTGGCGTTGGCGTTGGCGTCGGGGTAGGCGTCGGGGTAGGCGTTGGAGTAGGCGTCGGGGTAGGCGTTGGAGTAGGCGTTGGTGTCGGCGTTGGCGTCGAAGACGACGAGCTGGAACCGCCATCAGAAGCCGCAATGCCACCTACCGCAACCACACCGCCGACCGCCGCAGCAACACCCGGTGTCATGCCCAGAATCGTGGTTGTGCCCGCTGCACTGCCGGTTGCCGCCGCACCACCTGCGGTAGAAGCCGCCGCCGCACCGCCCTCAGCCTGGGGATTGGTCAGGTCGAGTGGGTTGGCCGGGAAGGCAGCATCCACGAACTCCAGCGCCACATCTTCCCCCAGCGCGGCCACTGCAAGGCCGTCGCTTGCGATTGCATCTTCAAGGCGCTTTTTCTCTGCCAGTTCAAATTCTTCAACGGAGGGCACATCAACCACCAATGGCTCAGCCACCTGATCCGTCAATTCATCTACGCCAATATTGAGGACCAAATCCTGCTCGTGATGGTTCATGCTTTACCCCGGGGTTGATTCATCTGACATTATCGTTTTGCTTCAGGCGCTCGCCACAGGCTGTTTTATCGGCCGCACGCAAGTATTCTCGGCGGAATCGGCGCCTGATATCGCTAGGTTCGGTAGAGTGCTTTATAGATGCACATTCGCGTATGCCCTATCACCTAACGGCGCAGGCAAAGCCTTTAACGCTACATAGCGGAAAAGTTACTGTAGCGTGAGGGTTACGTCAACTTTTAAAGGCTTTTTGCCCAGTGCTGATATAAGAAAAGACATCGAGTTGATGTTAGTTTGCGGGGCAGGCGAGCCAGACCATTAATATTCAAGCACCAGGCCCAGACCGACCATTTCTGCATCAAGATCTGCACCGATCGTCATACGCCGGTAGGTAAAATCAATGGCCCCGACCGCCGAGACCTGCCAGGAAACGCCCGCACCAAGGTATGCAGCTTCTCCGTCGGCATCCAGCGCTGTAACCCGCGCGCCATTGTTGTCGTTTATGGTGAGCCGCGCGGTTTGCTCCCAATAAAGATAGCCCGCTTTCATAAAGGGCGTCAGGTCAAACCAGCGGGGTAAACGAAGGTCCAGCCCCAGAAACGCGGCGGTGGAGCTGCTCTTGTACACACCCGACGCCTGTTGTCCCGGGACAAGCAACGACCCGGCGCTTTGGGCATTGGTCACGGCGTACTCCGCATCGCCCAAATCAACATAACCCGCTTCTACCGCCAGCCACTCGCCGAAGCGATGCCCGACAGAAAAGCCCAGCGAGGTATCATTCAGCTCGCGGTTCTGCAAACCGCCCTCGCCAACCTCGGCGCGGACCTGCGCTTCCTTTGGCGCCAAATTCACTTTGGTATACCCTGGCTCAAGGGTCAAGTACCAACCGGCGGCCGCGTGAGAAGCAAACGCAACGCAGCCGACCGCGACCATACCGAGCTTTACCCTCAGGCCAGAGGTGAATGGCGTGTGCATAGTGAGTAGGTCCTTGCCGTTTTTATCACTGTGGCACAGGTGCTATACCGCCAGAATACGTAAATGTCACATAACGAGGAGATTGCGGCGGTATTAAGAAGCAGCCAGAAGGGTTGTTCCGACTATAACTTTCCGCGCGGTCGCCCCGCCGGCCGGGCCTCAATTCGCATCCCGGTGCGGCGCTCAACTTCGGCGACAAAGTTGATGCCGCCGGTAAGCTGGTTGCGCTGTATCGCCTGTTTAATCACTTGGTCACGGTAAGTGTTAGGGCTGGCACCAAGAAACTGCCTATACGCCTGAATCCGAGCCGGCGTGGTCGCCGCCAGGTCCGCATATGTTGGAGGCTCAGTCAGCCAGTCAAGGTGGGCAGCGCCCAGTCGAGTCGCGCAGCTTGACCAAGGGTAGTCCTCCGGCGCCTCAACTATCCCGGCTTTTATGGGGTTCAGTTCGACGTAACGGCAACAATGTAGCAGGTAAGTATCCGTATCCACCGGGCTGATTTTATACCGCCCCTCCCAGAGCGAGCCGGTACGGCGCTATAGCATGTTCACAAACCGTGTTTGTCGCCCGGCCAGTCGCTTCATTAACGCCGGTATCGCAGTAACTGACGGAGCGCCGCCAACAATTAGGTGAATATGATTCGTCAGCAGGCTAAACGCGTAGACGCTCGAACCCAACTCAGCCGAACCTTCCTGAAGGTTGGCGAGGCAATATTGGTAATCGCGCTCCTCTATGAATACAGGCTGGCGATTGTGACCACGCTGGGATAAATACATCTGCCCCCTTTTCTTGAACATCATCAAAAAGAATGCCGAGCCTACGAATCACTTTCCACCCGCCGGCGCCAACGCCCATCAGGCGATCCCCAGAGCCTTTAAGATCGGCAAACGTTTGTGAGCGAACTCCTCTGCATGCTCTGTAAGCTGGGCAATATTATCTTCGGGCTTATCGACCGGTTTTCCGTCCCTTGCAACTCTCTCCCCAAGCTCAGCGATCACCCCCCACGCAGACAGAGCCCATTTCGACGGTGTGTCAGCGCCGGCAAACAACGCCCGCAGAAATAGCTGCTGAAAGCGTGTAACGACCACCCCCGCTCCGGTAACCGGGCTCGCAAGGTAATTAACATCCCCACTACCGCGAGCATTAGCTATCAAACGCTGGTTGAGACCGTCGCAGAATGGTTTTCTTTGCTCGATCACATGGTCTTCCTGCACCAATGCAACGTGACCAAGGCCCGTCATCAAAACAATTGCCTCGCGGAGCTGGGCAAAACCGATGCCTTTTTTCGCAAGCGCGCGCTCTAGCTCAATCACTCGCATAATACGATGCTCGCTGAGCAAATCGAGAAACGGCTCGTAGATTTCGGCCGTCATCGTCGCTTCGCCTCGCGAACCTTTAGTCGTCAGGCTCACGGATGGTCGGTGGGAAACCAACAGCAACCTGAGGTCGCGAAACCGCTCGACGACCTCCAGCTCCGTCAGCGCCCTAGCCCCCTTCACCCAGTAATCTCGCCTGAACTGGCGATTAACCATAAAGTCAGCCGCGGATTCACGGAAACCCGCATCGGGAATCTGCTCGAGAAAGGCCCTTTGCTCCTCAGTAATATTGATTGCCGGGATGTGGTCTTGCAGATGAGCCGTACAGGCAAACTGCATCTTGGCAGGAGACAGCCATTCCTTCATGTCCGAGAAATGCATCGGGTGCCAATGTTGGTTAAAAAATTCGTGGGCGACATAGAGCCGGTCTTTATTGGTACTGCTGCGGTATCGTTCAGGCACATGGGGATTGGCCTTGGCAAAACGCGGATTAACCGCCATCAGCCGCTCGACAAAATTGATGGCGTCGCCGGCTCGGCTGACAATACCCTGCCCTGGCACACCAAAATTGTCGGCATGCTCTTTCATAAGGTGCCTCAACGGCGCAACGTCGGCCCAACCGGGAAAGGTGTTGTAGCTAATATAGAGCACCCCACCAACCTTTAGTTTGCGCCTGACAAAATCCACAATCACCCGGCGGTTGTCGTCGTCTATCCAGGTCCAGATGCCATGCAGGCCAATAAAGTCGAAGTCCGGCAGATCGTCCCGCAAGCAGAAATCAGAGAAACCTTCGTCGTAGAGCCCGACATCTGCCCCGGAACCTTCTGCAAGATGCTTGGCAAAAGCTACCTGACCGGGATTAAAGTCAGTGGCAAACCAGTTACAGCTCGAGGCCGCAGCATGTACGTTAACGCTGACACCCTGACCAAATCCCAACTCACAGGCCGCACCGGCCCGCGGATAATCCACGCCGGCGTTAAGAAAAGCGAGTTCATAGCGGCGCGGATTCATCTCATGATAATATCCGAAGGTATAACCTACATCGCCTACGTAGCCGGCTGTCCAGTCGCTCATTGAATATTTTCCTTGCTCTGTAATAGAAAGCGAACGATCGACAGATCGTTGCAGCGCCGTATCGTAGCACAGGGACCTCGCGCGTGCCGGGCCGGTACACAGATGTTGGCCCCAGTCGGGGTGAGCTGAAATTTGCAAGCCGCGCCAGCCAAGACCTAGCCCCGGCATGCCCATATTCGAGACAAAAAAAAGCCCCGCCTTATAAAAGGCGGGGCTGCTATCACGAAAGGCCCGGCCGGAGCCGGACGCTGTGCTTAGGCGATTTCGAGAGAGCCTGTGGCCGTGTTGAACGAGGCGCCATTGCCCAGGTCAAACAAGCCGGTCAGCTCGATGACGTTGTCCGTACCAGCCTGGTAGGAGTCAGTCGCACCGGCCGCCGCAGCATTATCAGTACCGTCGATAACGATATAGGTGTTGCCGCCGTGCTGGAACCATGAAGCCTCACCTTCGCCCGTCTGGGTAAGCGCGGCGTTAATCTTGCCGATAACATCCGTGGTGGTATTCGGGTTGAACTGAGCACCCTGTGCGTAGAACACATCTACCGCAGTGTTTGCGTTGGCTACGTCAACCAGGTTGAACACGTCACCTGAACCTGCATCATGCACGGTAGAGGCTTTCGTGTAGTTGCCCACAACAGCGAAGTTGAACACGTCAGCACCTGCACCACCGTAGATCTGGGTAAGATCGGTACCGGTAAATGTGTCGTTACCGTCGTTACCGCGCAGCACATCGCCTTCGCCCGAGGCGGTCAGCGTGTCGTTACCCGCACCACCCAATACCGTTGTACCGGCTGCGGCTCCGGCTGCGGTGTAGGTCAAACCACCTTTCAGCGCAGAAGCGTCGACAGACGTTACCAACGGGGCTGCACCGGTTAGGATCAGATCATCACCAGTAATGACGACCGATGTAGCCTTGTCGGCATTCAGCGTCAGCTCGTGGATAGCATTGTTGTCATCCTTGCCGTCCAAGTTGGCGTCAACCAGCACGTCTGTGGCCGTTACGTTAACGGTTTCCACATTGTCGACAGTGAAGTCAGCTTTGGTGGTCTTGTCCGCAACAATACCCAGATTCACCACGTCAGCCTTGCCAGTTGCCGCGTCTTTAACCGCGATGGTTGTAGTCGCAGTGATCGCATCGGCGTTAGTGATCACGGTGCCGCCGCTTGCCAGGTTATTGATTACACCAGTACCTGTCGTTGTTCCTGCGCGCAGGGTGATGTGATTCAGACCCAGGTTAGCAGCATCAATAGCGCTGGCGGCAAAATCATCCGTGATAGCCAGGCGCTCAAAGCCTTTAATGGCATTGGCAAAGTTGGTGTTGGCACTGAAGGTCACAGCATTAGCAGCCAACATAGCTACCGTATCGGTGCCTGCGCCGCCGTCAACGACACCTGTCGGCACAGCAGTTGCGATACTGAACGCCAGCTCATCATCGCCACCGCCCAGGTTGATACCCTTGGTTACGGTTGCTGTGTCTACGGTGATGGTGTCATTACCGGCACCAGTTGCAACCGTTGTCTTGGTTCCGTCAACCGTTGCAGTAACTCCGCCCGTGGCCGCTGTCGCGGTCAGCGTGGTAGCAGTGCCAGAAACGTCACCCAAGTTTACATTGCCTGAACTGTTAACAGTGATTGACGGCGCTACCGGGGCACCCGCAGACAAATCCAGGTCCGCGCTGCCATCGACAGTCAGCGTAGCAAGGCTGCCGGCGGTCAGGGCAAATTTGGAGTCTTCACCGCTGGCGGTCAGGGTCAGGCCCGTAACGGCCGCACCCAAGTCAACAGCGTTCTGAATGTTGTCAACGGTTACGCCCAGAGTCGTAGAGGTAGAGGTCAGCGCTGTGGCGCCGCCACTGTTGGCCAATGACAGGGTCTTCAGTGCATCCAGCGAACCACCGCCACCCAGCGTAGCTGTAGTAAAGCCGCTCACGTTGACAGTCTCAATAGAGGCCTTGGCGTTGTCAT